>DATBOX010000065.1:0-42745 GCA_036561685.1 Candidatus Limnocylindrales bacterium | reverse complement strand
CTGCCTGACGCTGTGCGAAGGCCAGTTCCTGGACCTGTGGACGTCGGAGGAGGAGGGTCGCCAGTCGGTCCAGCTGTACTTCGACATGATCGGGCGGAAGACCGCCGCCCTCATCGCCGGATCGATCCAGGCGGGCGCGATGCTGGCTACGGACGACGCAGCCACGATCGCCGCCTATCGCGACTTCGGCTGGGCCCTGGGCCTCGCCTTCCAGCTCAACGACGACCTGCTGGGCATCTGGGGCCAGGAACAGGAGACGGGCAAGCAGCCGACCGACCTGGCCAAGCGCAAGCGCACCCTCCCCGTGCTGTATGCCCTCGAGCACGCCGCCCCGACCGATCGGGCGCGGTTGAAGGCGCTCCTGACCGAACCGGAGCCTACGTCAGCCACGACCGCCGAGATCATCGAGCTGCTCGAGCGCAGCGGCGCCCACACCTACACGCGCGAGCAGGCGCGCCACCATCGTGACGAGGCGCTCGTCCAGCTGGAACGCACCGGCGCCGCGGACGCGGCGGCCCGCGAGCGCCTCGCTCAGATCATCACCTCGGTCATCGAGGCGTAACGGGGACGGGGCAGGCCCCCGTCCGCGTCGGTCAGGCGCGAACCACCTCGGCCTTCACCGGCCCGAGCGCGGCCACGTACGGGTGCCAGCGCCGTCAGCACCGGCATCTCCACCTTGAGCTCGCGGCCCGTCTCCACGACGTCGAAGAAGATGCGCTGCAGCTCGTCGTGCGCGGTGTGCCGCTCCATGATCTTGCGGGCCGCGCGATCGACGCGGTACTGCTCGCGGATCGCGGCCGCCACCGCCTCCGGTGGGCCGAAGAACGGCTGCGCATCCACGATCGCCGTGCAGTCCACGCCCCTCGCCTGCACGATCGTCAGGGCCTCGCGGACAGCCAGGACGGCCTGCTCCAGCCAGTCGGTCGAGTCGAGGAAGACCGACGGATCACCCGCCTTGATGGCGGCGCCGATCACCCCGGCCTCGATGGCGAAGTGCGTCCACAGCCACGGCAGCATGTCCGTGTGGAGGGTGACGGCGAGTCCGCAGCCGTCGAATAGCGCCAGGATGCGCGCGAGTCGATCGGTGCCCCGGCCGTCCCGTTCGCCGAGGTGCACATCGCCCAGCAGGGCGGCGTCCAGGAACCCGTCACGGAACCCGCCGCCGGCCACCGGGAAGCCCCACAGGTAGCGCTCGCGCCCCAGTCCCGCCTCGATCGGCCCGAGACCGGTCCACAGGTTGTTGAAGAAGAGCACGTCCGCCTTGCCGGCACCGGCCGCCAGGACCGGCACGAGGGCGGATAGCTGCGTGTGGCGCACGCTCGCCAGGATCAGGTCGTAGCCGTCGTCGGGGTCCAGGCTTTTGACGAGGCGGGCGCGGTACCGCACCTCCTGCTCCGGCGCCGCTGGCATGCGCCCGTCCAGCAGCCGGATGCGGATCCCGTCTTGCGCGATCACGGGATCGATGCCGCGGACGTAGTGGACGACGGGATGACCCGCATCGGTCATGAGATGTCCGTAGATCGTCCCGATCACGCCGGTGCCGATGACACAGACCCGCATCGTTGGTCCCTCCCCGACGTCGTCGCTACGCGTTTCGGCGACAGTCTCCGCCACGCGACGGGCGTCCGGAAGGGTCTCGCGTCCCGGCACGACGGGCCACCCGGCCCTCCGACCCCGAGACTGGGCCGGGGACCGCGCTTGACGCCGATCAGCCCTCGATCGACAAAAGCGGTCCGGCGGGCTGGTAGGGCACGATCCGCTCACATGCTCACCGGGTGAGCCTTCGCGACCGGGCCGCCGAGCTGGAGTAGGGCCCGATGAGCGTGGGAGCCTTCCTGACCGCTAGCCGGTGTCCGCCAGGCGCTCACCGTACGAGCCTCTGGTGGCGCACTTATGGCGAATGCTCACCGCGCGAGCACCTGACGAAGACACGAGGAGCTGTCAGATCATGGCCCCTGCGATGGGAACAGTACCCAGCCCGCGGAGCTGCCCTGCACCTGACCGGCGATGATCCGGACGCTTCCCGTCGCGGCGTCGTAGGCGACGACCGAGGCGTCCTGCTGGTCGTTCTGGACCCCGCTGGTGTCGACCCCGGGCATGCCCGCCGCCAACACAAGGCCACCGTCGGCGAGGGTCACCGAGATGTAGTCGGCCAGCGGCGCCCAGTGGCCGACGATCGCCAGCGACGACGTGTCGAAGACCCATACCCCGCCTGAGCCACCCTCGGGCGAGGTGGGGTCGGTCACCGTGGTGCCAAGCGCGTAGAGGCGTGACCCGTCGGCCGAGATGGCCAGCGAGGGGCTGAGGTACATCTTGGCCTCGGCCACCGGGGCCAGCCAGCCGGCGAGCGCCCGGGCCACCGCCGCGACGGGGTCGATCGCCGCGGTTGGACTCGGCAGCGCCTCGCTGCCCGTGATCCGGCCGGTGATGAGGTCGACGCGCACGAGGCGACCGCTGAACGGGTCCCAGGCGTAGAGAAGGTGACGCGCGTGATCGACGACGGTGCCCTCGCCCAAGCCAAAGCCACCGCCCCCTGCGAGGACCGTATCGCCAAGAGGCCGACCGGTGGAATCGATCCGACGGACGATGGCACCGGTGTCCAGGTCGCACACCTCGTAGTAGCTCGTGGTGGTGACGAACGCCTCGGACCCGCCATTGCCAGGACATGCGCCGCCGTCAAGGCCTTGCGGATCGTCCTGGAGGGGCGTGAGTGACCCTAGCCGACCGGAGCCGACAGGCGCCAGCGCGTGCCACGAGACCAGCGCTCCGCCAGCGGGGTACCAGAGCAGCCGACCGACCATGGCGGTTGCTCCTCCAGGCGCGATCGTGACCGTTGCGCCGTCGACGCCCTGCGACTGACCGGACACAGCGTCGGCCACGTCGGGTAAGCCCTGCGTCTGGACGATTCGACCGGTGGCGAGGTCGACGACGTCGATGCCACTCCGCCACACCGGTGGCCGCTCGACCGCCCAGCCCAGGTACAGCGCGGAGCCATCAGGGTTGAGGCTCGCCCTGATCGCGGCATGCGACGGCTCGCCCGTCACCTGGGAATCGGCCTGACCGACGTAATACGGCAGGACGACCGACCGCTCGGCGGTGCCGTCGGGACCCACCCACCGCAGCGTGACCGTCGCGGTCGTGGTCGAGGTGCCTGCGGACCCCTGTTCGACGACGGTCACACAAGCGCACAGGAAGCCACCGCCCGGTAACCTGAAGGCCGTGCTGCTACCGCCGGCGGCGGCGGGGTCGATCGTCGTCATGTGTCCGCTGCTCAGGTCAAGCAAGGCAGGGCCGCTGCCTGCGCTGACCAGCACGCGCCCGAGCGGCATCTGCGCGCCGAAGAGGACATACGCGGGGAGCGTCGGAAGCGTTGTTGCCGTCGGCGGCGCGGAGTAGAGCAGCGCAGGATTCGGCGTCGGCCGTGGCGTCGGGGTGGCTCCGCCGATCCCGCTGGCCGCGGGACCATGCGGTGGGAGCGCTAACCAGACCGCGACAATGGCGGCCACCGCGGTGACCGTCAGCGCCAGGGCTGCGGCTGCGGCGAGGCGGCGGCCCCACCCCGGCCACGACCAGGATCGAGAGCTCTCACGCCGGATCCGATCCCGCCACGGCGATCCGTCGCGAGCGCTTTCTGGAAGATGCCACGAATTCGCGAGGTCGCGCACCGCGCGGCCCACGTCGTCCTGGGTGACTCGGTCAGGTAGTCGGTTCATCGGTCACCTCGCGTTCAGGCATCGACCGCGGGGCGGCCGCACCTGGGGATCCGAGAGAGGTCTCGCCTGCCGTGAGGAGGTCTCGCATGCGGGCGTTCGCGCGGGTCAGGATCGATCCGACGTTGCCAGGGCCGGTACCCAGGATCCGGCCGATCTCGGCGTAGTCGTACCCGTACAGGTGGTGAAGCAGGACTGCCGCTCGCGCAGGTGGCTGCAGTTCCGCGAGCGCTGCGTCGACGGCCGCCCGATCGGCGATCCGTCCGGCCAAGTCGTCTGGCGACGTCGCACCCGTAACCGGAGCGCTCCCGGCCACGGCAACCCGTCGCACGCGAGCCCGCCGCAAGGTGTCGAGCGCCACGTGGACAACGATGCCGTGGAGCCATGGGAGGAGAGGCCGGCGCTGGTCGTACTGACTCCAGCGCTCGAAGGCCCGGGAGAACGCGACCTGCGTGACGTCGACGGCGGCGTCGGCGTCGCGCAGGATGCCGAAGGCGATCCGGTAGAGATCGTCGGCGTGATCCCGATACGCCTTATCGAGCGCGGCAAGCCGCGCCTCCGGTTCGGTCATCGCAAGTTATACGCTCCAGCTTGGGGGAACCTTGCATCCTGAAGCCCGTGCCTGCCAGATGCTCACCAAGTGACCACTCGCCGCCAGGGCACCGCGCGCCTCCGGCTCGACTGAGCGTGGAGCAGGCTTGACCACAGCGCTGCTGTCGCTAGTTGCTCATCAGACGAGCGCGCGGCGACTCGTCTCGAGCGAACGCTCAGCAGGTGAGAACCCGCCGAAACCGCGACCTGATGCAGTCCGGCTAGGCCGCGGTCTCGTCCTCGCTGGGCTCGTCGGGCCGTGCGTCGCGCACGGCGAGCACCTTGCCCACGCGGCGCCCATCGGTCGACTCGACCGTCAGGGTCAGGCCGTCCAGGCGGATCCGGTCGCCGACCTTGGGGATCCCCCCGACGTGGTGGTACACGAGGCCGCCGACCGTGTCGTACTCCTCCTCGTCCGCGTCGTCGAGTCGCAAGTCGAAGAGCTCGACGAGGTCGTCCACCGGCGCCCGCCCGTCGATGCGGGCCTCGTTGTCGGAGAGCTTGACGACCATGGGCTCCTCGGCGTCGTACTCGTCCTGGATCTCCCCGACGATCTCCTCCAGCAGGTCTTCGATGCTGACCAGGCCGGCCGTACCGCCGTACTCGTCGAGGACGATGGCGAGGTGGACCCGCCGGCGGCGCATCTCGTGCAGCAGATCGTCGATGCTCATCGACTCGGGCACGAAGACCGGCGCCCGCAGGAGCGGCCGGATCTGGGCCGGCGGCTCGCCGTCCGGCCGCAGGTACGGGAGGAGGTCCTTGGCGTACAGGATGCCCGTGACGTTGTCGATCGAGGTCTCATAGGCCGGGATCCGCGAATGGCCCTCGCTGATGATCAGCTCCACGGCTTCCTGGAGAGGCGCGGAGGCCTGGATGGCGATGATGTCGATGCGCGGGACCATGACCTCGTGGACGCGGCTCTCGCTCAACTCGATGACCGCGCTGATCATCTGCTCCTCCTCGGCCTCCAGGATGCCCTGCTGGCCGCCGCGCTCCACGATCAGCTTGAGCTCGTCCGTGGTCATCGCCTGGGGGCTCATCTGCCCGGCGCCGAGGAGCCGCGTGACGGCGCTCGTGGCCGTGGTCAGGAGCCACACGATGGGCCCCAGGAGGCTCATCAGGAACTCGATCGGGGCGGCGAAGAGGAGGGCCGCGCCCTCGGTATGGGCGAGGGCCAGCGACTTGGGCACGAGCTCGCCGAAGACGATCGTGAAGAGGGCCAGCAGAAGGGTCACCACGATGAGGGCGACCGGCTCGGCGGTGCTGCCAAGGAGTGGCTGCAGCAGGGTCGTCATCTCCTTGGTGAGCGTCACGGCGGTGAAGGCGGCGGCCAGAAAGCCCACGAACGTCACGCCGACCTGGACGACGGCCAGGTAGCGCGCCGGGGTGGCCACCACGCGCTGCACGCGGCGCGCGCTGCGGCTGCCCTCGTCGGCCAGCTGCTGCAGGCGCGTCCGGCGGACGGTCACGAGCGAGATCTCGGCGGCCACGAAGACCGCCTCGATCATCGTCAGGACCACGATCACGAGGATCGCGGTCACGGTCTCCATCAGGTCGTCTCCGGGTCCTCGGTGCGCGCCCGCGGCTCGCGGATCCGCGCCGGAACACCGACCGCCAGCTTGCCCGGCGGCACATCGCGGGTGACCACCGCCCCCGCCCCGGTGCGGGCCGCCGCCCCCACGGTGACCGGCGCGACGAGCATCGTGTCGACGCCCAGGAACGCGCCGTCGCCGATCGTGGTGCGGTGCTTGCGCCGGCCGTCGTAGTTGGCGGTGATGGTGCCCGCCCCCACGTTGACGCCCTCCCCCGTGGTCGTGTCACCGAGGTAGCTCATGTGGTGCTGCTTGGAGCGCGCCCCCAGGCGGGCCTGCTTCAACTCGGCGAAGTTGCCCACCTCCGCGCCCTGACCCACCGAGGTGCCGGGCCGCAGATGGGCGAAGGGGCCGACGGTGGCGCCGTCCTCCACCTCCGACGACTCCAGCACGCTGGCCCAGACCCGGCAGCCGGCGCCGATCCGGCTGTCGATCACCTGGCTGCCGGCCCCGATGACGCTGCCCTCCCCGACGGCCGTGGCGCCGCGCAGGATGACGTTGGGCTCGACGACGACATCGCGCGCCAGTTCGACCTGGGCATCCACGTAGACCGTGGTGGGGTCCTGCATCGTCACGCCGGCGAGCATGTGCGTCTCGAGGATCCGCCAGCGCAGGTCGGCCTCGACCGTGGCCAGCTGGACGCGGTCGTTGACCCCCGCCAGCTCCAGGTCGTCTTCCACCTCCACCGCCACCACCGCCCGACCATCCGCCCGGGCCAGCGCCACCAGGCCGGTCAGGTACAGCTCGCCGGTCGCCGCGCTGGGGCTGAGGCGTTCCAGCGCCGTCCGCAGCCAGGCCGCGTCGAACGCGTAGGCGCCGCCGACGACCTCGCCGAGCGCCCGCTCGTCCGCCGTCGCGTCCTTCTCCTCCACGATGCGCAGGGGCCCGTCGTCGTCACGGACGACCCGTCCGTACCCGCTCGGATCGTCGGGCTCCATCGTGGCCAGGACCATCGCTGCCCCGGCCGACGCGCGGGCGGCAAGGAGGCGCTGCAGCGTCGCCGGGGCGATCAACGGGGCGTCGCCCGAGGCCACCACGACCTCTTCGACGGCCGTCCCGACCTGGGCCAGGCCGACCCGCAGGGCGTCGCCCGTCCCAAGCTGCTCGGGCTGCACGGCCAGGCACACCTGCGGGCCCACCGCCGCACGCACGGCCGCCTCGACCGCCGGCGAGACGACCACCCACGGCTTGCCGTCGGTGGCGGCGGTGGCGGCGTCCACCACGTAGGCCAGCATCGGTCGGCCGCAGACAGGATGGAGCACCTTGGGCAGGCGCGAGCGCATCCGCGTGCCCTGGCCGGCGGCAAGGATGAGGGCGACTGCGGTCACGTGCCGGACGACCACGCGGCGAGCCGCGCCGCGGCGCCGGCTGGGGGCGGGGTGGGCATCGGAGTGAGCGGCATCTTCGACCTTGCCCGACGGGGTGTCAACCGCGCGCGACGGCGTCGACCGGGGCCGCCCGGTGGGCCACGACCTCGATCTCCACGCGTGCGCCGCGCGGCAGGCCGGCCACCGCGACCGTCGAACGCGCCGGCGCCGGTTCGCCGAAGCGGCGGCGGTAGTGCTCGTTGAAGGCCTGGAAATCGGCCAGGTCGATGAGGAAGCAGGTCGTCTTCACGACGTCGCCGAAGCCCATCCCGGCGGCCGCCAGGACCGCGCCGACGTTGTCCAGCGCGCGGTCCACCTGGGCCTCGAAGCCCTCCACGAGCCGGCCGGTCGCCGGGTCGAGGCCGACCTGGCCGGCACAGAAGAGCAGCTCACCGGTGCTGATCGCCTGGCTGTAGGGGCCGATGGCAGCCGGTGCCCCGTCGGTCTGGATCCGCTGGTGGGTCATGCCGTTCCTCCTGTGTCGATGGGCCGGCGGTGCGTCGCCCCCAGGCCCGCCGCGATCAGCCGCACGCCGTCGCGCCGGCCGGCCGGCCCGGAGCCCAGCTCCTTGACCGCCTCACGTGCCTCCGCGAGGGAAGCATACAGAGCGAAGAGGGTCGGCCCGGAGCCCGAGAGCAGCCACGGTCGCCCGGAACGGGACTCCAGGCTCGCGCGCAGTCGCTCGATGTCGGGCCGCAGCGCGACGAGGGCGGCCCACAGATCGTTGGCGTCGCGCAGCTCGGCGGCGCCACCGACCAGCTCCGCCGCCGGGAGGCCCGCGCGGAGACCGCCAGCCAGCCGCTCGGTGGCCGCGGCGGCGCGCTCCCACGCGGCGCCGCGGCGTGGGGGCAGCCGGTCGAACGCCTCGAAGACGGCCGCCGTCGCGACGCCGTCGCGGGCGACGGCCAGGACGCAGGCCGGCGCCCCCGCCGGGGCCGGCAGCGCCGCCAGCCGCTCCCCGCGGCCGGTGGCCCAGACGGCCGCGGCCCCGAGGGCGAAGAAGGGCACGTCCGAGCCGACCGTCTCGGCCAGCGTCAGGCGCGACGCCCGGTCGAGCGTGACGCCCCACGCGCGCGCGGCGACCCCGACCGCGGCCGCGGCGTCGCTGCTGCCGCCGCCCAGCCCCGCGGCCACCGGCACGACCTTCTCCAGGCCGAACTCCAGCGGCGGCAGCGGCCGGGCCAGGTGGCGGCGCAACGCGGCGGCCGCACGCAGCACGAGGTTGTCAGCGACCGGCCCGGCCGGCAGGCCGACCGCGTCCAGGCGGTCGGCGTCATCGGCCAGGGTCGGCGAGGCGCCGGTCGGCCGGGCGGTGAGGCGGTCGGCCAGGCCGATGCGGACCAGGATCGTCGACAGGTCGTGGTACCCGTCCGGCCGTCGCTCGGAGACGGCCAGCGTCAGGTTGACCTTGGCCGGCGCGGCGGCGCGTCGCACCGTCACGGCAGCGGCCCTAGAACGGCGGCGAGGGCCAGCCAGTCTTCCACCGACAGCGTCTGCGGGCGTCGCTCGGGCACGATCCCCACCTGGTCCAGGGCGGCCACGAGGGTCGCCCGCTCGACGGCCGGCAGCTGGCGGGGCAGGACGTTGTGGAGCATCTTGCGCCGCTCCCGGAAGCCGGCCTGGACCAGCCGCCAGAGGTCCTCCTCGGCCACCGGGTCGAGGCGGCGGGGCACGGTCTCGCCGACGAGGATGGCGGAGGCGACCTCGGGGGCCGGTTCGAATGCCTGGGGTAGCACGATCCGGGCGACGCGCACGCGCGCGTGGTACTGCACGAACACGGAGAGGTAGCTGAGGCCGCCGGGCGGTGCGGCGATGCGCTCCGCCACCTCGCGCTGGAGCATCAGGACGAACCGCTCCGGCCGCGGCTCGGCGCCCAGGACGTGGTGCAGGGTGGGGCTCGTGATGTGGTACGGCAGGTTGGCCACGAGGTCCCACGGCGCGGTCACGAGCGCGGCCAGGTCCACGTCGAGCGCATCGCCCTCGACCAGCCGCAGGTGGCCGTCCGCGAGGGACCCGTCGGCGGCACCCCCGCCCGCCGCGCCGAAGCGCTCACGCAGATGGGCGACCATCCGCCGGTCCACCTCGACGGCCGTCACGTCGGCCCCCGCCGCCAGGAGGGCGCCGGTCAGGATGCCGGGGCCCGGGCCGATCTCCAGGATCCGCCGGCCGGGCGTGACGCGCGCCTCGGCGACGATCGCATCCAGCACCTCGCCGTCGGCCAGGAAGTTCTGCGAGAGGCGCCGGTTGGCCGTCAGCCCGTGCTCGCGGACATAGCGCGCCAGCACGGCCGGGCCAAGGTGGCGCGCGTCGAGCGGGTCCCCGGCCGCGTCCCGGGCCACGGTCAGCCGGCCAGGCGCAGCGACGGGTGCGCCTCCAGGTCCCAGCCGGCCCGCACGCCGGCCCGCGCCCGAAGGAAGCCGGCCGCGCCGATCATGGCCGCGTTGTCGGTGCACAGGCCCGGCCGGGGGATCACGACCGGGATGCCCAGGTCGGCCGCCTGGTCGCGCACGCGGTCGCGCAGCGCGGCGTTGGCGGCGACGCCGCCGCCCAGGACGAGGCTGGCCGCGTTGGCCTGGCGCGCCGCCCGGGCCGTCTTGGTCGCCAGCACGTCGACGACCGACTCCTGGAAGGCCCAGGCCGTCTCCGCCACGAGGTCCGGGGGGAGTGCGACGCCGTCGTCGGCCGTGCCGCCGGCGGCCTCGGAAACGGCCCGGCGCACGGCCGTCTTGAGGCCGCTGAAGCTGAAGTCGTAGCTGTCGCCGAGCCAGGCACGCGGGAAGTGCCGGTCGCGGCGGACCGCCTCGGCCGCGGCGCGCTGGATGGCCGGGCCGCCCGGATACGGGAGGCCGAGCAGCCGGCCGACCTTGTCGAACGCCTCGCCCGCGGCGTCGTCGACCGTCTGGCCAAGGAGGCGGTAGGTGAGGTGGTCGGCCATCTCGACGAGGAACGTGTGCCCGCCACTGACGACGAGCGCGACCAGCGGGAAGACCGGCGCCGCCTGCTCGCCCTGACCCGGGTCGAGCAGCCAGGCGGCGTAGATATGACCCTCGTGGTGGTTGACCGGCACCAGCGGCCGGTCGTGCAGCCAGGCGAGCGTCTTGGCCATCGTGAGGCCCACCAGCAGCGAACCGGCGAGGCCGGGCCCGTAGGTCACGGCGATCGCCTCCACGTCGTCCCAGTCGTCGAGCCCGCCCGTCTCGACGGCCCGCTCCAGGACCGGCAGCATCCACCGCAGGTGGGCCCGTGCGGCGACCTCGGGCACGATGCCGCCGGTGCCGGCGTGGAGGTCCGCCTGGCTGGCCACCACGTTGCTGCGGATGCGCCGGCCGCCCTCCACGAGCGCCACGGCCGTCTCGTCGCAGGAGGTCTCGACCGACAGGATCAGGCCGGAGCCCTCAGCCACGGGGATCGTCCGGAGGCGGCTCCAGCGGCAGCGCCGTCTCCAGGGTCTCCCGCAGCCGGGCGAGCCGCTGGCGCATCGACCGCGAGTCGAGCTCCTCCGTGGTCATGATCAGGGCGTCCTCGTTGTTGTCCGAGTAGTAGCGCGGCCGGACACCCACCGGGCGGAAGCCGAAACGCTCATACAGCCGGCGCGCGTCGAGGTTGCTGAGCCGCACCTCCAGCGTCGCCACGCTCGCCCCCACTTCCTCCGCGAGCTCGATCAGGGCCAGCAGCAGGCGAGCGCCGATGCCCTGCCGGCGCCACGCGGGCAGCACCGCGAAGGTGGTCACGTGGGCCTCGTCGACCATCAGCCACAGCCCGCCATAGGCGACCACGAGGTCGCCGCTGCGGACGATCAGGTAGCGCGCCAGGCGGTTCGTCTCCAGCTCCTGCCGGAAGGCATACGAGGGCCACGGGACGGGGAAGCTGGCGCGCTCGATGGCGTGGACATCAGCGATATCCTCCACGCGCATGGCGCTGATGGCCAGCCTCAGCGGAGGTCGGGCGACCATGCCTGTGCTCCGACCGCCTCGGGCACGCCGCGAGGCAGGGTCACGTACAGCGGAACCAGCGAGGCCGCGTCATCGCGGCGGCCGCTGGCCAGGACCAGGCCGCCGATCGCCAGGAGGGCCGGCCCCAGGCCGGCCAGGGCCTCGCGGCCAAGCTCGGCCACGGAGGCCGTGATGCCCGTCGCGGTGGCGGGGAGGTCGACCGCCACGAGGCTCCCCTCGCCTGCCGGCAGCGGCTCGCCGCTCACGACGAGGCGGGCCGCCTCGACGGTCGGGACCGCATCCGCGCCGAGGCGGACCGTCGTGGCGTAGCGGTCGTGCGGTCCGGCCGGCTGGACGACGACGATCGGCCAGCCCAGCTGCGGGGCGACCGCCGCGGCGAGGGCAGCGGCGGTGGGGATGCCGACGATGGGGCAGCCGAGCTCGTGGGCCATGGTCTTGGCCGTGGCCAGCCCGACCCGAAGCCCGGTGAACGCGCCGGGGCCCGTGCCCACCACGATCGCCGCCAGCTCGGCGCGGGCCACGCCCGCGTCCCGCAGCAGGGCCTCGATGGCCGGCAGGAGCGTCTCGCCGTGCTGGCGTCCGGCGTGCCACGACGCGGCGAGGGGCCGGCCGCCGATGCCGCCGAGGGCCACCACGGCGCGGCTGGTGGCGGTATCGAGCGCCAGCCGCGGCCCCGACGGAGCCGAGCTCGCGCGGGCCGCGGCGGTCATGACGGCCGTGCGGCGGGGGTCGGCCGCGGGCCCCAGGCTCGGGCGGCGGCCAGGTAGCGCGCGTAGCGGCGCCCGCGTGCGACCAGCGTGATGTGGCGCGTCTCGTCGCCCGGCTCATCGAGCGTCACCTCCAGGCGATGGGCGTCCAGGGCGGGCCCGAGGCGCTCCGCCCACTCGATGAGGGTCACCCCCGCCCGCTCGCGCTCGTCGAGCAGGCCGGCGGCGTAGGCGTCCGCATCGGTGTCGCCGGCCAGGCGGTACAGGTCGACGTGGAAGAGCGGCAGGCGTCCGGTGTACTCGGCCATCAGGGTGAACGTGGGGCTCATGACCACGTCCGCGACGCCAAGACCGGCCGCGAAACCCTTGGCGAACTGGGTCTTGCCCGCGCCGAGGGGGCCGTGCAGGCCGATCCGGTCGCCGCGGCGCGCGGTGGCGGCGAGGGCAGCGGCGAGATCCCGCGTCTCGGCCGGTGAGCGCGAGGTGAGATGCAACTCTTCGGCCGCCGGCCGGGCCTGGGTCACGACAGTGCCTCCAGGTCGGCCAGGGGGACGAGCGCGTCCGGTGGCGCCGCCTCGCCCTCGAGCGGGTCCAGCCGGACGAGGCCGGCGTCCGACTCGAGGCCGCCGGCCCAGCGGACCCGGCCCGCGGCTCGCACGAAGGCGCCCTCGCGCCCGGCCCACGCGCCGGCGCAGATGCGGACCCGGTCGGCGGCCGCGGCCGGCAGCCGCAGGTCGGCCGGCAGCACGAGCTGCGGCGGGTCGATGCCGATGGCGACCTCACGGCCGGCGGCGGCCTGGAGCACGGCCCAGATCGACGAGGGGATGGGCCGTTTGCCGTAGCCGTCCAGCACGAGCACGGCGAACGGGGCGCCGCCGTGCAGAGCCGCCCGCTGCCGCACCTCGGAGGCACGGAAGCCGCGCAGGTCGCGGCTGACCAGGCCGCCCACCACGACGCCGCGCACGCCCATGGCGCGCGCCCGCCCAAGCGCCTCCAGGTCGATCCGCGCGCCGGCCACGAGGATCGCGCCATGGCTGCCCACATCGATCGCCGACGGCGGCAGCTCGCCGTCCGGCCCGGCCACGGCCAGGACAAGCGCGCCGTGCGTCCCCTCACCCGCGGCCAGCGTCCCGGGCAGCGCCAGGCCCTCGCCCTGGAGGACGAGGCGGCCGGCGCTGACCTCCACGACGACCCCGCCGATCGGGCTGGCCACCGTCGCCGCCCGCTCGCCGAGGGCCACCCGGACCCGCCCGTCGGGCAGGCGGTAGAGGACACGCCCGTGGCCGGTCAGGCGCGCCGCGGCCGCACCGTCGGCCGGCGGAGCGATGTCGGGCCCGATCGGGTCGCCCGGCATGAGCCCGGCGGTCCCGGCAGGCCCCACGTCCGCCACCTCGGCGTCGAGGACGCGCTCGAGGAGGGGCTCACCGGCGAAGATGGTCTGGCCCTCGGCCACGACGGCGCGGTCGGCCGGCCCGAGGGCGAACCGCATGCGCGGGTGCGGGGCGAGCCGGGGCCGCGGCACGACCAGGTCGGCGAGCGTCGGGTCACGCTCGGGGGCTGGCGCCATGGTCACCGCGGTCATCGGTCAGGAGGCCAGAGCGGCCGTTCCCACGCCTCGAGCAGGTCGCGGCGGCGGTCGGCCCGGTCGGGCAGGTGGAGCGGCACGTCCCGCGTGTCGATGAGCAGCCCACCGAGACCGCCGCTGACCTCCAGCGCGACGCGGCGCGCCCGCGGCCCGAGCCAGCCCCCGTCGCGCGTATCGAACTCGGCGAGGGCCGTGCTGCCGGCCGCGACCGGCACCACCTGCACCGCGCCAGGCACGAGCGGCAGGTCGTGGCCGGGGCCCGGTCCGCCCACATGCACCCGCCCCGGGTGCCGCGCCGGTCGCGAGCCGGGCGCGACCATGACACTGCCCAGCGGCAGCAGCAGGTCGTCCAGCAGGTCCACGAGGAGACGCCGCCGGTCGTCCTCGTCGTCGATCGAGCCGAGCGGCGCGAGCAGCCGGGCGTGGTCATGCGCGACGGCCGCGCCACCGGGCCGCCGCATCGTGTCGAGGACGAGCAGTTCCGCCACGCCCGGCGGCATCACGCTGAAGCAGCCGCCGCTCACCACGACGAGGTCCGGTGCGGGCCGCGACGACCACGCCGCGTCCAACCGCGCGAGGGCCGCGCGCGCCGCGGCGATCCGCAGGTGGACCCCGTCGCCGGACACGTCGCGCCACGGCCAGAGGGCCAGGTTGCGCAGGTGGTCCCGCTGCAGGAAGGCGTCGTCATGCACCGTGGACCAGGCCACGATGGTGTCGACGAGTCGATCGTCGTCGAGCAGCGCGTGCGGCACGAGGCCGCCATCGGCGAGGTGCAGGCGGGCCTCGCGGCCGTGCGGCCCCGCGGCCAGGCGCGTCCCGCCGGCCGCGCCGACGTCGACGGCCTCCACCCGCTGCTCCAGGATCGCCGCGAGTGACGTGATGGCGACCGCGAACGCGCGGCGCCCGTCCACCGCTTCCGGCCGCGTCGGAGCATCGGTTCGCGCGGCCCTCGCCGCCACCTCGGACGCCAGGTCGACCAGCAGTTCGCCGAGCGGCGTGGGCTCGGCGGAGCCCGCCGCCGTGGCCGCCGGACCCAGCACCAGGCGCGGGTCGGACCATCCCTCGGCCGCCTCCGCCGCACCGCCCGCCAGGAGGCAGGTGAGGCCGGGCCGGCGCTCGAACGCTGCGCGGATCAGGGCGGTGACCTCGGCGAGGGCGGCCCGCTCCCGCGTGGTCGGATCGTGCGCCCCCGCCACCGCCAGCAGGTCAGGATGGGCACCCAGGCAGGCGGCCGTGCCCTCGAGGGCGTCCAGGCGGTCCGCCCGGAGGCGCCCGACGATGCGCCAGCCGGCGCCGGTGGCGGCCGCCGCCATGGCGGTGAGGCCGGCCTCATCCGGGGCCGCGATGACGACCCGGGGAGCGGGCCGGGTCACGACCTCCAGGCGGGCCCACCGGCGCCACGACGACGCGTCGGGCACGGAAGCCGCGTCGCTGGCGACAGCCGCGTCGACCAGGCGGCCGAGGAGGGCGTCCGCGGGCAGGCCCGCCGGCTGCGCGTCGGCCGCCAGCAACCGGAAACGGCCGGCCACGGGCGCGACGAGGGCGGCCGCGGTCGAGGCCGTGCCGTGGTCGAGCGTGAAGAACGCGAGGGGATCGCCGGCCACGAGTGAATGCTAGCCGAGGCGGACGCCCTCAGGCGTCCCAGCGACCCTCGTCGTCGATCTCTTCCAGGCGCTCCATGAGTCGCTCGATGCCCGAATCATCCGCCAGGACCTTCTGCACATCGGCCAGCTCGCCGCCGAAGACGCCCCGCAGGACCGGGTCGAAGAAGAGCATCGCCTGGCAGCCGAGCGGCCGATACGGCCGGCTGGCCTCGAGGAACATCATGGCCGGGCCGGTGAGGCCTCGGAGCTGGATCTCGCGGGCGACCGCCTCGACGACCTCCTCGCCGATCTCCTCCGGCTGGGGCATCCGGGCGCCGCTCATGCGGCCGTCGCGCTGGCGGGCACGGCCACGGCGCCCTGGAGGACGCGGGCGAAGGCGTTGTAGGCCTCGGCCCCGCGCAGGGCGAAGATGACCAGGTGCAGAGAGGTCGTGCCGCGCAGGGCGGCCTCGGCGGCGGCCACGGTCGTCGCCGCGGCGTCGTCCAGGGGGTACCCCCCCACCCCAGTACCCAGGGCCGGCAGGGCGATGCTGGTGCACTCCAGGCGGTCTGCCGCGGCGATGGCGGCGCGGGTCGCCGCATCGATGGCGGCACCGCTCGTGCGTCGGTCCGGACCCAGCGAAACGGCGTGGATGACGTACCGGCAGGCGAGGGTGCCGGGGCCGGTGACGACCGCCGATCCGAGGGCCACGGGACCCTGGCGGACCGCTTCGTACTCGATCACGTCGCCGCCGCGGCGCTTCAGCGCGCCGCCCACGCCGGTCGACATCCAGAGGTTCGTCGTGGCGGCGTTGACGATCGCATCGACCTCGAGGTCGCAGATGTCGCCGTGCCACAACTGGATCTCAGACA
Organism: Candidatus Limnocylindrales bacterium; assembly: GCA_036561685.1. GTDB lineage: Bacteria > Chloroflexota > Limnocylindria > Limnocylindrales > CSP1-4 > DASPUH01. Next base: position 26,785 of record DATBOX010000065.1, on the reverse strand, counting down.
TGCCGCTCCTCTGGCCGCAGATGCTCCCCGGCAAGCGTCCGGAGGCCGGTCAGTCCCGTCGAGGCATGGTACACCCGGGCTACTCGCGCGGACATCGAGGCAAGGACCTCCCATGAGATCGTGGTGCGCACGAGCGCCAGATCGGCGGCCGTGATCCGCTCGCCGCCCTGCTCGCCCAGCAGCACGAATTCGTCCTGTGTCGTCACGCCGGGCACGTCGGTCACGTCGGCCATCACGGCGTCCATCGCGACGCTGCCCACGAGCGGCACCCGGCGGCCGCGGACGAGGGCCTGGGTGCGGCCGCCGTAGGCCCGCGCCCAGCCGTCGCCGTAGCCGACCGGCAGCGTCGCCACGACCGACGGCCGCTCCGCGCGCCACACGCCGCCGTAGCCGAGCGGCTCGCCGGCGGCCAGCGGCGCCACCCGCAAGGGGCGCACCTTGAGGGTCATGGCGGGGCGCAGCCCGGCGACCGCCGCGGCGGCCCGGGGCGCCACCGGGAAGCCGTCGGGCGGCATGCCGTAGAGCACGAGCCCCGGCCGCACCAACTCGCTGGTACCGGCCGCGTCGGCGAGGAGGCCGCCCGACGCCGCCCAGGCACGGGGCGGGACCGCCACCCCGTGGGCCCGGAGCGACGCCACGCCGTCGTCGAAGCGCTGGCGCTGCCGGGCCGTGGCGGCCGGATCGTGCGAGCTGGCGAAGTGGGTCCACAGGCCGGCCAGCTCGACGCCCGGCGCGCCCTGGATGCGGGCCGCCGCCTCGCCCGCCTCGGGCGGCTGGAAGCCACCCCGCACCAGGCCGGTCTCCACCTCCAGGTGCAGGCGAAGAAGCTTCCCCGAGCCGCTTGCGGCGGCGGCGAGGAGGGCCGGCAGGCCGGCCGGGTCCGCGGCCACCAGCTCGACGCCCTGCGCCCTCGCCTCACCGACCGCGTCGTGGGGCACCTCGAAGATGACCAGGATGGGCAGCTTCAGGCCGATCGAGCGCAGGTGCAGCGCCTCGTCGACGGTGGCCACGCACAGCAGGTCGGCGCCGGCGGCCGCGAAGGTGCGGGCGGCGACCTCCAGGCCGTGGCCGTAGGCGTTGGCCTTCAGTACCGCCCCCAGGCGTGCCCCGGGTGGGGCCAGGGTGCGCACGAGGCGCAGGTTCGAGGCCAGCGCCTCGGTGTCGATCTCCAGCCAGGTCGTGCGCCGCAGCGGCGGCAGCCCGGCGGACGCCAGGCGGGCCTCGATGGACGCCCCGGCCGCGGCCCCGGTCACGAGTCGCTGAGGCCGAAGCCCAGGCGTCGGGCGTTGGTCCGTCGCTCGACGATCGCGGCGAGGCGCCGGCGAGCCCGGGCGACCTCGTCGGGCAGGTCGTTGGCCAGGAGGCCGGCATCGCCCAGCCGCTCGCGGATGACGTCCCCCGCCACGCCGTGGAGGTAGACGCCACAGCAGGCGGCCTCGAACGGCGCATTCCCCTGCGCGAGCAGGGCGCCGATGAGGCCGGCCAGCACGTCGCCGGTCCCGCCGCTGGCGAGCGCGGGATTCTCGAACGGCGCCCGGGCGACGCGGCCGTCGGGCGCTGCGATCACCGTCCGCGCCCCCTTGAGCACGACGACCTGGCCCCACCGGCTGGCCGCCTCCCCGGCGACCCGCGCACGGGCCGCATCGTCGGCCACGAGGTCGGCGCCCTCCACGCCCGGCAGCGCCGCGGCGCCGCCCTGGAGCCGGGCGAACTCGCCAAGGTGGGGCGTGAGGACACAGTGGCGGCCGATGGCGCCCGGCCAGTCGCCGAGCGAAGCCAGGGAGTTCAGCGCCTCCGCGTCGACGACCGCGGGCGAGCCGGTCGACAGCAGGCCCACCACGAGGTCCACGGTGGCCAGCCCGGGACGCAGGCCGGGCCCGACCACGAGCGCGTCATGCTCGGCGTCGAGCAACCGCTCGACCGCGCCCTCGGCATCGACCTCGCCCGCGACCTCGGTCTCCGGCAGGCCCAGCGTCATGACCTCCAGCAGCCGCCCGGCGGCAACGGCCTGGATAGAGCTGGGCAGGGCCAGCGTGACGAGGCCGGCGCCCCCGCGGCCGGCGGCGTGGGCGGCGAGCAGCCCGGCTCCCAGGTGGTCCAGCGAACCGGCCACGATGAGCAGCTTGCCGAACGTGCCCTTGTGGGCCCGTGCCGGCCGGGCCGGCAGCCACGGGCCGATGGTCGCGTCGTCCAGGACCAGCACGTCCGGTGCGTCAGCCACGGTCGTGATCCGCGGTCGCGGCCTGGCGGAGACTCGCGATGCGGGCCGTGAGGCGGCGCTCGCGTTCATCGAGGCGCGCCTCCAGGTCGGGCGGGAAGACGTACGCGCCACCGGCCTGGCGGACACCGTAGGCGATGGCGATCGCATAGGACCGTTCATGGCTGATGGACACGGCCACGCGGCCCAGCTGGAGCTGCTCGGCGCGGCGGCGGGCCCGCCCGTTGAGGCGCACCGAAGGCTGGCCGGTCGGCAGGCGCACGATCTCGATCTCCCGCCAGCCCACGCCGCGGACGCCCAGGCCGAGCACCTTGCTGACCGCCTCCTTGGCCGCCCAACGGCCGGCGAACGTCTCCGGCCGGTCGCGCACGTAGGCCGCTTCGGCCGGCGTCAGGACACGCCCCGCGAAGCGCGACCCGAAGCGCGCCAGCGCATCGCGGATGCGGGCGACCTCGATGATGTCGATGCCGAGCTCGGTCGTGCCCTCGGGGGCGGCCGACAGGCCCGGCGCCGCGCGTGGCTGGCGGGCCGCCATCGGCTACTCGACGGTGACCGACTTGGCCAGGTTGCGCGGCTGGTCGACGTCCGTGCCGCGCGCGACCGCGGTGTGGTAGGCGAACAGCTGCAGCGGGATGATGGCCAGGATCGGGCTGAGCGCCTCCACGGTCTCGGGGACCCACAGGATGTCATCGGCGAAGGACGACACCGCCTCGTCGCCCTCGGTCGCCACGGCCACCACGCGGGCGTCACGGGCTCGGCCCTCCATGACGTTGCCGATCAGCTTGTCCTGGAGCGCCGAGCGCGTGGCCACGGCCACCAGGGGGACCTCGATGTCGAGCAGCGAGATGGGCCCGTGCTTGAGCTCGCCGGCCGCGTAGCCCTCGGCGTGGACGTAACTGACCTCCTTGAGCTTGAGGGCGCCCTCGAGGGCCACCGGGAAGCCGACGCCGCGGCCGACGAACATGAAGCCGCGCGAGTTCACGTAGCGGCGGGCCATGGCGCGCGCCGGCGCGGCGAGGTCGAGCGCCCGGCGGGCCTTGTCGGGCAGCTCGCGCAGCGCCTCCACCAGCTCGCGTTCGGCGGTGGCCGCCAGGCGTCCGCGGCCCTTGGCCAGGGCGGCCGCGAGGAGGACGAGGGTCGTGACTTGGGTCACGAACGTCTTGGTGGCCACGACCGCGATCTCCGGCCCGGCCTGCAGGAAGAGCACGGCATCGGCCTCGCGGGTGATGGCCGAACCGATCGTGTTGGTGATGGCGATGACCGGCGCGCCCCGCTCGCGCGCGTAGCGCACGGGCGCGATGGTGTCGGCCGTCTCGCCCGACTGGGTCACGGCGATGACCAGCGTCTTCCCGTCGAGCGGCGGGGGGCTGTAGCGGAATTCCGAGCCCACCGTGCTGCGGGCCGGCAGGCCGGTCCAGGCCTGCAGGAGGTACGCGCCCACGCTGGCGGCGTAATGGGCACTGCCGCAGGCGACCAGCTCGACGCGTTCGATCTCCCGCAGCCGGTCGGCCAGCGGGATCAGTTCGTCGAGCACGATGGCGTCGTCCTGGATGCGGCCGGCGATGGCCGAGCGGATGGCCTGCGGCTGCTCGTGCATCTCCTTGAGCATGAAGTGCGGATAGCCGCCCTTCTCCGCCGCCTCGATGTCCCAGTCGATGGTGTGGACGGCCCGCTCGCGCGGCGTGCCGTCGATGGCGGTGATGACGACGCCGTCGGCGGTCAGGTCGGCCACGTCACCCTCCTCCAGGAAGATGACCCGCCGCGTGTGGGCCAGGACGGCGGCCACGTCGGACGCCAGGAAGGCCTCGCCGTTGCCAAGCCCGACGATGAGCGGGACGTTCATGCGGGCCCCCACGAGACGAGACGGTTCGCGGCGGTGCATCACGGCGACCGCGTACGCACCCTGCGCCTGGGCCAGCGCCTCGCGCACGGCCGCGGCGAGATCGCCGCGGTAGGCCTCCTCGACGAGGTGGGCCAGGGCCTCCGTGTCCGTCTCGGAGCGGAGGGTGTGGCCGCGTGCCGCGAGGCCGTCCCGGAGCGCCCGGAAGTTCTCGATGATGCCGTTGTGGATGACCGTGATGTCGCCGGTGCAGTCCACGTGGGGGTGGGCGTTGAGGTCGTTCGGTCGGCCGTGGGTGGCCCAGCGGGTGTGGGCCAGGCCGATGGCGGCGGAGGGTGTCTGGTCGGCCAGGGCGGTGCGCAGCACGGCCAGCTTGCCGGCCCGCTTCTCCACGAAGAGCTCGCCGTCGGCGGTCACCAGGGCGATGCCCGCCGAGTCGTAGCCGCGGTACTCGAGCCGCGCGAGGCCCTCGAGCAGGATGGGGGCCGCCTCACGGGGGCCGATGTAGCCGACGATGCCGCACATCCGGCAGGGTGCTCCTTAGCGCTGGGGACGGGTCAGTTTAGGCGGTCGATGGCGAGGGCCGCCAGTGCGTCGGCCAGCTCGGCGATGCGGGCGGCGTCGCGGCCCTCGATCATCACCCGCAGGGCGGCCTCCGTGCCCGACGGGCGGACGAGGACGCGGCCGCGGCCGGCCAGCTCGGTCTCGGCCGCCCGCACGGCGTCAGCCAGGCGCGCATCGGCCTCCCATTGCTCCTTGTGACGCACGGGCACGGTCCGCTGCTCCTGCGGGTAGAGACTGACCTGGTCGGCCAGCTCCGAGAGGCGCGCGCCGCGGCGGGCCAGGATGGCCAGCGTCTCGAGGGCGGTGACGATGCCGTCGCCCGACGAGGTGTGCTCGGCGATGATGACGTGGCCGCTCTTCTCGCCGCCCAGGCCGGCGCCGGACACGAGCATCGCCTCCAGGATGTACTTGTCGCCCACCGGCGTGCGCACGACGCGGCCGCCCGCGGTGATGACGGCGTCGGCGAGTCCGCCGTTCGAGAGCACGCTCACCACGACCGTGCTGGCCGCCAGCTGCCCGCGCTCCAGTCGATCGAGCGCCAGAAGGCCGATGAGCCGGTCACCGTCGACGACCTCACCCCGCTCGTCGACCGCCACGCAGCGGTCCGCGTCGCCGTCCAGGGCGAAGCCCACATCGGCGCCGCTGGCGCGCACGCGGGCCGCGAGGGCAGCCGGGTTCGTGGCCCCGCAGCCGGCGTTGATGTTGATCCCGTCGGGGGTGTCGAACATCGTCTCCACGGTCGCGCCCGAGGCGGCCAGGATCTCGGGGCCGACGCCGCTGGCGGAGCCGTTGGCACAGTCCAGGACGACGCGCAGCCGTGACCCGATGGACCGGGCGAGACCCAGGCGGTGGGCCCGATAGGCGTCGAGCAGGTCGTGGGCCACGATCTCCCGGCCGAGGCCCTCGTTGCCGGGCCCGGTCAGCTCGTCGGAGCCCCAGATCAGCGCCTCCACCTCGTCCTCGACCGCGTCATCCAGCTTGAGGCCGCGCTGGTCGAGCACCTTGAGGCCGTTGTCCTGGGCCGGGTTGTGCGAGGCGGACACCATCACGCCAGCGGCGAACGTCCCTGAGCCGGCGAGGAAGGCGAGGGCGGGCGTGGGCAGGACCCCGGCCCGGTAGACGTCGGCGCCCATCGACGTCGCGCCGGCGACAAGGGCGGCCGCCAGCATGTCGCCGGAGCGGCGCGTGTCCTGGCCCACCACGATCGCCCCGCCGGGGGGGACGAGGCGGCGCACCGTCGCGCGACCCAGCGCGTACGCGAGGGTGGGCCGCAGGTCGACGTTGGCGACCCCGCGGATGCCGTCGGTGCCGAAGAGACGGCTCATCGATCAGGTCGGGCTTGGCGTGGGGATGACGGTCACCGTGACCGCCACCGAGGCGGGCGCGATGCCGACGAGCGTCGTGCCCGCCGGCAGGGTGAAGACGACCGTCACGTCCTGGGTGCCGGGGCCCAGGTTCGTCACGTCGAGCGTCGCCCGCAGGCTGGTCCCGTCGATGGCGGCCAGCGTCGGCAGGTTGCCGCCCAGGGTGACCAGGACCGCCGTCGAGGCCAGCTGGTAGCTCCGGTCGGGGTGGGCGCCGACGACCGACACGCCGACCGTGAACGTCTGGCTGCCGCGCTGGGGGGCGATGTTGACGGTGACCTGGGCCTGGGCCGCCCCGACCACCGTGACCCCCTTGGGGGCGGCGAAGGCGACGTTCGTGCTGAGCTGGCTGGTCGCCTTCGAGACATCGATGGGTGCGGTGGGGATCGCGGTCAGGGCCGCCAGGGCGGTCGGGTCGCCGGTCACCGTCACGACGGCGGGCACGACCTGCACGCTCCCGATCTGGTAGCCGGGCGGGGGCGTGCCGCTCAGGACGGGCGTCACGGGCACGCTGCGGCTCGAGGCGGCCGGCGCCACGTCGATGTGGATATGGACGTGGTCGGGCGTGACGTTCACCGGCTCGACGGCATCGCCCCGATCGTCCTCCGGCTTGATGTCGACGTCGGAATCGACGTTGATGCCGCTGGGATCCACGATGACCGACGCGACGGCGTGGGTGACCTGCGCCACGAGCGTGCTACCGCCACGGACGGTCACCGTCGCCGGGGTGATGAGCTGGTTGCCCAGCTGCAGGCCCGGCGGGATCACGCCGTGGTCCACGGTCACGGGCACGTCCTTGCTGATGATGGGATCGAGGCGCACCGGCACCTGGCGCGGCCGGAAGTCCAGGATCTGGATGCGGTCGTCCAGGGCCGTGAGCTGCACCGGCACGGTCGTCGGGGCGCCGTTCGCGGACGCCTGGATGCCCGAGAGGTCGATCGTCGCGCTGAAGTCCTGGTTGCTCAGCTGGCTGGCCACGTCGGGTGGCGCGTAGAGGCGGATGAACGTGACGGCGCCGGGGTTATCGAGGAGGAAGACGCCGCTGGGCTGGCCGAGGGGCTGGATGGGCACCTGGCCGGACCACGTCTGGGCGTTCTGCGAGACCACCAGGCCCGCGTACAGCACGGTCGCCAGGCCGACCGCCCCGAGCTTCAGGGGCCAGTTGCGGACGAGAAAGGCGACGGCGCGCGACACCTACCGTCGCTCGGCGCCCGACGCGGCGGGGGCGACCGGCGTGGCCGGTGTGGCGGGGGCCGCGGCGGGCCGCGGGGAGGCCCGGCGGCGGAGGTGCGGCCGCACGGGATGGACGGCGCGGCGCGTGGCGGGCAGGTTCAGCGCGTCTCGCGCCCGGGCGCCGCCCGGCCGGAGCAGCGCGGCGAGCGCCACGCGCAGGCGCTCCTCGTCCAACTGGCGCACGAAGCGGCCACGTTCGGCGAGCGCGATGGCGCCGGTCTCTTCGCTGACCACGATGGCCAGGGCGTCGGTCTGCTCGGTGATGCTGGCGGCCGCCCGGTGGCGCGTGCCAAGCCGCTCGGAGTGTGGTGCGAGCTCGGCCAGGTCCAGGATCACGCCGGCGGCCACGATGCGGTCGCCGCGCACGATGACGGCCCCGTCGTGGAGGGCGCTGCGCGGCATGAAGAGGGTGGTCAGGAGTTCCGGCGAGAGGTCGGCATGGAGCATGACGCCCGACTCGGCGGTGTCGCCGAGGCCGGTCTCGCGCTCGATGATGATGAGGGCCCCATGACGCTGGGCGGCGAGGGCCGCGGCCGCGCGGGCCAGATCGGCGGCCACCCGCTCGATCGCGCCACCGGGCGTGGGGCTGAAGAGCCAGCCGAGTGACCCGACGCGCCCGATCCGCTCGAGCGCCCGGCGCAGCTCGGGCTGGAAGACCACGACCACCCCGACCAGGCCGACGAACGCGCCCGCCTGGAGCACCTGGGAGAGGAGCTGCAGCCCGAAGAACTGGGCGGCCACGTACACGCCGTACAGGACCATGACGCCGATCACGAGGCGCACCGCGCGCGTGCCCCGGATGAGGCTGAAGGCGCCGTAGATGAGCAGCGCCGTGAGGCCGACGTCGACGATCGTGATCGGCTGGATCTCGAGGCTGGACAACAGCCCGCGGAGCTGTTCGATCATCGTTGGTCGATTGTAGCAGTGGCCTTCCCGCCGACCGGCTGGTCAGGAGGCGGCCGCTGCCACCTCTCCATCGGCCGGGGGGGCATCCGGTGCGGCCGCCGGCGCGGTGGCGATGGCGACCGAGCTGGCCAGGGCGAGCATCCGCGGGTCGCCGTTCGCGTGCGCCGCGGCGATGGTGGCGATCTGGCGCCGCGCCCCGCTGGTGGGCCCCAGGGCCAGCAGATGGTCCAGGAGCGTGAGCTTCTCGATGGCCCGCTCGCGCCAGCCGCGGCCCAGGTACAACCGCACGAGCGCCAGGTGGACCGACGGCGCCTCCGGGCTGATGGCAAGGGCCCGCTGGCACACCTCGAGGGCGGCCTCGCGGGCCCCGGCACGGGCGTAGGCGTCGCTGGCCAGGACGTACAGGGCCAGCGCCTCACGCGTCTGGCCCGCCTCCCGCGCCTGTTCCGCCTCATCGAAGAAGGCCTCCGGATCCGGCGCGGCGAGGAGGTCCGGCGGGCCGCCGGGCGTCGGGGCGGGGGTGGCGCGGATCGCCGCGACTTGCGATTCGTCGAATGGCCTCGGCTCAGGCGGAGCAGCCTCGGCGGGTGGCGCGGGCTCCTCGGCCGGCGCCGGTGCGCGGGTCACCCCGAGGCGCGTGGCCAGCTCGGCCGCCCGCTTCTCGCGCCGGCGGGTGACGGTCAGGCCAAGGGCCCGCTCGAGTGAGGCCAGGGCTTCCGGTGCGCGGTCGCTGGCGGCCTGCACCTCGGCCAGGCGCTCCAGCATCTCGGCCGCCTCGGGGCCGCGGCCGGCGGCGATGAGGGCCTCGATACGACCGGTGATGGCAGCCTCATCGTGCGGCGCGCGGCCGAGCGCCTTGGAGAACGCCGCCAGCGCCTCATCGGTGCGGCCCATGCGCAGCAGGACCTGGCCCATGCTGGTCAGGGGCATGGCCCGGCCCTCGGCCAGCCCGGCGGCTTGCCGGTAGTGCTCGAGCGCGGCCTCGAGCCGCCCCTTCATGCCGGCCACGTGGCCGGCCCGCAGTTCTTCCCTGTACCGCTCGATGATGGGGTCAGGCATGCTCCGTCCTTGGTGACCCGCGCAGCCTACGACGGGCCCGCGGATGCGTCCGTGGTACCACGGTCCGCTCCGACCCGCCGTTCGTGCCTGTGGCGGGAGCGCCCCATCGCGACGGACGAGGATGGCGTTCGGGCGGGCGAAAGCCCGCGGGGTTAGCGCTTGGTGTACTGCGGCGCCTTCCGGGCTCGCTTCAGGCCGTACTTCTTGCGCTCCTTCATGCGCGGGTCGCGCGTCAGGAGACCGGCCTGGCGGAGGGGCAGGCGGAGGCTCTCCGGATCGGACTGCAAGAGCGCCCGGGCGATGCCGTGGCGGATCGCGCCGGCCTGGCCCTGGTAGCCGCCGCCCTCGACCTTGACCATGGCGTTGTAGCGTCCCTCGGTGCCGGTCACGCGGAACGGCAGCATCAACTCGGCCATGTCGATGGCGTTGCCGAAATGCTCGTCCAGCGAACGGCCGTTGACGACGACCTCACCCTCGCCGCTCATGAGGCGGACGCGGGCGATGCTCGTCTTGCGGCGCCCTGTGCCATAGAAGAAGGCGGCGGTGGTCATCGGGATGACGGTCTCCTCAGGCCAGCGGTTCGGGTTGCTGCGCCTGGTGCGGATGCTCGGCGCCGGCGTAGATCTTCAGTTTGCGCAACTGCTGCGCTCCCAGGCGGTTGCGGGGCAGCATGCCCTTGACCGCGCGGCGGATGACTTCCTCCGGCCGCCGCGCCAACAGCTCACCCAGCGTCTCCTGGCGCAGGCCGTGCGGATAGCCGCTGTGGCGCGTGTAGAGCTTGCTGGTCAGCTTGTCACTGGTGACCTTGATCTGGGCGGCGTTGATGACCACGACGTGGTCACCACTGTCCATATGGGTCACGAACGTGGGCTTGTGCTTGCCTTCGAGGATCACGGCGATGCGCGTGGCGAGGCGCCCGAGGGTCTGCCCGCTGGCGTCCACGACGAACCAGCGACGCTCGATCTCGCTGGCGCTGGGGCTATACGTCTTGGTCGTCAACATCATCCGTTCCTGTCCTTGTCGGTCGGCCGAGGCCGACACGCCGCAGGCACAACCCGTGCGGTGGGGCGACTGCGCCCTCGAAGGCCCGGGGCCGTGACTCCAGCGCGAGCCGGAGGTCGTCGGCGGTCGCCTCGCCGCGTCCGACGCGGATGAGGGCAGCCGCCAGGCTGCGGACCATCTGGCGCAGGAAGGCGTCCCCGATCACGTCGATCGTGATGCGGCGACCCTCTCTGCGGACCCGGACCCGATGGAGGGTCCGGATCGGTTGTCGATGGGCGGTCCCGAAGGCGGTGAAGTCGTGCCGGCCCTCCAGGACCAGTGCGGCTCGTGCCATCGCGGCCGTGTCCAGCGGTTGTCGCACCCCGAGCGCCGTGCGCTCGCGGAGCGGGCTGCGCGGCCCGTTCCAGACGGTGTACCGGTACGCTCGGTACCGGGCCGCCCGTCGGGGCTGCCACCCGGCCTCCACGCGCCACAGCGCGCGCAGGCCGACGTCCGCCGGCAGGAGCGTATCCATGCTGCGGGCCAACCGCTCGTCCGCCATGTCCCGCACGGTGAAGGCGATGACCTGACCCGTGGCGTGGACACCGGCATCCGTGCGGCCGGCGGCGGAGACGCGGACCCGACCATCGCCGGAGACCGTCGTCAGCGCCGCTTCGAGCGCTCCCTGGACCGTCCGGCGTCCTGGTTGGAACTGGAAGCCGGCGAAGTCCGTGCCGTCGTATTCGACCCGTGCGGCGAACCGCACGAGGCCGCCCTCTCGGGCGGGCATGGCCGAGCCCGTGCTAGACGAGCTCGATCTGGACGATCGGGGCGGCGTCACCGACGCGCTGCCCCACGCGCACGAGGCGTGTGTAGCCGGAGGTGCGGTCGGCGTAGCGGGGCGCGATCTCGGTGAACAGCTTGTCCACCACGAGCGGCTCCTCGGGCAGCTGGGCCACGACACGGCGCCGGGCGCTCAGGGTGCCCTCCTTGGCCAGGGTGATGATCCGCTCGACGATACCGCGGACTTCCTTGGCCTTGGCCTCGGTGGTCTTGACCTGCTCGTAGCGCAGCACGGCCACGGTCAGGTTGCGGTACAGCGCCATGCGCGGGCCGTGCTTGCGGCCCAGCTTGCGCCCGTCGATCTGGTTGGCCATGGCTCAGGCTTCCTCGCCCTCGAACGGCTCCTCGCCGTCCTCCAGGGCGTCCTCGTCGAGGCCCAGCAGGTCGTCGTCGAGCGACGACTTGAGGCCGGCCTCCTCGGGCGTGATGAAGCCGCGCATCACGAGGCGCTCCTTCATCTCGTCGAGCGACTTGCGCCCGAAATTGCGCATGCGCAGGAGATCGTCGTCGGAGAGCTGCAGGAGCTGGCCGACCTTGACGATGTTGTTGCGCTTGAGCGAGTTGTAGGCCCGCATCGGCAGGTCCAGGTCCTCGATGGGCATGTCGAGCATGTTCTGCGAGAGCTGCGGGCCGCCGGCGCCGGGGTGCTCGCCGGCCGGCAGGGCCTTGCCGGCGCGGGTGAAGAGGCTGAACTGGCCGACCAGCAGCTCGGCCGCCCGCGAGAGGGCCTCCTCCGGCGAGAGCGTGCCGTCGGTCTCGACCTCGATGGTCAGGCGGTCGAAGTTGGTCATCTGGCCGACGCGCGTGTTCTCGACCGTGTAGTTGACCTTGCGCACGGGCGTGAAGATGGCGTCCACGGGGATGACCCCGATGGGCAGCGGCTCGGCCCGCTCGGCGGCGAGGTAGCCCACGCCGCGCTCGACGGTGAGGTCCATCTCCAGGGTCACGTCATCGGAGTCGAGGGTCAGGAGCGGCAGCTCCGGGTTGACGATCTCGACGTCGGCGTTCTCGCTGATGTCGGCGGCCGTGACGGGGCCCGCGCCGGCCTTGACCAGCTTGAGCTGCACCGGATGGGGGGCGTAGCACTTGAGGCGCAGCTTCTTGACGTTGAGGACGATCTGGGTGAGATCCTCCTTGACGCCCGGGATGCTGGCGAATTCGTGGTACACGTCGCGCACCTGGATGGAGGTGACGGCGGCACCCTCCAGGGACGAGAGCAGGACGCGCCGGAGCGCGTTGCCCAGCGTCACGCCGTAGCCGGCCGGCAGGGGGCTGGCCTCGTACTTGGCGTACCAGGCGCCGAGCTCCTCGACGGACGCGACCTGCGGGTTCTCCAGTTCGATCATGGGGTCTGGCCTACCTCGAGTAGTACTCGACCACGAGCTGCTCGTTGAGTTCGAGCGGCATCTGGTCACGCCGGGGCTCGCCGGTCACGGTGCCGGCCAGCTTTTCTGGGTCGACGGTCAGCCAGTCCGGCACCTGCGCACCGCGCAGGGTCTCGCGGGCCTGCTTGAAGGGGCCGTTGGTGCGGCTCCGCTCGCGCACCTCGACGCGGTCACCGGGCCGCACCTGGTACGACGGGATGGTCGTGGCCCGGCCGTTCACGGCGAAGTGGCGGTGGCCCACGTACTGGCGCGCCTGGGCCCGGCTGGTGGCGAAGCCCATGCGGAAGACGACGTTGTCGAGGCGCGTCTCGAGCAGCCGCAGGAGGTTCTCACCGGTCACGCCGGGGCGCGACTCGGCCTGCTCGAAGTAGCCGTGGAACTGGCGCTCCAGGACGTTGTAGACGCGGCGGACCTTCTGCTTCTCGCGCAGCTGGACGCCGTAGTCGGAGACCTTGCGGCGGCGCACGCCGTGCTGGCCGGGCGGTGACGGGCGGCGCTCGATAGCGCACTTCTTGGTGTAGCAGCGAGCGCCCTTGAGGTAGAGCTTGCCCCCCTCGCGGCGGCAGAGGCGGCAGACCGGGCCGGTGTAGCGAGCCATGGCGCTAGACCCGGCGCCGCTTGGGCGGGCGGCAGCCGTTGTGCGGGATGGGCGTCACGTCGGTGATCGCGGTGACCTCCAGGCCGGCCGCCTGGAGCGAGCGGATGGCCTGCTCGCGGCCGGCGCCGGGGCCCTTCACGAAGACCTCCACCTGGCGCATGCCGTGCTCGAGCGCCTTGCGCGCGGCGCCCTCGGCCGACAGCGCGGCGGCGTACGGCGTGCTCTTGCGGGAGCCCTTGAAACCGGCGATGCCGGCGCTGCCCCAGGCCACCGTGCCGCCACTGGGATCGGTGATGGTGATGATCGTGTTGTTGAAGGTGGCCTGGACGTGGACGTGGCCGAACGGCACGTTCTTCTTCTCCCGGCGCCGCGTCTTCGTGACGCGCTTGCGTTCGGCCATGCTGGGGCGCTGCTCCTACTTCTTGCGCCGCACGCCGACGGTCTTCTTGGGACCTCGGCGCTGGCGGGCATTGGTCTTGGTGCGCTGCCCACGGGCGGGCAGGTTGCGGCGGTGGCGGAGACCGCGGTACGAGCCGATCTCCTGGAGCCGCTTGATGTTGAGAGCCACCTCTCGGCGCAGGTCGCCTTCCACCTTGTAGCGGCGGTCGATGATCTCGCGCAGCCGGCCGACCTGCTCGTCGGTGAGGTCACGGACGCGGGTGTCGGGGTTGACGTTGGCCTGGACGAGGATCTTCTGGCTGGTCGGCAGGCCGAGGCCGTAGATGTAGGTCAGGGCGATCTCGACCCGCTTCTCGCGGGGGATGTCGATGCCGGCGATGCGTGCCAACTCGCTCTCCTAACCCTGGCGCTGCTTGTGCTTGGGGTTGCTGCAGATGACCATCACGGTGCCGTGGCGGCGGATGATCTTGCAGCGCTCGCAGCGCGCCTTGACGGACGCTCGGACCTTCACGTTTCTTCCTACTTCAAGCGGTACGTGATCCGGCCTCGCGAGAGGTCGTACGGCGAGAGTTCGACGCGGACCCGGTCGCCCGGCAGGATGCGGATGAAATTCATGCGGAGCTTGCCGCTGATATGCGCCAGGACGCGGTGGCCGTTCTCCAGTTCGATGGCGAACATGGCGTTGGGCAGTGGCTCCACGACCGTGCCCTCGACCTCGATGGCGTCCTTCTTGGCCACAGGCGGCAGCAGGCTCCTCGATACGGTGCTGGATGGGGGTGGGGGGCCCGGCCGTCCGGCTGGCGGCCGGCCGCATGGGCATCACGTCCATGCCGGGGCAAGCCCCGACGCACGAACGGCGATTGTATCAGGTGATGGTGCTCTCGGGCAAGGACTCCCCTGCTGCTCGGTTGGTGGTCAGGATGCGTGGACCATCCTCCGTGATGGCGATCGTGTGCTCCCAGTGGGCGGCCAGGCTGCCGTCGGCGGCGACGATCGTCCAGCCGTCATCGAGCATCCGGGTGTCGCCCGACCCCAGCGTGAACATGGGCTCGATGGCCAGGCACAGGCCGGGCTCCAGGCGCCGCCCCGGCCGGCCGGTGCGGTAGTTCTCCACCTGGGGCGGCTCGTGCATCTCGGTGCCGATGCCGTGGCCCACGTGCGTGCGCACGATGCCGAAGCCGTGCCGCAGCGCGACATCCTCCACCGCCGCCGAGATGTCGCCCATGTGGTTGCCCGGCCGGGCCGCGGCGATGCCGGCCAGCATGGCTTCGCGGGTCGCGGTCACCAGCGTGCGCGCGGCGGGCGGCACCTCGCCGATGACCCACGTCCGGGCGCTGTCGCCGTGCCAGCCGTCGACGATGGCGCCGGCGTCGATGGAGACGACCTGCCCGGCCGCCAGTCGCCGCTTGCCGGGGATGCCGTGCACGATCTGCTCGTCGATCGAGACGCACAGGGCGTGGCGGTAGCTGCTGCGCGGGCCGGGCACGCCGATGAAGGAGGGCACGCCGCCGCGCTCGCGGATGAGGGCCTGGGCGACATCGTCCAGCTCCAGGGTCGTGACGCCCGGCTGGAGCATCGCGCCGACGCGGTCCAGCAGGTCGGCCACGAGCCGGCCGGCGACGGCCATCTGCTCGATCTGGCGCTGGCTCTTGAGGGTCACGCGGCGCTCGAGCACGGTCATCTCAGCGGATCGGCTGGGCCACGGCCCGCAGCAGCGCCTCGCTCACGTCGGCCACCGGCCCCTCGCCGTCGACCGCGGTCAGGACGCCGCGCTCGGTGTAGTAGTCGATGACCTCGTACATCGGGGGCAGCTGCGTGGCCAGGCGCGCCTGGACCGTCTGGGGCCGGTCATCCGGACGCTGGTAGAGCTCCGATCCGTCGATGTCGCAGATGCCCGGCCGGCGGGGCGGGCGGTCGATGACGTGATAGATGTGGTCGTTGGCGCGGCATAGCCAGCGGCCCGAGAGGCGTCGCCGCAACTCCGCCTCGCGCACCCCCACGTACAGCGCCTGGGCCACCCGCGTGCCCATGCGGCCGAGGGCCACGTCGAGCGCCTCGGCCTGGGGCCGCGTGCGAGGGAAGCCGTCCAGGATCGCGCCGCCGGCCGCGTCGCTCTCGCGGAGGCGCTCCAGGATGACCGCGATGGCCACCTTGTCGGGCACCAGCGCGCCCTGCTGGAGATAGCCGGCCACGGTGCGGCCGAGGTCCGAGCCGCTGCGCACCGCGGCGCGGAAGAGCTCGCCGGAGGCGACATGGGGGATACCCAGGCGGGAGGCCAGGATCTGTGCCTGGGTGCCCTTCCCCGCGCCGGGTGCGCCGACCATGACCAGGATCACCGGATGAAGCCCTCGTAGTTGCGCATCATCAGCTGCGCCTCCAGCTGCTTCATCGTCTCCACGACCACCGAGACCACGATCAGCAGGGCGGTGCCGCCGAGGCCCAGGTTGGAGAGGACCGAGCCCGAGGCCAGGTTGGAGATGAGCGTCGGCAGCACGGCGATGCCGCCCAGGAAGAGGGCCCCGGCGAGGCTGATGCGCACGACGACGCGCGCCAGGTAGTCGCGGGTGGGGCTGCCCGGGCGGATGCCGGGGATGAAGCCGCCGTTCTTGCGCAGCTGGTCGGCCGTCTCGTCCGGCTTGAAGGTGAAGGCCGTGTAGAAGTAGGTGAAGCCGACCGTCAGGGTGAAGTACAGCCCGGCGTACAGCCAGCTGTGCGGATCGAGCCAGCTCAGGATGCCCAGCGAGACGTCCTTGACCACGCCGTTGGTGGAGTTGGAGAAGTAGGTCGCCAGCTGGCTGGGCAGCAGCAGGATGCTGATGGCGAAGATGATGGGGATGACGCCGGCCTGGTTGACGCGCAGGGGCAGGAACGTGGAGCCGCCCTGGTACATGCGCCGGCCGCGCACGCGGCTGGCGTACTGCACGGGGATGCGCCGCTGGCCCTCCTGCATGTAGACGACGGCGAAGACGGCGAAGATGGCGAAGATCACGAAGACCGCGCCAAGGGCGAAGTCGGGCGAGGCCAGGAAGGCCTCGATGCCCTGCGGGATGCGGCTGACGATGCCGGCGAAGATGATGAAGCTGATGCCGTTGCCGATGCCACGCTCGGTGATGAGCTCGCCCAGCCACATCGTGAAGATCGTGCCCGCGGTGAGGGTGACGATCTGGGTGATCGTCAGCAGGCTGGCCAGGTTGAACGAGGCGATGACCGGCGTGCCGCCGGAGATCGTGTTGTTGGACAGGATGGCCAGGTAGCCGTAGGCCTGGATGAGGGCCATCGGCACGGCCAGGTAGCGGGTGTACTGGTTGAGCTTGGTGCGGCCGTACTCGCCCTCGCGGGAGAGGGCCTGCAGGCGCGGCACGACGCCCTGCATCAGCTGCATGATGATCGAGGCGTTGATGTAGGGGTTGACGCCCAGCGCGACCAGCGAGAAGTTGCTGAAGCCGCCGCCCGAGAAGAGGTTCAGCAGCTGCAGGAAGTCGTTGCCCTGCAGGACGTTGGCCAGGGCGTTCTGGTTGACGCCCGGCACGGGGATGTGGGCCAGGAATCGGAAAACGACCAGCAGGACCAGGACGAAGAGGATGCGCCGCCGGATGTCCGGCGCACGCAGGGCATTGATCAGGGCGTCGAGCACCGCCCGTTACTCCCCGGCTGAGGCGGGATCGGCGGGCGGCCGGCGAGGCCGGGTGGCCTTGGCCGCGGGAGCTGACTTCGGGGCGGGGGCGGCCTTGGGGGTCGCAGCGGCCTTGGGAGCCGCGGCGGCCTTCGCCGCCGGCGCCGGTTTGGCCGCACGAGCAACCTTGGTCGCCGGGGCGGGCTTCGCGGCTGGGGCCGGCTTGGCCGCCTTCGGCTCGTCCGCCTTGGGCTCCTCAGCGGGCTCGGCCGCAGCTGGCGCCGCAGGCTCCTCGACGACGACCAGCGCCTCCAGCGGGCCGGTCGGCGGCTCGAGCAGCTGGGCGGTCCCGCCCGCGGCCTCGATCTTGCTGCGGGCCGTCGCGCTGAACGCGTCGGCCACGACGAACAACGGGCGGGTCAGTTCACCCGCGCCGAGGACCTTGAGGGGCCGCTTGAGCGAGCCGATGAGGCCCGACGCGTGGAGCAGGTCGGCGGTCACGGTCAGGGGCGCGTCGCTGCGCTTGCCCCGCCGGGCCACGGCGGCGTCGTCGGCCCGGGCCAGCGCGGCCTGCGCCTCGGCGAAGCGACCCTCCTCGGCGGCCGCCTCGAGGCGGCCCACGTTGACCACCTCGTACGACACGCGGAAGCGGTTCTTGAACCCCCGCAGCTTGGGGATGCGGATCTGGATGGGCGTCTGGCCGCCCTCGAACCAGGGGGCGATCGAGCCACCCGTCCGCGACTTCTGGCCCTTGGTGCCGCGGCCGGCCGTCTTGCCCTTGCCGGCGGCGATGCCGCGGCCGACACGGGTGCGGGCCTGGTGCGAGCCGGGGGCCGGCTGCAGGTCGTGGAGCTTCATCGGCCGGCCTCCTCGGACGGTGTCGCCGTGTCGGGCAGTTCCTCCACCTCGACGAGGAAGCGCACCGCCCGCACCTGGCCGCGGATAGCCGGCGTGTCGGGCAGCTCGTGGCTCGTGCCGATGCGGTGCAGGCCCAGCGCGCGGACCGTGCCGCGCGTTCGCGCCGTGTAGCTGATGGGGCTCTTGCGGAGGGTCACGCGCAGCCTAGCGGCCATCGTTCACCGCCTTGGCGCCCGGCTGGCCGCTGATGTAGCCGTGCACCGTCTTGCCCCGCGCGGCCGAGATCTGCTCGGCGCTGCGCAGGCTGCGCAGGCCTTCCAGGGTCGCCCGCACGACGTTGACGGGGTTCGTGGAGCCGAGGGTCTTGGACAGCAGGTCGTGGATGCCGGCCGCCTCGACCACCGCGCGCACCGAGCCGCCGGCGATGACGCCGGTGCCCTGCGAGGCGGGCTTGAGAAGGACCTGGCTGGCGCCGTACTGCTGGAGCACCTGGTGGGGGATGGTGGTGCCCACGGTGGGCACGCGGATGAGGTGCTTCTTGGCGTCCTCGACGCCCTTGCGGATGGCCTCGGGCACCTCGCCGGCCTTGCCCAGCCCCGCGCCGACGTGCCCGGCGCCGTCGCCGACCACGACGATGGCGCTGAAGCTGAAGCGGCGTCCGCCCTTGACCACCTTGGCCACGCGGTTGATCTGCACGACACGCTCTTCGAGCGTCAGTTTGGAGGGGTCGATGCGAGCCACTGGATGGTTCCTTTCGCCTAGAAGTCGAGGCCGGCTTCTCGCGCGGCCTCAGCCAGCGAGCGGACGCGTCCGTGATAGCGGTACCCGGCCCGGTCGAAGACGACCTGCTTGACGCCGGTCGCCTGGGCCCGCTCGGCGATCAGGCGGCCGACGGCCTTGGCCGTGGCGGTCTTGTCGCCGGACCCGGCGCGCAGCGACTTCTCCAGGGAGGAGGCGCTGGCGACCGTGTGACCGGCCCCGTCGTCGATGAGCTGGGCGTAGATCTGGTCAAGGCTGCGGAAGACGGCCAGGCGCGGCCGCGCCGCCGTCCCGCGGACGGTCAGGCGGATCCGGGCGTGGCGCTTCAGCCGCGCGGTGCTCCGGGTCGGGGCCGATGGCATGGTTCTGGTCGCTCCTCAAGGTGCCGGGCACACGATGACGTGGAGCCGGCGGGGGGCGCTCGCGGACGAGCGCCGGATCAGGCTTGGACGGGGCTCACTTCTTGCCGCCGATCTTGCCGGCCTTGCCGGCCTTGCGGCGGATGACCTCGCCCGCGTAGCGCACGCCCTTGCCCTTGTAGGGCTCGGGCTTGCGGGTGGCACGGACGCGGGCGGCGACGTGGCCGACCAGCTCCTTGTCGATGCCCACGACCGCCAGGCGGGTGGGGTTCTCGACCTCGAAGCTGATGCCGGCCGGAGGCTCGATCTCGATGGGATGGCTGTAGCCCAGGTTGAGCTGCAGGTTGGACCCGACCTTCTGGGCGCGGTAGCCGACCCCGGTGATCTCCAGGCCCTTGCGGTATCCGTCGGTAACGCCGATGACCATGTTGGCCACCAGCGTGCGGGTCAGGCCGTGCAGCTCACGGGAGCGCTTGTCATCGCCCGGTCGCTCGACGCGCAGGAGGCTCTCGTCCCGCACCACGCGCATGGCGGGATGCAGGTCGCGCGCCAGCTCGCCCTTGGGGCCGCTGACCGTGATGTGCGAGCCGTCAAGGGTCACTTCGACCCCGGCCGGGACGGTGATGGGCAGGCGACCGATGCGCGACATGGGCGGCCTACCAGACGAAGGCCAGGATCTCGCCGCCGAGCTGGGCCTTGTGGGCCTGCGCGCCGGTCATGATGCCCTGGCTGGTGCTGATGATGACGAGGCCGAGTCCACCCAGCACGCGGGGGATGTCGGTCTTGCCCGCGTACACGCGCAGGCCGGGCTTGCTGATGCGCTTGAGGCCGGACACGACGGGCGCCTTGCCGTCGATGTACTTGAGGCGGATGCGCAGGTCGTGGCGGGGCCCCGCGGGGACCTCTTCGAACTCGGCGATGAAGCCCTCGTCCTTGAGGATGCGGGCGATCTCGCGCTTCGTCCGCGAGGCGGGCACGAGCACCTCCGCGTGGCGCGCGCTGCTCGCGTTGCGGATGCGCGTCAGCATGTCGGCGATGGGGTCGGACATGTTCATCGGCCTACCAACTGGACTTGGTCACGCCCGGCAGCTCACCCAGCAGGGCGCGCTCCCGGAAGCAGATGCGGCAGAGGGCGAAACGGCGCATGTAGGCGCGCGGCCGGCCGCACACCGTGCAGCGGTGGTAGCCGCGCACGGGGAACTTGGGCTTCCGTCGCGCCTTGACGATGAGGGATGTCTTGGCCATCTCGTGCTTCTCCTCAGGCCGCGAACGGCATGCCGAGGAGCTCGAGCAACCGCTTCGCCTCCTCATCGTTGCGAGCGGTGGTGACGACGCTGATCTCCAGGCCGCGCAGGCGGTCGACCTTGTCGTAGTCGATCTCGGGGAAGGCGAGCTGTTCGCGCAGCCCGAGCGTGTAGTTGCCGCGCCCGTCGAAGGAGCGGCTGGGCACGCCGCGGAAGTCGCGGATGCGGGGCAGGGCAAGCACCGTGAGGCGCTCCAGGAAGTCCCACATACGTTCGCCGCGCAGCGTCACCTTGGCCCCGATAGGGTTGTGGGCGCGCAGCCGGAACTGGGCGATGGAGCGCTTGGCGCGGGTCACGATGGGCTTCTGGCCGCTGATGGTGGCCAGGTCGCCGACGGCCGCGTCAAGCGCCTTGGCGTTCGCCAGGGCCTCGCCGAGGCCGATATTGAGGACGATCTTGGACAGCCGCGGCACCCGCATGGGGTTGTCGTAGCTGAACTCCTTGCGCAGGGCGGGCACGACCTCGTCGCGGTATCGCTGGTGCAAGGCGCCGCTCATGCCTTGTCCTCCCGAGCGACCGACTGGCCGCAGTGGGCGCACGTGCGCAGGTTGGCGCCGGCCTCGGTCAGGACGTGCTTGATGCGCGTCGGACGGCCGCATGACGGGCAGACCAGCATGACGTTGCTGACGTCGAGCGGCTGGGCCAGCTCCAGGATGCCGCCCGACTGGATCTGGGGCATCTGGGTCTGGCGGTTGGTGCGCTGGCGCGGCTTGGTGTGGCGCTTGGCGATGTTGATGCCCTCGACGACGACCGACACCCGCGGTCGCGCCGCGCTCTGGCCACGCGCCCCGGGCGCCTTGCCCGCGGTCCGCCCGTGAAGGGTGCGGATGACGCGGTCGACCTTGCCGCGCTTGCCGGCGTCCTTGCCGGTCAGCACGACGACCTGGTCGCCCTTGCGGATCTCGGGCTGCTTGGGCGCGCGGATGGTCGCGGCTGGTCCGGCCATCACAGCACCTCCGGGGCGAGCGACACGATCTTCATGTAGTTGCGGTCGCGGAGCTCACGGGCCACCGGGCCGAAGATGCGCGTGCCGCGCGGGTTGCCCTGGTTGTTGATGAGCACGGCGGCGTTCTCGTCGAAGCGGATGTAGCTGCCGTCCGGCCGCCCGAACTCCTTGGCCGTGCGGACGACGACGGCGCGCACCACGTCGCCCTTCTTGACCGCGGCATTGGGGATGGCCTGCTTGACGGCGGCCACGATGACGTCACCGACGCCGGCCGTCGTCTTGCGCGAGCGACCCATGATGCGGATGCACTCGATGACGCGGGCGCCCGTGTTGTCGGCCACTTTGAGACGGCTGCTGGCCTGGATCACGCGCTCGCCTCCGCCGCGGTCGCGGCCTCGGCTTCGCCGGCCTTCTCCTCGTCACGGCGGCCGGGGTGAGCGGCGCCGTGGATGGCCTCGCTGGTGGCGGTCTCCTCGGCCACGACGCCCTCGGTGGCGCCCTCGGCCGCGCGGGCCACGATCTCCGTCATGCGCCACCGCTTGGTGGCGCTCAAGGGGCGGGACTCGACGATGCGCACGGTGTCGCCGATGTGGGCCTCGTTGTGCTCGTCGTGGGCCTTGAACTTCGTCGTCAGGCGGATGACGCGCTTGTAGAGGCGGTGGCGCGAGAGGCGCTCGACCGACACGACGATCGTCTTGTCCATCTTGTCGGACACGACGCGGCCGACCTTGACCTTGCGCTTGGTGGGCTCGGCGGTCCCGGTCATCGGGCGGCTCCTGCTGATTCGGTGGGCCGGCCGGCCTGATCGAGGTTGCGCTCGGTCAGCACGGTCAGGTAACGCGCCACGGCGCGGCGCGTCTGGGAGATCTGGCTGTAGTCGGTCAACTGGCGCGTGGCCAGCTGGAAGCGGAGGTCGTAGAGGTGACGTCGGGCGGTGGCCAGCTCGGTCACCAGCTCCACGTCGTTGAGGGCGCGCACCTTATCGATGTCCATCGCCGACGCCCTCCTTGATGATGAACTTCACGTCGACGGGCAGCTTGTGGCTGGCCAGGCGCATCGCCTCGGCGGCCTCGTTCTCGGGCACACCCGACATCTCGAAGAGGATCCGGCCGGGCTTGACGACGGCCACCCAGTGGTCGGGGGCGCCCTTGCCCGAACCCATGCGCACCTCGGCCGGCTTCTTGGTGACCGGCTTGTCGGGGAAGATGCGGATCCAGATCTTGCCGCCGCGCTTGACGTAGCGGGTCATGGCACGCCGGGCGGCCTCGATCTGGCGGCTCGTGATCCAGGCCGGCTCCTGGGTCATCAGGCCGTACTCGCCGAAGGCGATGGCCGTGCCGCCCTTGGCCATGCCGCTCATGCGGCCGCGCATGACCTTGCGGTGCTTGACGCGCTTGGGCATCAGCATGGTCAGGCTCCCGCGGCCGCGGCGGTCGCCGTGGCCTCGTGCGGCGCATGCCGCTCGGGCATCACGTCGCCGCGATAGATCCACACCTTGACGCCGATGCGGCCGTACGTGGTGTGGGCATGGACCTGGCCGTAACTGATGTCGGCGCGCAGCGTGCCAAGAGGGATGCGCCCGTCGCGCTCCCACTCGCGGCGCGCCATCTCGGATCCGCCGAGGCGACCGGCGACGGCGATCTTGACGCCCTTGGCGCCGGCTTTCATGGTCCGCTGGATGGCCTGCTTCATGGCCTTGCGGAAGGCGATGCGGCGGCTCAGCTGCTGGGCGATGTTGGCCGCCACGAGCACGGCATCGAGCTCCGGCTGGCGGATCTCGCGGATCTCCAGCTTGACCTTGTGGCTGCTGAGCTTGCCGATCTGCTGGCGCAGGGCCTCCACGTTGGCGCCGCCCTTGCCGATGACGATGCCCGGCTTGGCCGTGTGGATGGTGACCGTGACGTGGTTGATGCCTCGCTCGATCTCGACCTGACTGACGCTGGCGTTGGCCAGCCGCTGGCCCACCAGCTTGCGGATGGCGATGTCCTCCTGGAGCAGCGCCGTGTAGTCGCGATCGGCGTACCACTTGGCGTTCCAGGTGCGCGAGACGCCCAGCCGGAAGCCGTTGGGATGGACCTTGTGACCCATGTCTCAGGCCTCCCGGTTCTCGACGACGACGGTGATGTGCGTCATCGGCTTGTGGATGGGGAACGCCCGGCCCTGGGCCCGCGGCCGCCAGCGCTTGAGCGTGTGGGGGCCCTCGTCGGCCCGCGCGGCGAACACGAACAGGTCGTCGGCCGAGAGGTCGTGGTTGTTCTCCGCGTTGGCCACGGCGCTGTGCAGCACCTTGGCCACATCGCGGGCGACCGGCTGGGGCATGAACTTGAGCAGGGCGGCGGCCTCGTCGGCGGGACGGCCGACGATGGTCGCCGTCACGAGGCGCGTCTTGCGCGTCGAGTGGCGGATGTACCGGGCGGTGGCGGAGATGCGCACAGGGACCTCTACTTCAGCGCCGCGGAGCGCTCGGTGTGCTTGCCATGACCACGGAACGTGCGGGTCGGCGAGAACTCACCGAGCCGGTGGCCGACCATGTTCTCGGTGACGTACACCGGGATGTGCTTCTTGCCGTTGTAGACGGCCACCGTGTGGCCGATGAAGTCGGGGAAGATGACGCTGGCGCGCGACCAGGTCTTGAGGACCTTGCGCTCGTTGCGCTTGTTCATCTCCTGGATGCGACCGAGGAGCCGGGCCTCGACGAAGGGGCCCTTCTTGAGCGAGCGAGACATGCGACCTCCTCCGCCTAGCTCTTGCGATGCCGCGAGCGCACGATGAGGCGGCCCGTCGTCTTGTTGCGCCGGGTGCGGTAGCCCATGGCGGGCTTGCCCCACGGCGTCTTGGGCGGCATGCCGGTGGGCGACTTGCCCTCGCCGCCGCCATGCGGATGGTCGCGCGGGTTCATGACCACGCCGCGCACCTCGGGCCGCAGGCCCATGTGGCGCGCGCGGCCGGCCTTGCCCAGGCTCTGGTTCTCGTGGTCGAGGTTGCCCACCTGACCGACCGTGGCGACGCAGCGCAGGCTGATGCGGCGCACCTCACCGGACGGGAGGCGGACCTGGGCCGTCTCCTCCTCCTTGGCCAGCAGCTGGGCCGCGGCGCCGGCCGAGCGGACGATCTGGCCGCCCTTGCCGGGCACCAGCTCGATGTTGTGGATCGTCGTGCCGAGCGGGATGTTGGCCAGCGGCAGGGCGTTGCCCACCCGCGCCTCGGCGTCCGGCCCGCTGACGACCACGTCGCCGACCTTCATGCCGAGCGGCAGGAGCATGTAGCGCTTCTCGCCGTCGCGGTAGTGGAGCAGCCCGATGCGCGCGGAGCGGTTGGGGTCGTACTCGACCGTCGCGATGCGCGCCGGGACGCCCCACTTGTCGCGCTTGAAATCGATGAGGCGGTAGTTGCGCTTCTCGCCGCCGCCGCGGTGGCGGACGGTCAGGCGACCCTGGCTGTTGCGGCCGCTGCCGCGCTTGAGCGACTCCAGGAGTGGCTTGTGGGGCTCGTCGGTCGTGATCTCCTCGAACGTCGAGCGCGTCATGAACCGGCGGCCGGGGGAAGTGGGCTTGTAGCTGCGGAGCGGCATGCCTAGACCCCCTCGAAGAATTCGATCTTCTGGCCCTCGGCCAGGGTCACGACGGCCTTGCGCCAGGGCGTGGTGTTGCCCTTCACGCGGCTGCGGCTGAAGCGCCGCTTGGCGTGGGGGTGGGTCGTCAGCACGTTGACGCCAAGGACCTGCACTTTGAAGAGCTCCTCGACCGCCGCGGCGATCTGGAACTTGTTGGCGGAGGGATGGACGCGGAAGGTGAACTTGCCATGGCCCGTCTGGTCCATCGACTTCTCGCTGATGACCGGCCGCACGATGACCTGGGCCGCGTGGAGGGTCATGCGTACACCTCCGTCATCGCCGCCAACGCCGGCTGGGTGATGAGCAGGACGGTGGCCTTCAGGATGTCGACCGAGTTGAGCGAATCGGCCAGGATGATCGTGACCTGGGGCAGGTTGCGGGCCGACAGCTCGAGCTTCTCGTCGCGCTCCGGCGCCACGACCAGGATCTGGCCGGTGGCCGACTCGAGCGCCTCAAGGTAGTCGAGCAGTTCCCGCGTGCGGATGGCCTCCATGGCCAGGTCCTGTACGACCTTGACGGCGCCGTCGTCGTACTTGGAGGTGAGGGCGCCGCGCAGGGCGAGGCGCTTCATGCGGCGGGGCACCTTCTGGTCGTAGCTGCGCGGATGCGGCCCGAAGACCGCGCCGCCGCCGGCGTAGTGGGGCGCGCGCCGCGAGCCCTGGCGGGCGCGGCCGGTGCCCTTCTGGCGGTACGGCTTGGCGCCGCCACCGCGGACCTCGCCGCGGGTCTTGGTGTCGTGCGTGCCCAGGTGACGGCCGGCCAGCTGGGCGGTCACGACCTGGTGCAGCACGGCCGTGTTGACCGGGGCGCCGAAGAGGGCCTCGGGCAGGTCGACCGTGCCGACAGCCTCGCCGAGCTTGGTGTAGAGGGTCGTGGAGGGCATCGCTCAGGCCTTCCTGATGAGCACGAGTGAGCCCCGGTGGCCGGGCACGGCGCCCCGCACCAGGAGCAGGTTGGCGTCAGCGTCGGCCCGCACGATGGTCAGCTTCTTGACGGTCGTCCGGGCGTGGCCCAGGTGACCGGCCATGCGGGTGCCCTTGAGGACATGGCCGGGGGACGTGCCGGCGCCGATCGAACCGGGCTGGCGGTGCGAGTCGGAGCCGTGGGTCTCGGGGCCGCGGTGGAAGTGGTGGCGCTTGACCGTGCCGGAGAAGCCGCGGCCCTTGCTGACGCCGATCGCGTCGACCACGTCGCCCTCGGCGAAGAGCGTCGCGTCCAGCGTCTGGCCGACCTCGAACTCGGTCACGTCGGCGACGCGGAACTCGCGCGTGTCACGGACCCGCGGCAGGTCCGTCAGCTGGCCAAGGCGCGGCTTGGTCAGGTGGCGGGCGGTGCCGGTGCCGAGCTGCACGGCGGTGTAGCCGTCGCGCGCCGAGGTGCGCACGGCGGTCACCGTGTTGGGCTCGATGCGCACCACGGAAACGGGCACGAGCGTGCCGTCCGCGGCGAAGACCTGGGTCATGCCGACCTTGCGGCCGATCAAACCGATGCTCATGGCCGCATCACATCTTGATCTCGATGTCGACGCCCGCGGCAAGCGAGAGTCGCATCAGGGCGTCGACGGTCTTTGACGAGGGATCCAGGATGTCGATGAGCCGCTTGTGGGTGCGGATCTCGAACTGCTCCCGGCTGTCCTTGTCGATGAACGGCGAGCGGAGCACGGTGAACTTCTCGATGTGGGTCGGCAGCGGGACCGGCCCGACGACGTCGGCGCCCGTGCGCTGGGCCGTCTCCACGATCTGGAGGGCGGACTGATCCAGCAGCCGGTGGTCGTAGGCCTTGAGGCGGATGCGGATCCGCTGCTTCGCCACGCTGCTACTCCAGGATCTGGGTGACGGCGCCGGCGCCCACGGTGTGGCCGCCCTCGCGGATGGCGAAGCGCTGGCCGGTCTCCAGGGCGATGGGCGTGATGAGCTCGACCTTCATCTCGACGTTGTCGCCGG
>DATBOX010000064.1:0-11839 GCA_036561685.1 Candidatus Limnocylindrales bacterium | reverse complement strand
TGGTCCAGGCCGTGGGGCAGCTTGCGCCGATCGACCGTCCAGTCGCCGAGCGATGAGGTGTCGTCGTCGCGGGCGCCGAACCACCCGTCATCAAGTACGAACAGCTCGATCCCGAGCTCGCTCGCCGCACCCGCCATGCCGAGCAGCCGGCCCTCGTCGAACTGGAAATGGGCCCCTTCCCAGCTGTTGACCAGGATCGGCCGCTCGCGGTCTCGCCACGACCCGCGGGCCAGCCGCTCGCGGTACAGCTCGTGGTACGTGTCGCTCAGGCTGCCGAGGCCGTCGTCGGCATAGACCAGCACCGCCTCCGGCGTGACGAACTCCGCGCCCGGCTCCAGGCGCCAGCCGAAGCCCTCGGGGTCGAGGCCGACACGCACCCGTGCCGTGCCGAACGGCTCGACCTCCACCTCCGCCCGGAAGTTGCCCGAGTAGACCAGGCTCAGGCCGATCGCCTCGCCGTGGACCTCGCGGGTGTCGGCGCGG
Organism: Candidatus Limnocylindrales bacterium; assembly: GCA_036561685.1. Lineage (GTDB taxonomy): Bacteria > Chloroflexota > Limnocylindria > Limnocylindrales > CSP1-4 > DASPUH01. The sequence continues at coordinate 11,356 of DATBOX010000064.1, read as the reverse complement.
CGCAGCAGGAGGAACGGATTGTGCTCGTGGCCGGAGGCGCCGCGCGTGCTGCCGACCCCCTGTCGGCCGGGCACGAGCGGGCGGACCACCACGTGGCGTTCGCGGGCCCACGTGCCGCTCAGGGTGGTCAGCTCCCAGGCCGCGTCGGGCAGGTCCAGGCTCCAGCTCGCGGCCGCCAGCAACTGGATCGGTCCGGCACCCTCGTTGCGCACGCGGAGGCTCTGGGCCAGGGCATGGTGGTCGCGGTAGATCGTGGTGGCCACCTCCACCACGAGCCCGCTCGGCCCGTCCCGCAGCATGACGATGACGGTCTCGGCCTCGTCGTCCGCCTCGGTGTAGGTCGACGGCAAGCCCGGCAGCGACGGCTTCCCGGTCATCACCCGGTGCTCGGCGTAGCGCAGGTGCAGGACGCCCGATCCATCGGCCAGGCTGGTCGCGGCGACCGCCGGGAGGCGGAAATCGCCCGAGCCGCCGACCGGGCACTCCAAGCCGACTGGAGCACCGAGGCGGTTCGTGAAGCCGGCGAAGTCGGGGGTGCCCAGATGGGCGTACGAGCGACCGCCCTGCAGGGCCGGACCCAGGTACAGGTGGCCCAGCGTGTCGTCGTCGAGGACGCGCATGCCGTACGTCATGCGGCCGTTGCCCAAGAGGAGCTCGCGCGTCGCGGCGCGCCACTCGATCGGCATCTCAGGCCGGCCCGATCGGCTCGAGGCGCCACGACCAGCGATACCGGCCGGGACCCACCAGGTAGCCCGGCAGCGTGTCGGGCCCGCAGCTCGCCGTGCCAAGCCCGCGATGGGCCGCGTCGAGGTGGAAGACCGCGGCACCCTGCGGCCGCAGCTCGTTGAAGTGGCGAGCCCGTGCCAGGTCGGCGTCGCGGTAGTGGGTGACCGACGCCTGGCGCGGCCGGTCCAGCACCAGCCGCAGCCCGCGCCCGTCCGCCCCGCGCAGCTCAAGCCAGCGCACCCCGGCGTGGCCGCCGTTCTCCTGGGGCCGGATGTACGGCACGGTCTGCTCGACGACCGTGCCGTGCCAGCGACCGATGAGCCCGCCGCGGACGCGGTCGGGATACGTCTCGTGCGGGCCCGCCCCGAACCACGTCAGGTCCTCCAGGCCCGCCGCGATCTCGCCGACGGTCCCCACGCGGGCGACGTCCTCCAGGGCGACCGGGAGCGTCGCCTCCTCCCGCACCTCGATGGCCCCGCCCGGGCGGGCCATGAGCGTCTGCCGATGGGCCACCCGATGGCCGGCCGCGGTGGTGTAGGCGCTGCGCACGACGAGCCTGCCTCGGGCCCGCTCGACGTCCACCAGCTCCCGGGTCAGGTGATCCAGGCCCCAAGCCTCCCAGCGGGCGGCGACGCCGCCGATGCGGTCGTTGTCGGTCGGCGCGCGCCACAGGCTGAGCGTCGGCGAGGCCACCAGATCGGGATGGACGAGGAGGCCTGCCGCATCCACGACGACCTCGCCCGACGTCGCGGCACCGGGCGACTGGCGATGGCGGGAGGCGGCCGGCTGGTCCAGCGGGAACTGGGCGCAGGCGACTTCGAAGCCCGCGGGTGCCCACGCCGAGGCGTCGGCGGTCCGGAACCGGAGGGAAAGCCAGCGCTCCCCGTCGCCGGCGTCGGCCGGCGACTGCCACGGCACGGTCACGACCGCCCGCGCACCTGGCGCGACCGGCGGCAGGGCCAGGTCGCCGGACGCCACGGATCGGCCCTCGACCGCCAGGTCCCAGGTGGCCTCGAGCCGGTCCAGCGAGAGCACCTCGCCGCGGTTCTCAACCTCCACGCGGCGGTCGGCGAGCATCTCCGTGGTGGCCCGCACCCTGACGGGCGCCGCGAGGTGGCGGTGCTCCCACAGGGCCGGCTTGGGCAGCCGGTCGGGGAAGAGCAGGCCGTCCAGGCAGAAGTCGTCGTCGTTGGGCTGGTCGCCGAAGTCGCCGCCATAGGCGTAGCGCGTCGAGCCATCGGGCAGCTGCTGCTCGAGCCCATGGTCGAACCACTCCCAGATGAAGCCGCCCTGGAGCCCGGGCGTCCGCTCGATGACGTCCCAGTATTCGGCCAGCGTGCCGTTGCTGTTGCCCATCGCGTGGGAGTACTCGCACATGATCAGGGGGTGGCGCTGGAGCCCGCTGGCGGCGTGCTCGGCCAGGGCGCTGATCGGCGGGTACATCGGCGAGGTGATGTCGCTGACGTCCTGCGGGCTGCCCCAGTCGAAGCGGATCGCCCCCTCGTAATGGAGCGGCCGCGAGCCGTCGTAGCGCCGGAGCCACGCGGCCGCGGCCTCGTGGTTGCGGCCGTAGCCCGACTCGTTGCCCAGCGACCAGACGACCAGCGAGGGGTGGTTCTTGTCGCGCAAGGCCATGCGGGCCACGCGGCTGACCCAGGCCTCCAGGTAGCGCGGGTCGTCGCAGAGCGAGCCCCAGAACGCGTGCGACTCGATGTCGGCCTCGCCGATGACGTACAGGCCGAGCTCATCGCACAGGTCCAGGAAGGCGGGGTCGTTGGGATAGTGCGATGTGCGCACGGCGTTGAAGCCGAAGCGTTTCATCAGGATCACGTCGGCGCGCATGGAGGCGGCGCTCACCACGCGCCCGGTGTGCGGGTCGAAGTCGTGGCGGTTGATGCCGTGCAGCAGGACCCGCCGGCCGTTCAGCAGCAGGTCGCGTCCCACGACCTCCACGCGCCGGAAGCCGACCCGCAGGCGGGCCTCCTCCACGACGGCTCCATCCGGCGCCCGCAGCGTGACGCGCACGCCGTACAGCCGTGGCACCTCGCCCGTCCAGGGCTCGATGCCGGGGAGCGTGAGGCAGCCGGCCACCTGTCCGGAGGTCGGCGGCAGGAGGCGCGCCATGATCGACGGGAGCAGCACGTCGCGCTCATGGGCGCCGATCGGCCCACCGGCGGCGCGGTGGGCCACCAGGTCGCGTTCCGCCGGGGACGTCGGACCTTCGTCGGGCGCCTCACCGCCCGGCACGCTGGCGGTCAGCCGTGCCAGCTCCGCCTCACCGTCCTCGACCCGCAGGTCGACCTGCCAGCCCTCGGTCGCGGTCGTGCCGCTCCAGTCGACCTGCACGACGACGTCCAGGGTCCCCGTGGTGAGGTCGTCGGCCAGGCCGGGCACGGCCCGGATGTCGGCCAGGTGCACCGCGTCGGTGGCGTAGAGGAAGACCGAGCGCGTGATCCCCGCGTGCCACCACTGGTCCTGGTCCTCGATGTAGGTGGCGTCCGACCACTTCACGACGGTCAGGCGGATGCGGTTGGGACCGGCCGTCGCGAGGGCCGTCACGTCGAACTCGGCGGCCAGGTGCGAGTCCTTGCTGAAGCCGACCGCCTGGCCGTTGACCTCGGCGAGCAGCACGCTCTCCGCCGCGCCGACGTGGAGGACGACCCGCCGGCCCGCCCACGCGGCCGGGACCTCCACCTCCCGTTCGTACACCCCGGTCGGGTTCTCCGAAGGGATCGAGGGCGGAAGCCCGGGGAACGGCATCTGGACGTTCGTGTACTGCGGCTTGTCGAAGAACCCCTGCATCGTCCAGCAGCCGGGGACCTCCGCCTCCGACCACGCCTGCGCCAGTGGCGCGTCAGGGCGTGGCAGCAGCTGGAAGCGCCACCGCCCGTCCAGGTCCACGCGGTCGAGGTGGGGCACGCTGTGCATGGGCACCCGGCCCGCCCCGGTCAGCTCAGGGACGGTCCACGGTGCAGGGGTCACGCCCGTGCCCCCCACGGCCGGCCGACCCACCCCGTACGCTTGCGGCGATGGATCGGACCGCCCTCCTGGCCCGCCTTGCCGAAGTCGCTGGACCCGCCACGGATCTGGCCGGGGCGATGGTGGTCCGCGCGCCGGGACGGGTGAACCTGATCGGCGAACACACCGACTACAACGCCGGTCTGGTCATGCCCGTGGCCATCGACCTGGAGATCCGCCTCGCGTTCATCGCCGAGGGCGGCCGGGACGTCCGCGTCACGCTCACGGCGGACGGGCGGGAGGGACGCTTCACGCTGGGGCGGATCGGGAGCCCCCGGCACGACTGGATCGACTACCTGGCGGGCACGGCCCTCGAGCTCGAGCGAGCCGGCCAGCCGCTCACGGCCTTCAGCGGCGTGCTTGCGTCCGACCTGCCGCAGGGCGCCGGCCTTTCGTCGTCCGCCGCGCTGGAGCTGGCTGCCGCGTGGGCCCTCTCCGGACGGGCGGGGCCGCAGGTGGATCCCCTCACGCTCGCCCGCACCTGCCAGCGCGCGGAGAACGGCTACGTGGGTGTGCGCTCCGGACTGATGGACCAGTTCGCCGTCGCGCACGGCGTCGCCGGAGCGGCGCTCCTCTTCGATTGCCGCGACCTGACCTGGCGCGAGATCCAGCTGCCCCTGGCGACCCACCAGCTCGTCGTCATCCACTCCGGCATGCCCCATGAGCTGGCCGCCGGGTCGGCCTACAACGATCGCCGGGCGGAGTGCGAACGGGCGGTCGCCATCCTGGCGGACCTGGAGCCGGGCGTCCACACGCTGCGCGACGTCGACCTGGACCTCCTGGCCCGCGGCCGCGCCACGCTCGACGACGTGGCCTTCCGGCGCGCGCGCCATGTGGTCACTGAGAACGCGCGCGTCACGGCCACCGCGGAGGCGTTCGCGGCCGATGACCTGGCGGCCGTCGGCGAGCTGTGGGCGGCCGGTCACGCCAGCCTCCGCGACGACTTCGAGGTCAGTACGCCCGAGCTCGACGCCCTGGTCGGCATCGCCGGCGCGACCCCCGGCGTGGCCGCCGCGCGCATGACCGGCGGTGGCTTCGGCGGCTCCACCATCAACCTCGTCGCGAGGGACGCGGTCGGGCGGCTGCAGGCGGCCCTGGACCGGGCATACAGGCCGCTCACAGGCCGCGAGGCCCGCCTCATCCCCATCGAGCCGGTCGCCGGCGCGGGCTGGCTGGCCGCCTGACTCACCCCTTGGTGGCGCCCAGCGTCAGGCCGCGCACGAACTGCCGCCGGAAGATGAGATACACGATGACCGTCGGGATGGCCACCAGCAGCGACGCCGCCGCCAGCAGGTTGTTGTTGGTGAAGAACTGCCCCTGCAGGTTGTTGAGGGCGCTCGTGATGGGCCGTTTCGAGCCGGTCTCGATGAGCAGCAGCGCCCAGAAGAAGTCGTTGTAGATGAAGGTGAACTCCAGCGTCGCTAGGGCCGCCAGGGCCGGCCGGCAGAGCGGCAGGATGACGTTCAGGTAGATCGTGCCGATCCCAGCGCCGTCCACGATCGCGGCTTCGGTCAGCTCGCGCGGCAGGGTCCGCATGTAGTTGCTCAGCACGAAGACGCAGAAGCCGGTCTGGAAGACGACGTGGATGAGGATGATGCCGATGTACTGGTCGTAGAGGATGCCGTTCTCGCTGAGCGGATGCGGGATCGGGATGTGCAGGTACAGCGTGTAGAGCGGGACGATGATGACCTGCGGCGGGAGCAGGTTGCCGGCCGTGAACAGCAGCAGCATGAACAGGTTGAAGCGCGAGGCGGCCCGCGTCAGGGCGAACGCCAGCATCGACGAGAGGAACAACGTGATGATCACGGCCGGCACGGCCACGATCAGCGTGTTCAGGTAGTAGTAGGGCAGGTTCGCCTGGGTCCACGCGTCGATGAAGTTCTGGAAGTTGAGCGTGGACGGCAACGAGAAGTCGCCGTGCAGGGCGGTGTCGCCCAGCGGCCGCAAGGAGATGTAGACCGCCCACAAGAGGGGGAAGATCCAGATCGAGCAGACCACGATCAGAAAGGCGTGGAGGGCCACCCGACTGCGCTTCACCCGGCGCCGGCGGGGCGGCACGGCTCCCGTGGCCACCGTCATCGACGCACTCATGCTGTCTGATCCCGCATCACGCGCGTGAGGAAGATGACGATCGGCACCAGGGAGATCGTGAGCAGCACGACGGCGATGGCCGACCCGAATCCGATGAGGCTCGCCTCGCTGAGGCTGTTGTTGGTGATCAGGGTCGACAGCAGCTCCAGGCCGTTCGTCCCCTGATTGATGATGAACGCCAGGTCGAACGCCCGCAGCGACTCGATGACGGTCACCACGACGATGATCACGTTGATGGGCGCCATCACGGGGAAGACGACCCGGAAGAAGATCTGGCGCTCGCCCGCGCCGTCGATGGCGGCGGCCTCGCGCAGGCCCGGATCCACGCTCTTCAGGCCGGCCAGGTACAGCACCATGATGTAGCCCACGTGGCGCCAGCTGGCGGCCACCACGACCGCCCAGATGTTGATGCCGGGGTTGCCCAGCCAGTCGATCAGGTCGTTCTGCCCCGTCCGGCCCAGGATGCCGTTGATGAAGCCGTCGGTCGGCGCGTACTGCAGCTCCCAGATGAAGCCCACGATGACCAATGAGAGCACCACGGGCAGGTAGAAGACGTTCTGGTAGATGACGCTGCCGCGCAGCTCACGGTCGAGCAGGACAGCGAAGAAGATGCCCAGCGGCGTCGCCACACAGACGAAGAAGAGCAACCAGATGAGGTTGTGCGCGACGGCCGGCCAGAAGGGCGTGTACGCCGTGAAGAGGAACTGGTAGTTCTTGAGGCCGACGAAGTTCTTGGCCGTCAAGGCGGTCGCGCCGTTCCAGTTGGTGAGCGACAGCCCGATCGAGGCGAGGGTCGGCAGCCAGATGAACACGAGGTCCAGGAACGTGGGGACCCCGATCATCAGCCCCAGGATCACCTTGTCGCGGCGTGACAGCAGGCTCAGGCGGCTCCGCCGCACGGGGATATGGTTCGCCCCCGCGCCACCGGGGCTGGCCGGAGAGGCGGGGGCGAAGTCGGTCATACGGGACCGCGCCGGATCGGGTCAGGAGCCCAGATAGGGCGGCAGCTGATCCCAATAGGCCTGCATCTGGGACTGCAGGGGGGTCGTGTCAGCGGTCGGGTTCTTGAGGAAGGTCTGCAGGAAGGCCTGCATGCCCTGTGCGCCGGCGAAGTCCGGACGCGAGTCTCGATCAAGGAACTGGGTGATCTTCTGGGCCGAGCTGACCAGCTGGACCGCCTTCTTCTGGAGAGCGGAGAAACTGCTCGTGTCGGCATCGGTGGCCGTCGGGATGAAGCCCGGCTGGTTCTGGAACATGAGGGTCTGCGTCGAGCCCTTGGCGAAGAACTCCAGGTAGGCCTTGGCGTTGGCCATGTCCTGCTGGAGCGTGGGCGAATTGGCACTCATCATCCAGATATCGATGGGCGCGTCGAGCGCTGCTTCGGCATCGTACTGCGTGCCCAGGGTGGGGAACGGGAACATGTCCAGATCGTCCAGGTCGGCCGGCGTACCGGATGTCGAGAACTCGCCGGTCAGGAAGAGGCCGAACGTGAACATGCCCGACTTCTTCTGCAGCAGGGTGTCGCACGCCTTCTGCCACGTCAGGCCGGCATAGGCCTTGTCGTGGTAGGGCATGATCTCGGCCCACTTCTGGAAGACGGCGGTGACCTTCGGGTCGGTCCACTTCTGCTTGCCGGTCAGCAGGCCGGTGTGGAAGTCGTAGCCGTTGAGGCGAAGGTTCAGGATGTCGAAGGTGCCCATGGCCGGCCAGCCGTCCTTGTCCCCGAAGGTGATCGGGGTCAGGCCGTCGGTCTGCATCTTGGCGCACAGTTTCTTGTAGTCGTCCCACGTCGCCGGGACGGTGTAGCCCTTGTCCGCGAACAGGCTCTTGCGATAGAAGACCGCCCACGGGTAGTAGTCGACCGGGATGCCGTAGACCTTGCCGTCGTCGCCGGTGACGGCCGTGGCGAAGGCGCTGGTGTAGTTGCTCTTGACCGAGGCCCACACGTCGTCGATCGGCGTGACCAGGCCCTGGGCGGCGAAGAACCGCATGCGGAACCCGGAGAACCAGGTGAAGACGTCCTGCGGCGTGCCCTTGAGGTACGGCGTCAGCTGGTTCTGGAAGGTGTCGTGGTCGACCGTGTTGAGCTTGGTGGCGATGCCGGTCGCCGTCGTGAAGGCGGCGTCGATGGCCGCCATGCCCTTGGCTTCACTGGCATCCGAGTGGTTGCTGCCGAGGGTCACGAAGCCGGTCGCCGTGGAGCCGGCCGGGGTCGGGGTGGCCGCGCCGGGCGTCGAGGTGGCGGCGGCGGGCGTGGGTGTCGCGGTGCCTGACGAGCTACATGCAGCCAGGAAGCTGGCGATGCCAGCGGTCCCCGCTACCGCAGCCATGCCCTTGAGCACATCCCGTCGGGAGAGGCCGGTCTGCGCGGTCTCGGGCGGCGAGGATCGCTGGGGCGCCATGGGGTTCGCCATGTCCTCCTCCTGTTGAGCCACTGGGTGTGCCTCTGCTATCGGATCCAAACATTACCAGACACAGACCAACTCCGCATGGTAGAGTTTCTGCGGGTCCTGTCAATATCTTCGCCCAGGAACGCGCGGATCGCCGTTCGTGGCGTTGACTTCGGATGTCGACGTGGGCACTCTTGAGGGAATCTGATCGGCGTGGTCGGTGGGACGAGGGACACGGAGGCGAGATGCTAGCCCGGCAGCGTCAGGCCTACATCGTGGAACGCGTCCGCCAGGACGGCGGTGTCCGCGTGGCCGACCTCGTGCGCGACCTGGCCGTGTCGGACATGACCATCCGGCGGGACCTGGAGTACCTCCACGAGCGTGGCCTGCTGGAGAAGGTCCACGGGGGCGCCACCTCGGTCGCCGGCTCGGCCATGTTCGAGCCCGGCTTCGTGGCCAAGTCGACCCTCCAGCTCGGTGAGAAGCAGGCCATCGCCGACGCCGCGGCGGCGCTCGTCGAGCCGGGCATGGCCATCGGCATCTCGGCAGGCACGACGACGTACGCCATCGCCCAGCGCCTGGTGGCCGTGCCGGGCCTCACCGTCGTGACCAATTCGCCCCCCGTCGCGGACGTCCTCCATCAGGCCGGGCGGGCGGACCAGACGATCATCCTCACCGGCGGTGTGCGCACCCCGTCGGACGCGCTGGTCGGCCCGTTCGCGGTCTTGGCGCTGCAGAGTGTCCACCTGGACCTGGCGTTCATGGGCGTCCACGGCATGGACGCCCGATCGGGCTTCACGACCCCCAACCTGCTCGAGGCGGAGACCGACCGCGTGCTCGTCGAGGCCGCCCGCCGCCTGGTGGTCGTGGCCGACCACACCAAGTGGGGCGTCGTCGGCCTGAGCACGATCGTGGGCCTCAGCCAGGCCGACGTGCTGATCACCGATCCCGGCCTCAGCCCCGAGGTCCACGAGATGTTGAGCTCCCTCGTCGGCGAGCTCATCGTCGCTTCGCCGGGCGCGCCCGAAACCGTGTCGGCAGCGCGCGCCGGCGTCCGCGCTCCGTGACCGACGCGGCCGGCCGGGAGGACGCCCCGGCCGAGGTGCCCGTGGTGCTCGCGGAGCCCCATCGGCGCTACAACGCCCTGACCGACGAGTGGGTGCTGGTCTCGGCCGAACGCACCCGCCGGCCGTGGCAGGGCCGCCGCGACCACCACGCCCCTTCCCCGCTCCCCAGTTACGACCCGAGCTGCTACCTGTGCCCGGGCAACACGCGGGCGAACGGCGAGGCCAACCCCACGTACGAGGAGACCTTCGTCTTCACCAATGACTTCGCCGCCCTGCGACCCGACAGCGCGCCGGCGCGCTTCGAGGAGGGGGACCTCCTGCGTGCGGAGGGTGAGCGCGGGACCTGCCGCGTCCTGTGCTTCTCGCCGCGCCACGATCTGACCCTGGGACGGATGACCCCGGAGGCCGTGCGTCGCATCATCGACCTGTGGGCGGAGCACTCGGCCGAGCTCGGTCGGACGTACCGCTGGGTACAGGTCTTCGAGAACCGGGGCCAGGCGATGGGCGCGTCGAGCCCGCATCCGCACGGCCAGATCTGGGCCGGCACGGCCCTCCCGGTGCAGGCGGTCCGGGAGGATGCGACCCAGCTGCGTTGGTGCGACCGGACAGGGCAGCGGCTCCTGCTGGCCTACGCGGCGCAGGAGCACGACGGCCCGCGCGTCGTGGTCGAGAACGACGACTGGCTCGTGGTGGTGCCCTTCTGGGCTGCCTGGCCGTTCGAGACGCTGGTCCTGCCGCGGCGCCCGGTCAGCCGCCTGCCCGACCTGGGCGGGGCGGAACGCGACACCCTTGCCGCCACCTTGATCGACCTGCTGCGCCGCTACGACGAGCTCTTCCGCGTGCCCTTCCCCTACTCGATGGGCTGGCACCAGGCGCCCAACGGCGACGGCCCCGGCGAGCACTGGCAGCTCCACGGCCACTTCTATCCGCCGCTCCTCAGCTCGTCGATGCGCAAGTTCATGGTCGGCTACGAGCTGCTGGCGGAGGTGCAACGCGACCTCAGTCCGGAGGACGCGGCGTACCGCCTGCGCTCCCTCTGAGCGGAGGGCCGAGACGGGGGTGGGCGACCTGATCCGGCTCCGCGTCGGCGATCGGCTGGCCACGGTGGACGCGACGCGCGGCGGCCGCCTCGCCTCGCTGATCGTCGCCGGCCGCGAGCTGCTGGTGCCGGCGCCGGACGCGGACGACCGGGGAGTCGACTGGGGTTGCTTCCTGATGGCGCCCTGGCCAGGCCGACTGGCGGGCGGTCGGGTGCCCTGGCAGGGCGGCACGGTCCAGCTGCGGCGGACCAGGGAGCCGGATGCGCTGCACGGCGTCGTCTACGACCGAACCTGGTCGGTCGACCGCGCGGAGGAGGACCAGGTGGTCCTCAGCTGCGGGTTCGTCCCCGTCGAATGGCCGTTCGGCGGCCGTGTCAGGCAACGCATCCGCCTCGCGGCCGACCACTTGGAGCTCCACGCCGTGATCACCGCCGGTCCGCGAGCCATGCCCGCCGCCCTGGGCTGGCACCCCTGGTTCCGGCGGACGGGCGGGGAGCCACGCCTCAGGGTGGACGCCGCGCAGGTCCTCCAGACGGAGCGCATGATCCCGACCGGACGCCCGATCGCGGTCGCCGGGCAGACCGACCTGCGGACGGGGCCACCGCTCGGCCAGCGGCGCCTGGATCTCACCTACGTCGCACCGCGGTCACCGGTCGTCGCCACCTGGCCGGACATGGAGTTGCGCGTCGAGTTCGGCCGGCCGATCCGGGCCCTCGTCGTCTTCACGCCGCCGGGAGGCCTGTGCCTGGAGCCGCAGACCGCCTGGCCCAACGCGCTTGGCGCGATGACGGCCGCCTCAGGCGTCAGGATCTTGGAGCCGGGCCAGACCCTCCAGGCGACGATGCGGCTGCGCTGGCGGGTGCCGCGTCCCGCCTAGTAGCGACGGCCGCGCTGCTTCTCCAGGTCGAACGAGGCCGTGTCGGCGATGGCCATGACGGCCATCGTGCCCGCCTGGACCGGGTCCGAGACCACGAGATCGACGTGCTTGCCGATCGAGCCGGCCATGTGCAGGGCGATGACCGGG
>DATBOX010000063.1:0-7959 GCA_036561685.1 Candidatus Limnocylindrales bacterium | reverse complement strand
CCGCGGCGCAGGGCGGCCAGGCCGCGCAGCTGACCGAGCCGCCAGTCGACCGAGGGCAGGCTGAGCGCGCCCGCGGCTGCGATCGGCACCGTCCCGACGAGGTGGGCCAGGATACCCAGGGCCAGGGCCTGCGAGCCATCGAGGCCGGCGGCCGTGCCGACGTAGACGACGGCGAACTCGAAGGGCCCGATGCCGGCCGGGGCCGAGGGGATCGCCGCTCCCAGGTTCGCCGCGGTCACCATCGCCAGCAGCACGAGGGGGGGGACGCTGAGGCCCAGCGAGGTCGCCACGAGGGCGAAGACGGCCGTGCCCGTGGTCCAGCTGATGAGCGTCAGGCCCAGCGCGGCGACGACCAGGCGTGGCGCGGCCGCATCGATCAGGGCATGGCCGAACGAGCCAAGGTGCGGTAGCAGGAGGCGTGCCGGGCCCCGGCTGAAGCGGGTCACGACGCCGTCCAGCAGCCGCCGCACCAGGTCGTGCGGCACCAGGGTGACCGTCAGCAGCACGATCCAGCCCAGGGCCGCGACGATGGTGAACGCTCCGGTGATGCCGTTGCCCAGCCCCAGGCTCGCCGCGGCAAGGGCGCCCAGGGTGGCCGCACTGACAAGGTCAAGGCCCCGCTCAAGGGCGATCGACCCGAGGGCGCGCAGCTGGCCCACGTGGGCTCGCGTGCCGGCGAGATGCGCCCGCACGAACTCGCCGAGCCGCCCCGGCAGGACGATGTTGACCAGGTAGCCCACCACGAGGTACCGGAACGTCTCGCGGTAGCCGGGTCGTGGCTCGTGGGCGAGCAGGAGGTGCCAGCGGACCGTCCGCGCCGCCTGGTCGATGGCCAGCAGCGGCAGGACCAGGATCAGGACCAGCGGCTGGGCACGCCCCAGCGTCGCCGCGGCCGCGCCGGGGTTGACCTCCAGCATCACGACCCCGATCAGCACGGCGCTGATCGCCAGCCCAAGGAGGCTGGTCGTCAGGCGACGCACATCAGCCCCCGATGAGCCGTAACTCCCGGCCCGCGGTGGCGAAGGCGTCCAGGCACGCCTGGAGGTCGTCGCGGGTGTGCTCGGAGGAGACGATGGTGCGGATCCGGGCACGGTCGATGGCGACCGTGGGGTAGACAACGGCCTGGGCGAAGACGCCCAGGTCCAGCAGCCGCCCGCTGAGGAGGCCGGCCTGCTCGGAGTCGCCCACCATGACCGGCGTGATCGGCGTCTCGCTGATGCCGGTGTCGAAGCCCAGGTTGGTCAGGCCGGCCTTGAAGAAGCGAGTGTTCTCCCACAGCCGCTCGATGCGCTCCGGCTCGCCCTCGAGGACGTCGAGAGCCGCGAGGCAGGCCGCCACGACGGCCGGCGGATGGGACGTGGAGAAGAGGATGGGCCTGGACCGCTGGATGAGGTAGTCCCGCAGCGCCTGGGTGCCGGCCACGTAGCCGCCGAGGACGCCGACCGCCTTGGAGAGCGTGCCCACCTGGATGTCGACCCGGCCGTGCAGTCCGAAGTGGTCGACCGTGCCGCGCCCGTTGCGCCCCAGGACCCCTGAGGCATGCGCGTCGTCGATCATCACGGCCGCGTCGTACCGCTCGCAGACGTCGCAGATGCCGGGCAGCGGGGCGATGTCGCCGTCCATGCTGAAGACGCCGTCGGTGATGACGAGGATGTGCTCGTACGCGCCGTCCGGGCCACCTTTGCCGCGCGCGTCGCGCAGCACCTTCTCCAGGCCGTCCACGTCCTTGTGCGGGTAGACGGCGCGGGCGGCCTTGGAAAGGCGGACCCCGTCGATGATCGAGGCGTGGTTGAGCTCGTCGCTGACGATCAGGTCGTGCTCGCCGGTGATGGTCGGGATCACGCCGCTGTTGGCGGTGAAGCCGGACTGGTAGGTCAGCACGGCCTCGGTGTGCTTGAAGGCCGCCAGGCGCCGCTCCAGCTCCTGGTGGAGCTCCATCGTGCCGGCGATGGTCCGGACGGCGCCGCTGCCGACGCCCAGGTCACGGACGGCGGCCAGCGCCGCCTCGACAAGATGCGGATGGGTGGCCAGGCCAAGGTAGTTGTTGGAGGAGAGGCTGATGACCGGCCGCCCGTCCATGACCGCGTGCGGCGTCTGTCGTCCGTCGAGGACCCGCAGCGGGCGGTACAGCGACCTGGCGCGCAGGTCGGCCAGTGCCTCGTCGAGGTAGCCCAGGGGATCGGCTCGGGTGCCCATCGTCACGCCTAGGCTACCGCGTGCGCCGCGGCGCTACGCGGTCACCTGGGGCAGCAGCACGACCTTGCCGGCATGGCCGGCGGCGACGAGCTCGAACGCGTCCGCGTACTGCTCCAGCGGCAGCCGGTGGGTGATGATCGGGGAGAGGTCCAGACCCTCTTCGAGGAGCGCCGTCGTGCGGTACCACGTCTCCCACATGCGCCGTCCGGTGATGCCGTAGACGCGGATGCCGTTGAAGATCATCTCGGCCGAGACGTCGATGGTGGCCGGTTTCGCGTGGGTCCCCAGCAGGGAGATGCGGCCGCCGTTCGTCAAGGCGCGGAGGCCCGTGTGGAGCGCGGCCTCGGCCCCGGACATCTCCAGCACCACGTCCACGCCGTCGCCGTCGGTCGCCGCGCGGAGCCGCGCGACCACGTCCTCGTGCGCGTCGATGGCCTCGTGGGCGCCCATCCGGCCGGCCACGGCCAGCCGCTCGGGGTTGAGGTCGGTGGCGAAGACGTGCCGCGCGCCGGCCATGCGGGCGATGGCGACGGCCATGAGGCCGATCGGGCCACAGCCCAGGATGGCCACCGACTGACCGGCGATCTCCTCCACGAACAGGGCATGGACGGCGTTGCCCATCGGCTCCTGGAGGGCCGCCACCTCCGGCGCGAGGCCCTCCGAGACCCACGCGTTCGTCTCCGGGATCACGGCGTACTCGGCGAACACGCCGGGTGCCTGCACGCCCAGGATCCGCAGGTGCTGGCACACATTGGCTCGACCGGTGCGGCACTGGTAGCAGGTCCAGTCCACCAGGTGCGTCTCCGCCGCGACGAGCGAGCCGATCGGCACGCGCGTCGCGCCCTCGCCCCGGGCCACCACGAGGCCGGCCATCTCATGCCCGAACACCAGGGGGGGCCGGACGTTCGCCTGGGCCCACGCGTCCCAGCGCTCGATGTGGACGTCGGTCCCGCAGACGCTGGCCGCCTGGACCTGGATCAATACCTCACCCGGCCCCGGCTCGGGGACCGGCACTTCGCGGATGGCCGCCCCGGGGGCGCTACGTTCCTTGACGAGGGCGCGCATGGTGCGCATCGGTCAGACGCAGATGCTCGGCTCTGGGTTGGCCTGGTCCTGCCACTGCTGCATGAAGGTGATGGCGTCCTGCACGCTGAAGGTGTTGGTCATCTCGACGCGGTCCCAGGCGATGTACGCGAAGCGGGTCGTCATGCTGTCGAAACGCAGCACGAGCAGCTTGTTGGCATCACCGCATTGCTTGGCCGAGGCGGCCTGTGGCGCGGTGTTGAAGGCCTGCTGCAGGGCCGCCATCTCGGCCGAGCTGGGGCACCCCTGCGCCGGTGTCGGCGTGGCGACGGGCGTGGGCCCGGGCAGCGGCGCGCAGCTGTAGGCGATCATCACGTAGCCATGCTCGAGATCATGCACCCATCCACTGGGCGACATCTCCTTGTCCGCGCCGTAGAAGGCCCGCTTGATCGGGCCGATGGTCGTCACGTTGAAGTGAGAACCCGAGCCGGGCGGGCAGTACGCGTAGTCGATCTTGGTGCTCGTGTCGAGGATGTGGGTCCGGCCCAGATCCGCCACGGGGAAGCCCACCAGCTGGGTCGGCTGGGGGATCGGGGTGACCGAGGGCGTCGGGCCGGCCGAGGTCGACGCGCTCGGCGAGGCCGAGGGTGACGGGCTGGGGCTTGGCGATGGGCTCGGGGTCGGGGTCGCGCTGGGGGTCGGCGTGGCGGAAGGCGTCGGCGACGGGCTCGGGGACGGGGTGATGGAGGGCGTCGGGCTGGGTGTCGGGCTGGGGGACGGCGACGGGGTGAAGGTCGGGACCGGCGCGCTGGGGCCGGGCGTGAGGAGGCTGTCGCAGGCGTAGGCCTTGCCCGAGGCGTTGGACAGGACCAGGAAGCCCACGATGATGATGCCGGCCACCGCGAAGAGGGCCAGCAGGAGGCCGCCGTAGCGATCGAGGACCGAACGGTCGTCGCGGCGGATCTCACGTCCGCGTCGCGCCGTGCGGCGGTCTCGCACGCTCGATCCGGATCCCGAGGATGCGGCGTCGCGCGCGCCGGCGGCGGGGCGGCGCGGTCGGTCAGGCACGGGTAGTCGACCCCTCGCTTGGTGAGATCGTCAGGGCGGTGGCTCGGCCACGCCGGCGCACAGGGTACTCGGACGCGGCCGTTCGCGTCGGCCTCGAGGTCCTCAGGCCTCGTTGAACCACAGGCGCGCCTCCGGCCGCAGCAGGCCGCGCAGCAGCACCAGGCCCAGGGCGATGGCGAAGATGCCGCCGATCACCCCCGCGGTGATGAGCAGGAGGGGCACGAGCGGGACGACGAGGGTGACCAGGCCCAGCGACAGGCCCCAGCCCGCCTGCTTGCGCTGGAGCACCAGGGTGATGGTGAAGATGAGGTACGCCAGGAGCGCCATCCACACGACGCCCAGCGGCGAGATGGGCACGTCGCTGGAGGCCTCGGCCACGATCAAGGGGAGGGTCAGGCCCAGGATCCCGAGGACGATCAGCGCATAGACGAGGAAGACGCGCACGCCGTTGGGCATGGCGCGCAGGGTGGCCAGCATGGCCGCCGATTCTGCCACCATAGGCGCGGTGAGCATCGAGACGCCTGCATGGGTCCGTGACGCCGTCTTCTACCAGGTCTTCCCCGACCGCTTCGCCCGCAGCGGACGTGTGCCCGCTCCCGGACCGCTCCAGGCCTGGGACGCCGCGCCCACGCAGGACGGCATCAAGGGCGGTGACCTGCCCGGCCTAACCGACCGACTCGATGACCTGGCCGAGCTTGGCATCACCGCCCTCTACCTCAATCCCATCTTCACCTCTGCGTCGAACCACCGCTACCACACCGACGACTACCTGGCCGTGGACCCGCTGCTGGGCGGCAAAGCGGCCTGGCGCGAGCTCATCGAGGCCGCCCACGGGCGCGGGTGGCACGTGATCCTGGACGGTGTCTTCAACCACACCGGTCGAGGCTTCCTGCCTTTCCACCACATCCTTGAGACCGCCGCTGCGTCGCCCTACCTGGACTGGTACCACGTCGACCGGGGCCGCCTGGAGAGTGGCGGGGTCCTGGATGCGTATCCGCCCCCGTGGTCCGACGCGGCGCACGGGGGAGACATCGGGCGCCTCGGGTATGTGGGGTGGTGGGGGCTGCCGGCCCTGCCCAAGCTGAACCACGCCAACCCGGTCGTCCGTGAATACCTCATGGCCGTCGGGGAGCACTGGCTGCGGGCCGGGGCCGACGGCTGGCGCCTGGACGTGCCGGAGGAGATCAAGGAGCCGGGCTTCTGGCAGGAGTTCCGCCAGCGGATCAAGGCCGTCGACACGGATGCCTACGTCCTCGGCGAGATCTGGGTGCCCCGGCCCGAGCGGCTGGGCGGCGACGAGTTCGATGCGGTCATGGACTACCCGCTGGCAGAGGCGCTGCTGGGCTTCTGCGGCGGCAGCCACCTCGACATGGGCGTGGTCCAGTCACACAACGAGTACGCGGCCCATGTGCGTCCGATGGACGGAGCGGCGTTCGCCGCTGAGCTCGAGCGGCTGCTGGCGCTGTACGACCCAGCGGTCATCGCCGTGCAGTTCAACCTGCTGGGCAGCCACGACACGCCCCGCTTCGTCACCGTGTGCGGCGGCGATCGCGACAGCCTGCGGCTGGCCACGCTCATCCAGATGACGCTGCCGGGGGCGCCGTCCATCTACTACGGCGACGAGATCGGCATGGAGGGCGGCCTGGATCCGGCGAACCGTGGCGCCTTCCCGGCGGACCGCGCCGCCTGGGACCAGGACCTGCGGGCGTTCATCGCGGGCGCCATCGCGCTGCGGCACTCGAGTGCCACGCTGCGCGACCGCGGCGCGTTCCGGGTGGTGCGGGCGGTCGGTGGCTGCATGGCCTACGTGCGGGACGATCCCGCTGCGGGTGACCTGTGGGTCGTGGCCGTGAATGCCGGGAATGACGGCGTCGCGCTGGACCTCGCGCTGCCCGAGCTGGGAGAGCGGAGCCTTGAGGTCGTGCGCTGGGCCTCGTGGCCCGGCTCATGGGAGGGTGCGGTCTCGGCGTCGGGAGGGGGCTCGGTGCGCCTGACCCCGGGCCCGCGCTCGGGGCTTATCGCGAGGGCGCGGTAGCGTTTCGGGGTCCTTCTTGGCCCGCCTTCGGGCTCACTCTTGCCTGAGGGGCAACTAGGCAACCGGGGCAGGCCGCTGAAGGCCCAAGATGCCCCGATCCACCCGCTGTGACGCTCCCTCGATGGGTCGCCGAACGTGGCCCGAGCGTGGCCGCCAAGCCGACGGGGAGTCCGAGGGGTGATCCCGCCCCGACATCCCCGCCGGCTTGTTCGTTGCTTGCCTGTGAGCCAAGAACCGGCTTGCCTGGCAGGCAAAGCGTGTCCCGCCCATAGCCGGTCTTTCGGCGGCGCCCTGAGGTAGCGCGACCCGGCCTCGGCTCTTGTGCCGACGTGGCGCTGCGCCTACGGTGGCCCTGACTGGGCAACGCGCCGGACGACCGGCCAGGAACGAGAGGTTGGGACATGGACGCCAGCGCATCGTCGCCCCCCGTGAAGGCACCGCCGACCACGCGGGATCTCCGGCTCTATATGGAGGGTCTCGCGGTGCTCCAGGTGCTGATGCTGATCGGCCTGGTGGCCCTCTTCCTGCAGATCGACGGCGTGCCCGACCGGACGGCGATACGCGTGCCCGACACCGGCGGCATCCAGGCGGATGCTGCGATCGGGCCCATGGGCTCCGATGTCACCGAGCTGCGGGTCACCGTCAACGCCATGGCGGCCCAGATCGACGCTATCTGCGCCGTCGTGGCCGACAAGGTCCCGGCGGCCGTCAGCCCGAATCCGTGCAGCCTCCCGACCCCGACGCGTGCCCCGTAGAGGGTCTGGTCCCACGAAGCTGCCCAAGGTGCGGCGACGCTGGATCGTCCTGGCGGTCATCGTCGCTCTGGTCTTCACGGCGTACCGGATGCTGGACGCCCGTTCGACGATCGACTACTACCGCGTGGTCGATCCCCAGACGCTGATGGTCGGGACGACTGAAGGGGCCGGCGCCTGGACCCGGGTCACGAGCGTCGCCGAGACCCCGTCGACGGTCACGATCATCGTGACCTCCTTCTGGATCCAGATCGGCGCCAGCACGGAGATGGCCTACTTCGCCGAATCCGTCGCCCACCTGCAGCAGCCGCTGGCGGATCGCACGGTGATCGACGGCAGCACCGGCCTGCCGGTGGACCGTGTCACCTGCCCGCCGCCGTCGCTCTCGGCCTCGGGGTGTCCCTGAGGCGTAGCGAGGCTACGGGCGGGACCGTCCGACGAGCCGCCTGACGATCCGGCGGATCTGGCCCTCCGGCTCGGGCGGCGGGACCGTCTCCGAATCCCTGGGCTCGGCGGGCTCGTCGTGGTACTCGTCGCTGAGCGTCCGCATGGGGACGGGGATCATCGAGTAGTCGGTGGGGGTCAAGAACGCGCCAGCATTGCGTTCCGCCCGCCGCGGTCCGGGTTCGGCCATGGCCACTCCTTGCTGCCGACGAGGCTGTGCTGATGCGCGCCCAGCGTCAAGGGCCGGAGGTCACCGCTGGGGTCCCCGGTCAGGCGGCGGCCTGGGCCTCGAGGGCGTCGGCGAGGGTCAGGGCCTCCTCGCGCGGCAGGCGTTCGCCGGCCTCCTCGCGCAGGCGGGCGACGGCCTGCGCCGGTGTGAGCCGCTCGGGCTCAGGCAGGATCTCGGTCAGGTCGACGTAGCGCTCCACCACCAGGAATGTG
>DATBOX010000062.1:0-3144 GCA_036561685.1 Candidatus Limnocylindrales bacterium | reverse complement strand
CGCGACCTTTACCGCGGTGTAACGGACCAGTCTTACCCTCACGAGCCACTGGAGCAGGGCCGCCGGAGGGCATTCGGTGGTACCACCATCGCGTGGGGCGGCCGATGCATGCCACTCGACCCCATAGACTTCGAAAAGAGGCCATGGGTCCCCGGCAGCGGCTGGCCAATTTCCTACACCGACCTGCTCCCACACTATACCCGCGCCATCGAGTTGTGCGAAGCCAGTCCTTTCTCGTTCGAGGCGGGTGAGACATTCGGGCCCGAGCGGGCGCCCATGATCAATGGATTTGACGGGGCAGAGGTAACGTCGTCGCGTCTTGAGCGCTGGAGCCCTCCCACGAATTTTGCGAAGCGTTATGCGCCCGAGCTCCGGAGGTCCTCTCTTCTGCGGGTCCTGGTGGGCGGGCACGCTCTGCACATTCAGGCAAAGGCCACCGGAAGATCCATCGACTACATCCGGGCCGCGGCTCAGCCGGGACGCGAATTCCTCATCCATGCACGTATCTACGTGCTGGCGGCCGGCGGGCTCGAAAATCCCCGGCTGCTTCTGGTCTCCAACGATGTCCACACCAGCGGCATCGGGAACTCGGCGGGCCTCGTGGGCCGCTACTATATGACGCACCTTCTGGGTGCGCCCCTGAAGGTGAGCTTTGCCGATCGCGGCCCGGCCTTCCACTATGACTTCGAGCGGGACGGAGCCGGTGTGTACTGCCGGCGCCGATTCGCCCTGACGCCTCTTGCCCAGGAGCAGCACGAGATCGGCAATGCATCGGCGAGCCTGCACCGTCCTCCCATAGCGGACGCCGCACACGGAAATGCGGTATTCTCTGCCGCTTTTCTCGCAAAACAGTATGCGGACGCATTCAAGAATGGCGGGCCACGTGACTTCCGTGTAAGACTCCGTAACGACTCGCATGCACGGCGGGAGCACTGGGAGGTAATCAGGCAGGTCTCGTCCGGGTCCGCCATAGAGATATCGAAGATATTCCGCAGCCGGTACCTCGTGAGCAGGCGCCTGCCAATGGTGCTGCCGGACCGGTCAGTGAGCGAGCACTATCTGCACTATCAGGCGGAGCACGCACCTAATCGCGACAGCCGTGTCGTCCTGAACGGCGAACGCGATGCGTTCGGCTTGCGGAGGCTGACTGCCCGTATCGGTTTCAGCGACGTCGACGCCAAAACCGTAACTGAAATTCACCGCATCATAGCCAGCCGTCTTGATCAGACGCAAACCGGGCATTTGATATTCGATGAGACCAGGATTAAGAGCCACATATCCGACCTGATGGCGAACTTCAATTCAGAAGCGCACCAACTGGGAACGACCCGGATGAGTGATTCATCGCGGAACGGTGTCGTTGATGCCAATTGCCGGTCACACGAAGTTGATGATCTCTTTGTCGTCGGTGGCTCCGTCTTCCCGACGTCGGGATATGCCAATCCGCTCTTGACGATCGTGGCGCTGTCCGTGCGCCTGGCGGCCCACCTGCGGGAGAGGCTCCGCGAGGGGTCGCCTCCGGCCGTTGACGGGCACCGGTCTCCGAAGCCGCTTAGCGCGCGTCGAGGAACGGCGTGATCAACGCGAGCACTTGCTCGGGCCGGCGGGTCACGCCGACATGCGTGGTCCCGGGGAGCACGGCCAGTTGCGCGTCCGGCAGGAGTTCGAACATCTCCACCACGTCGGGCAGCGGTGAGAAGTCGCGGTCGCCGAAGATCAGCAGGGTCGGCAGCCGCAGTGACCGCAGCTCGCCGGTCCACCCCGGGAACTCGTGCACCAGTGCCTCGGTTCTGGCCGCGAACTCGCCGAAGCTCGCGGGGTCGGGAGCGACCGCCTCGTAGGCGTCGCGCATCGCCTGGAAATCGGCCGCCGTCGGCATCCGGTCGTCGTCGAGCGGCGCGCTTTCGCGGCCCGGCGGGCGGTGGGCGTCCGCCGAGGCGACGATCAGCTTGCCGACCCGGGCGGGTGCGCCGAGCGCGACCGCGTACGCGACGAGACCGCCGAGGCTGAAGCCGAAGAGATCGGCCTGGGCGATCCCCAGGTGGTCGAGCAGCGCGACGACGTCACCGGCCAGCGCCTCGATCGTCATCGCGCGGCCGGTGTCGGCGGTGTGCCCGTGGCCCTGGAGCTCCACCGCGATGACCTGCCTGCTGGCCGCGAGGGGTTCGAGCAGCGGCCCGAAAGTGAGGTCGATGGTCAGCAGGCCGCCGTGGAGCAGGACAAGTGGCCGGCCGGAACCGTGCGTCTCGTAGTAGAGCTGCAGGCCGTTCACCGGTGCGTACGTCATGCCGGGTATGACGGTGCGCGGCCCGCATACTCATCGCGAACCGCACGCCGCACGCCGCCAGGTGCCGCCACGAGAGGGCCCCCGCCGGCCGGGATCACCTGCGCGCAGCCAGGAACCGCGCGAGGTGATCGATCACCTCACGGGCGTCGTCCTCGATACCGCAAATGAACGTGGACCTGCGCCGCCGCAGCACGGGCAGGCCCAGCGCGTACAGTCCCGGGCTCCCGGCCACGCCGCCCTCGTGGTCCAGCTGGCCCTTCGCGTCGACCACGGGCACATGCAGCCACCCGTAGTCGGGCCGGAAACCCGTCGCCCACACGATCGCGCGTATCTCGCCGCTCTGGAGGTCAAGCTGCAACCGCGCCGACTCGGGCACACGGGTCGGCGCGAAGCGCTCGGGAGGGCCGGCTTCGGCGTCGTACCCGTCCGTCTTGGCCCACTCGTCGAACGTGTCCAGCAGGCGCTCCATCTTGAGGTCCGCGAGCGAGAACATGTTGCGCAAGCCGCCGGAGAACAGCGCGCGGCCGTCCCGTACCGCCGCCCAGCGGCCCACCAGCTCGACGCCCATCGAGGTGAGCGCGTTGAGATCGAGCGTCGTCCGCTCCGGCGTCCCGGCGAGCTGGGGCGAGGGCAGCCGCCGGGCCCGGGTGAGATCCTCGACCTCGTCGTACCGCTGGTCCCACACGCCCGATTCGTCCATCCACCACAGCACATCGCGCCCGCGGTACGTGCGCGGCAACCGCACGTGCTCCCCCACCGAGAGGGTGACCGGCCGGCCCGACCGCCTCAGCTCCGCGGCCAGCTGCACGCCGGTCGCCGAGGCTCCCACGACGAGCACGCCGCCGTCGGGGAGCTGG
>DATBOX010000061.1:0-15551 GCA_036561685.1 Candidatus Limnocylindrales bacterium | reverse complement strand
GAGGTCCTGCCCGGACTTGGCACCTTGCCGGCTCGACGCCGGCAGGTTGTCGTGGCTTCAACGGGCCGGTCCCTCCACCACTCTTGATAAGAGCTCTTCAGTTGTCTGCGCATGATGCCTCAGACCGCGCCGATGGGCAATCGCCCGGATGCGGCACGGCAGGTGCCGGCCGTCCGAGCGGCCCGACGGGTTCGGGCCGGAACACGGCTGCGGCTCACGCGCACGCTCCGGGGGACTACCTCTGGGTCAGGGCTTGCAGCCCGAGGCTCGTGGTCGCCACCAGCAACCAGCCCGCGCCGCCAAGCAGCAGGGGGCGGGCGCCGGCGCGTCGCACAGCCTGCAGGTCGGTGCCCAGGCCGATGGCGGCCAACGCTGCGACGGTGCCCAGCTGGGCGATCGTGCCGGCGGCCTGCGCGACCGGGGGCGGCACCAGGCCGGCCGAGTGGGCGAGCGCGGCCACGAGGAACGCCACGATGAACCACGGCAGCGCCCGTCGGAACGCGGCCCCCGCCCGGTCGCGCCAGCCTCCACGCCGCTCGTCACGTCTGAGCAGCGCGATCCCGATCGTGATGGGCAGGATCATCACGGTCCGCGAGAGCTTGACCACGGCGGCGAAGGTCGCCGCCCCTGCGCCGAAGGCGAAGCTCGCGGCGAGGACCGACGAGGTGTCGTTCACGGCCGTCCCGGCCCAGACGGCGAACGTGGCGGTGGAGAATCCGAACGCGTGCCCGATGGTGGGAAAGATGATGACCGCCGCGACGTTGAACAGGAAGACGACGGCCACGGCGTACGCGATCTCCTGCGGGTCCGCTTCGAGGACGGGCGCCACCGCGGCGATGGCCGATGCCCCGCACACCGACGTACCGACCGCGAGAAGGCCACGGATGGTGGGCTCGACGTGCAGGAGGCGTCCGAGGAGCCAGATCCCGAGCAGCCCTGCCCCGAGGGTGCCGAGCATCACGGGCAGCGACCCGCCGGCGACGGTCAGGACCTGGCCGAAGTCGACCGACAGGCCCAGGGCCACGATCGACGCCTGGAGGAGGCGCGTGCCGATGAAGGCGACCTCGGGCCGAAGACTCACCGTGGTCAACTCCAGGGTCCCGACGGATGCGCCCAGGAGCAGCGCGAGGACCGCCGGCCCCAGGATCGGCACGAACTGGCCGGCGATCCAGGCGACGACGGCCACCGCGACGACGGGGGCAACCAGCGCCGGCCACAGGCGTGTCGTGGGGGCTCCTCCCTCGGTCGGCGCGCATTGACGCGGCCCGCATGGGCCGCCAGCATTCCTCGGGCAACCGATTGTATACAGCGGGATGGAGGCGCCGCCGTGGGCGGATCGTACGTGAGCTCGCGGCGCTTTCGCGAGCAACGCTGGCTCCTGGATAACGTCATCCGCCTGGTCGGCGTCGACTGGGACCAGGGCCGGTCGCGATACTTGGCGCAGGCCTGCCCCCAGGAGGCCGAAGGCGACTTCACCCGCGTGCGGGAACGCGTTCGCAAGTTCGCCGACATCGATCGCGAGTTCGCCGCCGCGGCCCGCCGCCGCGAAGGGTTCGCCGATGAGGCCCGGGCCGAGGGACGCCCCGTCGCGGAGCGGGAGCACGCCTTCGTGGCGGCGATCCTGTGGGGAGCCGCGCAGTGGCCGCTGTTCGGCAATTCGGCCCTGAACCTCGCGTACGGTGAACGCAAGGTCGCGTGCTACCAGCGCTTCGTCGCGCTCGCGCCGCATCCGGTCGAGCGGGTCGAGATCCCTTTCGGCGAGGGGACCCTGGCCGGTTACCTCCACCTCCCCGCGACAGGCGAAGGGCCGTTCCCCTGCGTCATCCAGATCGGCGGGATGGACAGCTTCAAGGAGCACCTGGTCGCCATCTACGGGGACCGGTTCCTGGAGCGAGGGATCGCGCGTCTGACCTTTGACGGGCCGGGCCAGGGGGAGGCCCTGAACCACGGCCTATGGGTCACCGCCACGAACTTCGTCGAGGCCGGCCGGGCGGTCATGGCCTGGCTGATGCGGCAACCGTCAGTGGACGCCTCCCGCATCGCCGTGAGCGGCGTCAGCTTCGGCTCGTTCTGGGCCACGCAGATCGCCGGCGAGGTGGAGGGCGTCCAGGCCTGTGCAGTCATGATGGCGCTCCACGAGCCCGCGGCCCGGACGGCGTTCGAGAGCGCCTCGCCGACCTTCAAGTCGCGCTTCATGTACATGGCGGGCTACGACGACGAGGACGCCTTCGATCGCTTCGCGGCCGGGCTCGACCCGACGGCGTTCGGGGCCGGGATCCGATGCCCCTTCCTGATCGTGGCGGGCGAGGAGGACGACCTGAGCCCCATCGAGTACACGTGGGCCCTCCTCGAACACGCGCACGGACCGCGGGAGCTCGTGCTCTTCCAGGGCGAGCGGCATGGCATCGGGTCGGGCCCGGCCGCAGGAGCCGGGCCACACCGCGACGAGATCGTGGCCGACTGGCTGGCGGCCCGCCTGGGCGGGAAGCCCCTGGAGGACCGCCTGCGCTACGTGACCACGACCGGCGCGGTCATCACCGGCCCGCTCGAGTTCGACCGATCGGTCGCGCCCGTCGTGGCCGGGCGCGGTCCGCGCTAGGCCGGCGCGGGTCCTCGTCCGATCAGGGTCGCCGCCTGCGTGTCGCGGATGGCCACGGTGTCCGCGTCGGTGAAGCCGGCGGCGCCGATGTAATCGACAGCGGCCCGGTGGTGCTCGCCGCGGACATACGGGTAGTCGGTGCCGAGGACCAGGCGGTCCGCGCCGAACGACAGCCGTGCGGCCACCAGGGCCGGCACATGGCCGTGCGCGACCGTGTCGAACCACATCCGTCGGGCGGCGACGCGGGGCGGTTCCGGGGCCTCGGGCGCGATCCGACCGAACTGGTTCTCCAGCCGCTGGAGCAGCATCGGCAAAGCCCCACCCAGATGCGCGTTGACGATCCGCAGATGCGGAAAGCGGCTGGGGATCCCGCGCGCGATGAGGTGCGTCACCGACACGGTGTCCTCGATCGGCGCCCCAAGGGCCCACGACAGGCCCAGGCCCTCGATGAGCGGCGATCCGGCGGCCTCGCCCGCCGGATGGATGAACAGGAGCGCCGCGCGGCGATCGAGTTCGGCGAAGAGCGGCTCGAACCGCGCGTCGGCGATGGAGATGCCGGCCACCGAGGTGGCCACCGCGACGCCGACCACCCCGCGACGGGCCAGGGCCGCGTCCAGCCCCTCGAGGGCGACCTCCACGTGAGGGAGTGCCACGACGGCGAAGGCCGCGAAGCGATCGGGCCGGCGCCGGACCACCTCGGCGTACCGATCGTTGAGGAGCGCCGCTGCCGCGGCCGCCGCGGCTCCGTCGGCCAGGGCCGGCTGCAGCGACGAGGGCGACAGGACCTGGAGGTCGACTCCGGCCTCATCCATCGCCCCCAGGCGCCGGTCGACCTGGTCCGACGTGTCACCGGCCCCGAGCGCCCGGACGAACGAGCCGCCCCGAAGCCCGCCGGCCTCGAGGGCATCGAGGTACGCATCGGGGAAGAGGTGCGCGTGGATGTCGACGCGCATGATCAGGCGGCGCGTCGGGCCGCGGCCGCCCCGGCCTCGAGCTCGAAGATGTAGAGGCCGCCGGCGACGCGGTCGGTCGCGTAGATCAGGCCGTCGGACGCCACGTAGACGTCATTGAGCTGGATGGATGGCTGTCCGGGCGGCGGGTCGGGGATGTGCCACGCGATCTCGACCGGCCGGGAAGCGTCCGAGACGTCGTAGACCCGGAGGCCGGCGTTGAAGTACGTCAGGTAGACCGTGGAGCCGTCGATGAGGCTCCCCGGCCGGGGTTCGTGGACGTTGTGCGGCCCGAAACGTCCACCGCGGCTGCAGAAGTCACCCTCGGGCACCGGGAACACGGCGGTCACCGCGGGCCGGGCGGGGTCGGAGACGTCGACCAGGCGGGCGTTCGGGGCGACGCCGACGCACCCCTCGTCCCATCGCTCCTCGGTCATGACGAGCACGTCCCGCCCGGGCAGCGGGCAGGCGGTGTGGGAGGCCCGGCTGACCTCGTGCGGGAAACGGAGCTGCGAGACGCAAGCCGGCGCGGAGGGGTCGGCGACGTCCAGGATCACGAGGCCCTCGTCCCACCACGCGCCGTACGCCAACCCGTCGCGGACGATGACGTGATGCAGCTTGACCGTCCAGTCATCGGCCCGCGACCGCGGTTCGCCCGCTCCGGCGGCCATGCCCGGCAGGACCCACCGCCCGACGGTCCGCGGCCGGACCGGGTCCGCGAGGTCCACGATAGCCAGGAACTGGTTGGCCACATCGTCGGCTCCCGCCGTGACGTACGCGTAGGGTGGTTCCCAGTACGTCATGCGGTGGACGCCCTTGCCCCCGCAGGGCCAGAAGGCCAGATGGCGCGGATGGAGTGGATCGCCGATGTCGTAGACGTCCATGCCGGCCACGTAGGGTCCATGCGACAGGGGGATCTTCTCGCGGTTGACGAGCAGGACATCGCCGACCACCTGGACCTTGTGGCCATGGGTGTTGGGCGGCGAGGGGATCCGGCCCACGACCCGCGGCCGTCGGGGGTCGCGCACGTCGACGATCGAGGTCCCGCGATCGCTCATGTGGCCGACGTACGCGAAGCCGCCCTTCAGGTTGACGTGCATCGTGTCGCCATCGCCGCCCATCGGCTCGTGACCGATCAGGCGGAGGTTCCACGACTCGGGCATGCGGACCTCCTGGACCTCGAGACAAGCCGCTCGTTCACACCATACGATAGGTGCGATCCACGTTCCGGCCGGCCTCGCCGGACGCCCCGGGAGGAGCAGGCGATGGTCGACCAGGGACCGCCAGCGGCCGCCTTGACGGGCGCGCTCACGACCCTCGGCCTGGACATGGGCGGCACATTCGTGGACTGCGTCGTGGCCCGGCCGGGGCTCCCGACCGTGGAAGCCAAGGCCCCCACCACCCCCGACGACCCGGTCAGCGGCATCATGGCTGCGGTGCGGGCCGCCGCCGCCGCGACGGGCATCGGCGTGCGGGCCCTGCTGGGCGGCACCGGCGCCATCGTCCACGGGACCACGCTGGGCCTCAACACCCTGCTGGGCGGAGATGGGGCAAGGGTCGGCCTCCTCACCACCCGGGGCCACGAGGACGCCATCCTGATCGGGCGCGTCCGACAGAAGGTGGCCGGCCTCCGGCCGCATGAGATGACCCGCGTGGCCGACCTTCGGAAGCCGCCTCCACTCGTGCCGCGCCAGGACATCGAGGGCATCCACGAACGGATCGACGCCGCGGGTCAGGTCGTCGTCCGGCTCGACGAGGCTGGCGTGGTGGCGGCCGCGGATCGCCTCCTGGGACGCGGCTGCGAGGCCCTGGTCGTCGCCTTCCTCTGGTCGCATGTGCGGCCGGAGCACGAACAGCGGGCGGCGGCCCTCATCGCGCGCGCCCATCCGACCGTCCATGTCGTCTGCTCGTCGGCGGTGGCGCCGGTCATCGGGGAGTACGAACGGACGACCGCAGCGGTCGTCAACGCGGCCCTGCTGGCGCGGTTCTCGGGCTACCTGGGCCGGCTCCAGGGCGCCCTCGGCGAGGCCGGCTTCGCAGGGCGGGTGTGGATCATGGGCATGACTGGTGGCGTCATGCCACTCGAGGCGGCCCTGGCCTCGCCAGTGGAGACGCTCCGCTCCGGCCCCGTCGGCGGGATCATGGCCAGCGCACGGACCGGGGAGCGACTGGGGCGCTCGTCGCTCATCGCGACCGACATGGGCGGCACCAGCTTCGACGTGGGCTTGATCGTCGACGGCGAGGCCCAGCACGCGGACATCACGGTGGTCGGTCAGGTCGACCTGGCCACGCCGGCGGTCGCGATCCGGTCGATCGGCGCGGGTGGCGGATCGGTCGTCTCGCTGGACGAGTTGGGCGGCCTTCACGTCGGACCGCGCTCGGCGGGGGCCTTCCCCGGACCGGCCTGCTACGGCCGGGGCGGCCGGGAGCCGACGGTCACCGATGCCGACCTCATGCTTGGCCGGCTCGATCCGCGGGCCGTCCTCGGCGGCGGCATCAGCCTGGACCCCGAGGCAGCCCGACAGGCGCTGGCGCCGCTCGCCGAGCGACTCGGCCTCGGCCTCGTCGAGGCGGCCGGCGGCATCGTTCGGGTCGCCGATGCCCAGATGGCCGACCTGGTCCGGACCGCGACACTCGAGCGCGGCCATGATCCGCGCCAGTTCACGCTGGTGGCCTACGGCGGAGCGGGTCCCGTGCACGTCGGCCGCTTCGCCGCCGACGTTGGCGTCCGCGAGGTCATCGTCCCGGCCTCGGCCTCCGTCTTCTCGGCCCTGGGCCTCGCCACCGCCCGGTACCGGCGGACCTACCGGCGCTCCCGGAGGCTGCCCGTGCCGCTCGTCGCCGCGCTCGTCGGGCCCGTGGTGCGGGAGCTCACGGCGCAGGCGAGAGGGGACTTTGCGACGAGCGGGCTCGACGGCGCGCTCGCCCTGGCGCCCTGGGTCGATATGCGCTACCGGCGCCAGACCCACCAGCTGCGCGTCCCCGGGGTGCTCGACGACCGCGGCGAGATGGACGTCGAGGCACTGGGCCCGCGGTTCGAGGCCTTGTACGAGCGGACCTTCGGGCACGATACCGGCTATGCGGCCGCGGGCCTCGAGTGCACCGCCATCGGACTGCACGCGATGGCGCTCGCCGCCGTGGCCGAACCGCAGGCGACAGGGTCGGCGCGGCGGAGACGAGGCACCGGCGGGACGCCCCGCGAACGCCACCGGCCGGTGTGGTTCGACGGCTGGCGGGACTCGCCGATCGTGGAGGCCGGCGACGCGCGGCTGGTCGGTGGCGTCGACGGTCCGGCGATCGTGGAGTGGGGAGCGACCTCCCTCGTGGTGCACCCCGGCCAGTGCGCGACCGTCGACGACGAGGGGAACCTGCGCCTGCAGCTGAGCGGCGAGGCTCGACCATGAGCCTCGATCCGTTCACCTACGAGGTCCTTCGCCACCGGCTCCTGACGATCACGGAGGAGGGCGCCCTCGCGCTCCAGCGGGTCTCCGGCTCGCCGCTGGCGACAGAGGCGTTCGACCTCAACACGTCGATCATGTCGGCCGCCGGTGAGGTGGCCTTCGTCGGGCCCTACCTGCTGACCGGGCCCATGGGCCAGGGCATGATCGTGCGCGCCATCCTCGCCGACTACGCCGAGAACCCGGGGTTCGAGGACGGCGACGTGTTCCTCTGCAACGACCCGTACGTGGGCTCCGTCCACCAGAACTGCGTGACGCTCGTGGCTCCCCTCTTCGCCGACGGGCGCCTCGTGGCCTGGACCGGGGCCACACTCCATGTCGTCGATGTCGGGGGTCCCACGGCCGGCCAGGTGGGGATCGGGGCGGCGTCGATCTTCGACGAGGCACCGGTCATCCCGCCGTTGCGCATCGTGCACGGCGGGCGCATCTCGAGGGATGTCGAGCTGACCTACCTTCGACGCTCACGGACCCCTGAACTGAATGCCCTCGACCTGCGGGCCAAGATGGCCGCCCTCAACGCCATCGCCGAGGGGATCCGCGGCCTCATCGCGACCCACGGCGCCGCCACGTTCGTGGCCGTGGTCGAGGAGACCATCGAGCGCGCGACGGCGCACTTCCGCCGCCGCCTGCGCGAGCTGCCCGACGGCACGATCCACCACGTGGCCTACCTCGACCGGGAGACGCCGTCGGACGGCACGGTGTTCGAGGCGGTGGACCTGCGGGTCCAGAAGCTCGGCGAACGGCTGGTGCTGGATTTCGAGGGCTCGTCACCACAGGCGCCGGCCGTCGTCAACTGCACCCGGAGCGGCCTGATGTCGGGCATCCTGGTGGGCCTCCTCACGACCCTTGTGTGGGATGCGCCATGGTGCCCGGCGGCGATCGAACGCTCGGTCGAGGTGCGCAGCATCCCCGGGTCGGTCGTCGACGCGGCGTGGCCGGCGGGCTGCTCGATGGCCACGATGGCGGCCGGCTTCGCCGCCACCACGGCGACGGCCGTCGCGATCGGCGGGCTGCTGGCCAGGGATGCTGCGCTGGGCGAGCGGGCGATGGCCGCCTGGGCCGGCGCGGTCGGCTCGGTCGACGTCTTCGGGACCGATGCCGGCGGCCGCCGGTTCGGCACGGTGCTGCTCGACACGATGGCCTCGGGGACGGGGGCATCGGCCCGCTTCGACGGCATCGACGCGGGTGGCTTCCTGCGCTCCATGGCCTGCGTCGTGGCCAACGTTGAACATACCGAGTCGCTCTTCCCTCTGCTCTACCTCTATCGACGCCAGGAGCCCGACACCGGCGGTCCCGGCCGGCGGCGGGGCGGGGTGGGGGCCAGCTACGCCATCATGCCGCACGGCGTCGACCGCATCCCGACGGTGTCGCCGCACTTCAGCGGCAGCATCGAGCCCGAATCGGCGGGCCTCGTCGGTGGCTTCCCCGGCGCGACCAACGCCGCCGTGCTCCGGCAAGGCAGTGGCGTGCTGGCCCGCCTGGCCAGTGGGCAGGCGGTCGCCGGACCGGAGGAGATCCCGGGGGCCGGGCGGCCCCTGCCGGGAGTGGCGCGCATCGCCCTCGAGGCGGATGACGTGCTGGAGGTGGTGACGACCGGCGGCGGCGGGTTCGGTGACCCGCTCGAACGGGAGCCAGAACGGGTCGTGGCGGACGTCGCGGCCCGGCTGGTGACGGCCGCGGAGGCGTACCGAGCCTACGGCGTGGTGCTCACGGCCGATGGCCGGGTGGACGCGGCGACGACTCACGAGCGGCGTGACGCCATCCGCACCGGTCGCGCCGGCACGGCGGCGACGGCCTCCGCCTCGGCGGACGCGGACGCTCTGGACGGCTGGGTGGCGCCACGGAACGGCGGCGCCGCCCGTTGCGGACGCTGCCAGACCGTTCTTGCCGGTGGGGCGGGCGACGCGCTGCGGGGCCTGGAACCCCTTCGCCTGCCCCTCGCCGCCGCCGGCCCGCACGTCGGCGATGGTCGGATCCACCCCGGCTTCGAGCTCCACCAGTACCCTTGTCTGGCGTGCGGACGGTCCTTGCTCGTGGAACGCGTCCGCGCCGGGGAGGCCTGATCGTGTCGTCACAAGCCGTGCTCCTCGTCGACCTGCAGAACGAGGTGCTCCACCCGCGCGGCGGCCTGGCCGGCGACTTCCCGGACAGGGCTGGGCCGCTGCTGGACGCCGTCCGCTCGTTGGTCGGCTGGGCCCGCACGACCGGGACCCCCGTGATCTGGGTTCGCCTCGCCTTCCGGCCCGGTCACATCGACGCGGTGCGCGACTCCATGAGCCGGACGAAGGGGACCCTCCTCGATGGATCCTGGGGCGCGGAGCTGCTCGACGGCCTGGGCCGCTTGCCGACGGACATCGTCATCACCAAGAAGCGCCCCAGCGCGTTCTTCGATACCGACCTCCGCGTGGTGCTGCGCGGCCTGCGCATCGAGCGGCTGATCGTCGGCGGGGTGTCCACCAACTGGGCCGTCGAGTCAACGGTGCGCGACGGCCACTCGCACGACCTGCGAATGGTCGTGGTCTCCGACGCCGTCGGCACGCCGTTCCAGGATCTCCACGAGCCGTCGCTGCGCAGCATGGGCACCGTCTTCGCGTCCGTCGTCACGCTCGCCGAATTCCTCGGCGGGGCCGCCGGCGCGGTCGAGTGAGCGTCTCGTGACCCGCGCCCGCCCACCGATGCCGACCGAGACCCCGGTCCTGGTCGTGGGGGCAGGCCCGACCGGCCTGGCCGCGTCCATCGGCCTGTCGCGGGCCGGCACGCCGAGCGTGCTGATCGAGCGCCATCCCGGCACGTCGATCCACCCCAAGGCGCGAGGCGTCAACGTCCGGACGATGGAGATCTTCCGCCAGTGGGGCATCGACGGGGCCGTGCGCGGGGCCGGCCTGTCACCGGAGGCCAATGGCTTCTTCTTCCGTGGGTCGTCGCTGCTCGCCGAGCACTTCGAGCGCTTCGGCGGTGGCGGTCTCGCCGCCGACGCGCAGTCGTTCTCACCCGAGACCTGGATGGTCATCTCGCAGGACGTGCTCGAGCCGGTGATGCTGGCGGCGGCGGTCGCCTCGCCATCGGCGGAGATCCGCTTCGGCCACGAGCTCGTGTCGCTGGAGCCCGGCCCGGATGGGGTGTCGGCCCAGGTGCTTGACCGCTCGAGCGGCCGGCAGCTGGGGATCCACGCCCGATGCGTGGTCGGCGCGGATGGAGCCGACAGCCTCATCCGATCGATCGCCGGGGTGGCCCTCGAAGGCCAGGCGCCACTCGTGGACAACGTCAGCATCCTGTTCGAGGCGCCGCTGGGCGACCGCATCGGCGACCGCCGGAGCGCCGTCTACTACCTCACCTCGGATGCGACGGCCCGCCCGCGCGGCTACCCGATGTCGGTCGGCAACCCGCCCGATGACGGCGTCCTCCTGACCGTCGACAACGCCGACCGCTGGCTCCTCGTCGTGGCCGACGACATCGCCTCCCTCGACGACGAGGCCGCCGTCCGCCGTATCCGACACGCCATCGGTGACGACGCGATCCCGGTGCACGTGCTGGGCTACATGCCCTGGTCGCCGGCCGCTCGCGTGGCCGCCCGCTATACCGCCGGCCGGCTGGCCCTGGCCGGCGACGCCGCCCACCAGATGACGCCGTCCGGCGCGTTCGGGCTGAACGTCGGCGTCGCCGACGCCCACAACCTGGCCTGGAAGCTGGGGGCGATCGAGGCCGGCTGGGCTGGCCCGTCCCTGGTCGGGACCTACGACCCCGAGCGGCGCCCCGTCGGCGCCTTCGCCACCGAGCAGAGCTACCTGCAGTTCCTTGGCACGCGCCCCCCGAAACCCTTCGGCAACTGGGGCGTGATCCTGGGTGCGGCGTACGTGTCCGACGCCGTCGTCCCCGACGGCACGCCTGCCCTCGAACTGCAGGACCCTGCCACCGACTACGTCCCGAACGCGCGCCCCGGCGCCCGCGCCCCGCACGCGTGGCTGCAGCGGGACGGCCGCCGCATCTCCACGCTCGACCTGTACGGCCGCGGCTTCGTCTGCCTGGCCGGAAGCGCCGCAGGCTCCTGCGCAGCTGAGGCCCGAGCGGTGGCGGTGGCCCTGGGCATCCCGCTCGACGCCTACGTCGTCGGCCGTGAGGTGACGCCCGAGGATCCGGCGATCTTCGCCGACGCGCACGGCATCGGGGCGTCGGGTGCGCTCCTCGTACGGCCCGACGGCCATGTCGCCTGGCGAGCCGCCGCGTCGCCTGCTCGAGGGGCCGTCGGCATCGGCGACGCGCTGCGGCGCGTCGTGGGCTCCTGATGGCACGGGGCGCACGACAGGCGTCACGTTGTCGGCGGCCCGTGCCTCGCCCATAATCCGTCCAGTGCCCAGCGCCGACGCCACCCCCATCCTGCAGATCGACACGCAGTACGGCGGTCCGTACGCGGGCACCAGCGTCGAGGTCTCGCCTGCCGCGGCCGACCACTTCAACCAGGCGGCGTCGAAGGCCACGGGCGTCCTGCCGGGTGAGTTCGTGCCGTTCACCCCGGGCGAGCACTTCAGCATCGCCTGCCCGACGACGCCCTTGGCGCGGCCGGCCTTCATCGCCGCCTACCAGCATCTGCGGGCCGTCATCGACGACGACCACGAGATCGTCCTCTCGCACTACCCCCGCCTCTACTCGACCGGCCTCCTCGATCCCGGCGTGATCCGCGGCGTGCCCACCTACATCCCGAAGGCGCGCATGCCCGTCGGTTTCTTCGGCCGGACCCATCAGCTGGAGGTCTTTCAGGGCAAGGATCGCATCGCCGGCCCGACCGAGCGTTTCTTCCATTCGCAGACGTCGGGCGTCGTCTTCGACCAGATCGAGGACGGTCACGGCCGACTCGTCATCGAGATGCGAGGCGACCTCACCCCCTTGGCAAGACGTGGCGAGGTCGTCTTCTTCACCGACCCCGCCTTCGGCGAGCCGACCGGAGTCGTCCTCCTGGGTCCGGATGGGGCAGCGACCCCCATCGCCTGGGATCTCCTGGGGTGGGATCGCGTGGGCGACACGACGCTCTTTCTGGAATGGGTCGCCGTGGGCGTCCGTCCCAGCGGGCGTTCGGCCGTCCTCGAAGTCGCCTTCGCCCGGGCCGGGACAGGCGTGGCGGCCGCGCTGTACTCGGGCCACACCCGCGACACGGCGTTCCGGGTGGACGCCACGGTCCTGCCCGCAGCCCGGTGACCGACCCCGGCCCGGCGCAGGCGGCCGGCATCAAGGTCAGGGGCCTCACCGATGTCCGTTCCGTCCGCGAGATCCTCTGGCCCGCGTTCCTGGAGGGCGAACGCGAACGGTGGGCGCTGGACTACCGGCAGGAGGTGGACATGCCCCGGCTGCGTCGCGAGACAGGCGCCCAGAGCCCTGGGGAGCGGCCGGACGTCCTGCTGGTGGCGGACCCGCTCCTGTTCGCGCGCCTCGGCGTCGTCGCCCCGGTCGACGCCACGGCGGAGGGTCCCCGGCCCGCTGCCTGGGTGGACCGGGAGAACCGCTGGGTCTCCGTCTACGTCCAGCCGATCGTCGCCATCCACAACGCGATCTACAGTCAGCCCCCGCGCTCGTGGCTCGAGCTGGCCGCGACGCCCTGGCATGGCCGCCTTGTCGTGGAGGCACCCGCCCGGATGCTGACGACCGGCCCAGCCCTTGCCGAGCTCGCGGCGGCCCTGGGACCGGATGTCTGGCTGCCCTGGTTGCACGACCTCGCGGCCGGTGGCCTGCGGCAGGTCGCCGACAACGAGCGCGCCGTGCTCGAGGTGGCCACCGGCGCCCGATGGGCCGGCCTGGCCAACTGGAACGTGGCCCGGCGCGTGCGGCCCGGTTCACCGGTGCGGCACGTGTTCCTGGACCCGACGCCCTGCGTGCCGGCCTTCGCCGTGGCGGTCGACGGGGGGACCGCCCCGGAGCTCGGCCACCGGTTCGTGCGCTGGCTGGCCTCGGCCGCGGGTCAGGCGGCCGTCCGCCGCACGGGACGCCTGCCGGCCGCCGACATCGAGGTCCCGCCGGCGGAGACCGCGCCGGTCATCCCGCCGGGGGTACGGACGGCTGTGGGCACGGCCGACTGGGTCGCCGAACCGGATCACTGGGTGGGGGTCTTCACCTCGACCTTCGGCGCCGAGACCGACCTGCAGGCCGGCAAGCTGCGCGACTGACCCCCCGGCGGACCGGCCCGCGGAAGGGGCTACCGCCCCCCGCCGCCCAGGCGGTGGCGCACGACGGCCGTGCCGGTGAGCCACGGCCCGACCGGCGCATAGGCCAGCAGCTCCGCCGGGGCGTCGTCGGTGGCACCCGCCACGACCATCCAGTTGCGGAGCTCATGGGCGCCGTTGCCGGCCTCGGCCTCGACCCGCTCGGGCGACCATTCGCGCTGGAAGGCCGCCATCTGTCCAGCCTGGTAGGCGGCCAGAAAGGCGTTGTCGAAGGGCTCATTGATGGGCCCTTCCTCGGGCAGCTCGAGCGGGTGGTTGGCGCGTTCGGCGATCCTGTCGCCCGGCCGGCGATTCTGGAAGGCGCGGCGCTCCTCGGAGCCGACCCAGTGGCTGAGACCGCCCGTTCCCACCAGGACGGCCGTGCCGTCGCCGGCCGACGCGATGGCGCGCCCGAGGGCCCGGCCGATCTCCCGGCAGCGTTCGAACGTCGGCCGTGGCGGCGTGTTGCAGTTCACGGTCATGGGCACGATCGGGATCGCATCGCCCGGATTGATGAGGCCCAGTGGGATCATGAACGAGTGATCGATCCCGGGCGCCTCCGAGAACGCCATGTCGACGCCCTGCTCGACCAGCGAGCGCAGGATGTTCGCGGCCGCGTCGCTGTGCAGGGGGACGTCCCGCACGGGCACATCCGAGTCGCCGGCGCTGCGGGCCGTCGCGCCGACGCCGATCGCGACGGTGGGGTTGAACTCGAGGGGGTAGATCCTGCCGTGATCCGTGGCCACGATGACGATGGTGCTCGGCCGCAGGCGCTCGATCTCTCGTCGCACCTCCTCGTACGCGGCATAGATGGGGTTCCGGTCGGCCTCCGTGGCCAACTCGTAGCGGGTGACGATGAGGCCGGCGTGCGAGCAGCAGAAGGCCCCGACGAGTCTCACAGCGGCGATCTCCCAAGCGGCGTGGCTGCACGGTACCCGAGCGCCCTCGGCCTGTCCATCCGGGTCGCGGCTCCGGCAGGCGCAGCCGGCGGCGTCATGCCTGGACCAGTGCGGGCAGCACCTCGCGGGCGAGGAGCTCCATCTGGTCCAGCGTCTCGCCCGTGCCAAGCGGCACGATCTTGAGGTCGAACGCGGAGCAACCGGCCGCCATGTAGGCACGCATCCGTTCGCGCACGTCGTGCGGCGATCCGGCGATCGTCGACTCGAACAGCAGGTCCTCGTTCTTGAAGCGATGGCCCAGGCCGTCGCGCACGATATCCCGTGCCGCGTCGCCGTCCCGGTCCACGCAGATGAAGAGGTTCACGGCGACGCGCGGGGCGGGTCGCCCGGCCGCCGCGGCCATCTCCCGGGTGGTCTTGCGCCCGGCCGCGAGGACGTCGACCGACGCCTGGCTGGGGAACCACGCATCGGCGATCTGGGCTGCCCGTCGGAGTGCGGCATCGGCACGCCCCCCGATCCAGATCGGCGGTCGCGGCCGCTGCACGGTCTGCGGCCGCATGTCGACGCCCTCGAAGTGGATCAGCTCGCCGGCGTAGGTGGCCACGTCGTCCCGCCACAGGTGGTCGATCGCCTCCAGCGACTCGTCCATGACCTGCCAGCGCGGCCCCGGCAGCTCGAAAAGGTCGGTCTCCCGACTGGCCAGGGCCGCGTGCACCCCCATGACCTGGATGCCGTCGGTCGCCCGCCGCTTGGGCCACCCGACACCAAGTCCCAGGATCAGCCGACCCCGGGAGAGGACGTCGACCGTGCCCGCCGTCTTGGCCACCCACAGGGCGTTGCGGAACGGCAGCACGAGGACCCCCGTCACGAGCTTCACGCGCGACGTCCTCGCCGCCACGTAGGCGAGCGTCGTCAGCGGCTCCATGACCATCCGGTCGTCCCCGAGGTGGCGATGGCCGCAGGGCGCGACGCCGGCGCTCGACAGGATGTGGTCCTGCACCGACACGCCGTCGAAGCCGAGCGCCTCCGCCGCGTCGGCGACCTGCTCGACCGCCTCCAGGCTCGCCCCGCACCAGGAGTGCGGGAGCCGGATGAAGATCTCGGCCGCCCGATCGCCCACGCTTGTCACCTCTGCCATGCGCCTCCTGGGAGGCGACGATCAGCCCCTCGCGGGCCTGAGAATGACCCGCGGCACGCAATGGTATCCAAACCTCTTGACACAGGGCGCACCCGCTGTGAGACTGCCGACGACCTCTGCGGCCCCGACCAGCCCGCGGGAGGCATCGATGTGGCGGGGCGCCGGGACCCCCAGGATCTAGCGTAGCGAGGCACTGAGACATGCGGATGCGCTTGCTTGGCTTGTCGGCCGTCATCCTGCTGGCGGCCACCGCCTGCACGGCGGCTACATCCCCGACCGCCGCCCCGGCTACCTCGCCGCCGGCAGCGGCGACGCCGAC
>DATBOX010000060.1:0-10675 GCA_036561685.1 Candidatus Limnocylindrales bacterium | reverse complement strand
GCGGTACGGCTACCACAACGACGCCGACCCCTGGCGAGAGGAGCGGTTCGCCGACGGCTGAGCGCAGCGCCGGCGGGGGGTGGTCCGGCGTGTCGCCTCGCCTGGCCGCGCTCGGCCTCGTCCTCGTGGGGCTCCTCGCCGTGGCCTCGGCGCTCGCCGTCGTCCAGCCGTTCGCGGCCGGGCCGGTGAGCTACGACGTCGGCAGTTCGGTCATCCACTTCCTCCGCCTGATCCACGGGCAGCGCCTGGAAGCGTTCATCAGCACGACCCCCAAGCCGCTGCTGACCGTCATCGACGGCGGGCTCTACGCGCTGACCGGTGACTGGCGCGCGATCTCGCTGGCCGCCATCGCGGCGTTCGGCGCAGCCGTCGCCCTGGCGACGTGGCTGGCGGCACGGGTCGCCGGTCCTGTCGCGGCCGCCTTCGCGGCCGTCGCCCTGGTCGCGGCCCCATCCGTGGCGGGCGAGCTGGTCATCGCCTCGGCGGTCCCATTCGCGATGGTCGGCTGGGCGGCGGCCGGTCTGGCCGTGACCGCGCCCCGCCCGCGCTATGTCCTGGCCGGCGTCGCGTTGGCGCTGGGCTCCCTGGCGCGCCTCGAGACCCTGGTCCTGGTCGGGGTGGCCGCGGGAACGCTCGTAGCGCTCTGGCTCGCCTCAAGGCGGGACGCTCGTGCCGGGGTCCCGCGGGGTGCCTGGTGGGTCCTGCTCGGCTTGACGGCCCTGCCGGTGATGCTGGTCCACGACTGGTTACTCACCGGCGACCCCATGTTCTGGGCCTCGGTCGCGACGCGGTACTCCGAGGGCGTCGGGGCCGCGACCTTGATGCACCCGGCAGCGCTGGCCCACTTCCTTGCCCATCGCTACCTCGGCCTCATCGCCTTCGTCGTCCTTGCCGCCATCGGGGGCTTGTCACTCCTCCAGCGGCGGCGCTGGGCCACGGCGGTGGGCCTCGCCGCGCTGGGACCGGGCATCGTGGCGTTCCTGTTCTTCCTGTCGGCGCGCGGCACGTTCGTGGCCACCCGGTACGCCGTGCCGGTCGATCTGGCCGTGCTGTTCGCCGCGGCCATCGGCACCGCGCGGGTCGCCGAGGAGATCGGCCGGGTCATCGCCGCGCGGTGGCCACACCTCACCCCGACCGACGGGCGCGCGCGGAGTCGGCTGGCGGCGGGAGCGGCTGTCCTGGCCGCACTGCTGGCCGTGGCCTGCGGCTGGCCACCGGCCCTGGTCGCAGCCACGACCGCGACCGCGGCGCGGGATGCGCGCCAGCTGGCCGCCAACGAGCGCGCCGCGGTGCCGGTGCTGCGGACGGCGCTGGCCCGGCTGCAGGGCAGCCATGACGTCGCGGCCGGTCCGGGCGAGCGGCCGCTCGTCCTGCTGGTGCCCGTGCCGATGCGGACCCTGCTCGCCTCAGACCTGGACGTGCCCCTGACCCGGCTCGGCAGCACCAGCCCCGGGGGGCTTGCCCCACCACCCGGCTCGCTCGCCAAGACGGCGCTGATCGTCCACTCGCGGGTCGGTGACGCCCGCGACCCGGCCTACGCCGAACTTGAGGTGGCGACGCCGACCACGATCGGCGGGCAGACGCTCACGCCGCTGTTTGTCGATGCGACAGACGGGCTCTGGATCTACGCGGTGACCGGCCCGTGACCGCGCAGACCATGGCCGCCGAGCGGCCCAAGTGGCTGGCGGGAGGCGCCGTCGTGCTGGCGGTCGTGGCTGTGGGCTTCGCGGTCGTGCAGCCGTTTGCGGTTGGGCCGGTCGGGTTCGACAGCGCCGCCTCCGTGGCTTTCTTCGACCGGATCGTGGGCGGTCAGCGGCTGGAGGCGTACGTGGGGACCACCCCCAAGCCACTGCTGACGTTCGTGTACGGCCTGCTCTACAACGTCACCCACGATTGGCGGGCGATCTCGTGGGCCACCATCGGGGCATTCGCGGTCGGCACGTTGCTTGCCGCCCGCCTGATCCAGCGAGTGGCTGGTCTCCCGGCCGCCGTGTTCGCGGTCATCGGATTGGTCGGGCTGTCACTGCTCCAGTCCGATCTGATCCTGTCCTACGCCACGCCCTGGGCGATGGTCGGGTGGTTTGCCGCAGGCCTGCTGGTGACCAAGCCTCAGCCGCGCTTTGGCCTGGCCGGCATCGCCCTCATGCTGGCAGCCCTAGCCCGCCTGGAGACGCTCGCTCTCGCGGGCTGCGCGATCGCCGCGCTCCTCGGGCTCTGGGCGCTCCACCGTTGGGCAGCGCGCGACGTCGCCGGGCGTCTGATCGGGCGGGATCGGGCGCGCCGCCTGGCACAGAGCCCGGGACTTCCGCGGCGCGCCTGGCTTCTCGCGCTCGCCTTCGCTGCGTTACCCATCATGCTCGTCCACGACGGGGTGCTCACCGCCGATCCGCTCTACTGGGCTGTCGTCTCCCAGGATTACTCGCGCGCGCACCCGGCGTCGGTGCTATCCCCGCTCACGCTCGCACGCGTCATGGTCCGGCGATACGACCACCAGGTGGTCCTCTCGGCCCTCGCCGCCATCGGCGGCCTGGCCCTGCTGCGGGAAGCGATCCGTGGGCGCCAGCAGCACATCGTCGTCGCGGTAGGCGTGATCGGATTGGGGCCAGGCGTCGGAGCGTTCCTGCTCGTGCTTGCCGCCCGTGGCACGTATGTGTCGACCAGGTACTTCGCGGCCATCGACGTGGCCGTCGTGGCCGCAGCCGCGATCGGTGTCGGCGCGGTCGTCGCGTGGCTTCTGCAACGATCCCTCGCCCTGCGGGTGGGGACGGCTGGGCGGGTCACGGCCGCCGTCGCCCTCGGTGTGGCTGCCGCGATCGCGGCCCGACCGCTCCCGGCGCCGCTCTCCTCGTCGATCAGCGCGGCGGCGCTGGCCCAGCGGACGCTCGACCACGACGCCGACATGTCCCTGCCGGTGATCCGCGCTGCGCTCGACCAGATCCCGCGCGCGCGTGACTACCCGCCCGCTGGGGTGGATTGGGAAACAGGACACGCACCACCGGCCGTCCTGCTGGGGCCCGGTCTAGCTCGGCCGCGCCTCGCGGTCGACCTGGGACTTCCGCTCTCCAACGTCGCCGGTCTAGGACCAACCGCCGTGGTGCCTGGGCCGGCCTTCCTGGGCTGCGCCTCACTGGTCCTGCACGATCGCAGCAGCGACCTTCCGTTGGATGGGTATGCGATCCTGGAGATCGAGGCGCCTGTGACGATCGGCGGGGATGTCCTGCTTACTCCGCTGATCGCCGAGCCAGCGGCCGGCTACTGGCTCCTCAAGGTGCAGCGCTCAGGAGCAGCCGCGAGCGCCTGCGGGGAGCCGGCGGGTTAGGAAGGATTCTCTGGGGCCGTACAGGCCGGCGGCTGAGGCCGGCGGCGAGGATCAGTGGTGGCAGGCCCCGGGGGCGCCTTCGGAGTCGGCGGTGCGGAAGCTGCTGCCGCAGCCGCACGCGGAGACCGCGTTGGGGTTGTTGACCGTGAAGCCGGCGCCCATCAGCGTGTCGACGTAGTCGATCTCCGAGCCGGTCAGGTACTGAGTGCTCTGACCGTCGACGTACACCGTGACGCCATTGCTGCTGACCGTCACGTCGTCGGCCGTGGGCTGGTCTTCCAACATCATCCCGTAGCGGAAACCCGAGCACCCGCCGCTGTACACGTACACGCGCAGGCCCATCGCGGGGTTGGGCTCCTGGGCCGTCAATTCGCGCAGCTTGCCGGCCGCCGCATCGGTCAGGTGGACCAGGTCCGGCTGGCTCGGGGCGATCGGTAGGTTGATCAGCGGCTGCGTCTGCGGCTCGGTCTCGAGCATCCGATGGGACTCCCTCGCGGTATACGCGTAGATGCCGCCGCGACCGGCGACTCAGAGATAGTACGCATGTCAAGCAGATCGGGCAAGAGCCCCGCCCGATACCTCAGGCCGTCTCCGGCTCGCGGGCCGTACCGTCCGCCACGATCCGCCGCACCTGCGCGGCGACCCGGTGCGTCGTCGCGAGGACGCGGGCGACCTCGCCCTGCACCTCTTCCACGAACGCGGCGTCCGTCACGGCCGGCAGGTTGATGCGCACGTTCGCGGCTGCGCCCTCCGCAGCCGCCTCAAGCAGGAGTGCGGCCACGTCGAGGTCGCTGGCGGCATTCACGTTGCTTCGGCCGGCCAGCGATTCGACCACCTGCGCGACCGACTCACACAGGCGGACGGTGTCCAGCGGCGCGAGGGTCGACGCCTTGGCCGCCTGGGCGATCGCGGCTGCCCGCGTCGCACGCTCCGCGTCCGTCTCGCGAGGCAGCTTCATCGCCGCCGCATACCCGCCGTAAACGCGAGCGTCGATGTCGGCGAGCTCGATGAACCGTCGCCGAGCCGCCTCCCCGGCCTGGATCGCACGTTGGTGCGTGCCCGCGTGCGCGGCGTAGCGCGGTCGGCCCTCCGACAGGCGGCCGACCATCACGGCAAGGGCCGCGCCCAGGCTGGCAGCCACCGCTGCCGCGCTCCCGCCACCCGGTACGGGCTCGGCGGACGCGAGCTGCGAGGTGAACGCGTCCACCGTCGTGGCACCGAAGCCCGGGGTCTCATCAATCACCTGGCGATTCTCGCACGCGCGACGGTCACCGGCCGTGCGGCGAACCCGCCCCGCCCGGGTGGGGACCAGGCGGGGCGGATCGACGCTGCACTCGCGCGAGCGACCCGATCGGCCGGAGAGGGGTCGGCGATCAGGCCG
Organism: Candidatus Limnocylindrales bacterium; assembly: GCA_036561685.1. Taxonomy (GTDB): domain Bacteria; phylum Chloroflexota; class Limnocylindria; order Limnocylindrales; family CSP1-4; genus DASPUH01. The sequence goes on along the minus strand of DATBOX010000060.1, from coordinate 5,975 downwards.
CCGGTGCGAGGGCGGGAAGTTCGGGGTCGAGGCCCTCGATCAGCCAGCGGCGCCGGCGGTGCTCGAAGGCCAGCACGAGGCGGTTGGTCGGGGTGCGGACCTTGAACGTCGTGCGGGGTCCGCGTGCGGCGGGGTAGGCGGATGACTCGTCGCGCACCTGCTCGACGGCCACGATCGGCACGTCCTCGCCGGCGAGGCGCAAGCGCCGCGGCCGGCCGCTCAGCCAGTCGGCACGAACGCTGACCTCCAGCGGGGTGATCTGGACCAGGGACATGACGCCGGCTCCTTTCCACCAACGGAGCGACCTCAGACCGGCTGGGGGAGGCCGACAGAGAACATCCGTTCTGTTGTGGACCCAGAACCTAATCGAACAGGCGTTCGATGTCAAGACCCCGGACGCGGGCGGCCGACACGACGCGCCTCTGGGGCGGTATTGGGATCGCGTTCGAATGGCTGGGCCACGTTGGAGCCAAGCAGGCGGGCACGGGTGATGGACCGCGGCCCGAAGCGCTCGCGGATCCGATCGGCCGCCTCGATGGCGCGCTGCCGCCGCGTCGCCGCTCCCTCGAGCAGCGGCATCTGCTCGCCGACCACCAGCTGGCTGGCGGAGATGCCCAGCAGCCGCACCCGGATCCCCTTCACCTGCGGCCGGGCCAGGTCGAGGGCCGTGCGCCAGATGACGTCCGTCTCGTCGGTCGGCTGGGGCAGCGTGCGCTGGCGGGTCAGCGTGGTGAAGTCGCTGGCGCGGACCTTGACGGCGACCGTCCGGGCCCGCAGGTGGCCTGCGCGCAGGCGCCCGGCCACCCCGTCGGCCAGGGCCAGCAGCGTCCGCTCGATGACCTCTGTGCTGGCCGTATCGACATCGAACGTGTGCTCGTGGCCGACCGACTTGGCCTCGCGGTCGTCGCCGACGGGAGATGGGTCCACGCCACAGGCCCGGGCGAGCAGCTCCGGGCCATGGCGGCCCAGACGGCGCTCGAGGGTGTCGGCCGGCAGGCGGGCCAGGTCGCCGATGGTGCGCACCCCGTACTCGGCCAGCACATCGCGCGTGCGCGGCCCCACGCCCCACAGGCGCTCGATGCCGAGCGGCGCCAGGAAGGCGGCTTCCTCACCCGGGGGCACGACGACCAGGGCGTCCGGCTTGCGCAGGTCGGAGGCGACCTTGGCCACGAGCTTGGTGGTGGCCACGCCGACCGAGGCGGTCAGCTGCAGTTCCTCACGGATGGCCGCCCGGATGCGCCGCGCGATCTCCTCCGGCGGGCCGAAGAGGGGTTCGGAGCCGGCCACGTCAAGGAAGGCCTCGTCGATCGAGATCTGCTCCACCCGAGGGGTGTAGCGGCGCAGGATGGCCATCACCTGGCGGCTGACGGCGCTGTATCTGGCCCCATCGACGGGCAGGAAGACGGCCCGGGGGCACAGGCGTCCGGCCGTCCGCAGCGGCATGGCCGAGCGGATGCCGAAGCGACGCGCCTCGTACGAAGCGGCCGCCACGACACCTCGGTCGTGCGGCCCACCGCCGCCCACGATGACCGGCTTGCCCCGCAACTCGGGACGGTCGCGCTGTTCGACCGCGGCGAAGAACGCGTCCAGATCGACGTGCAGGATCGTGGCCGTCGCGGCGCCACTCATGGCGCCATCATCGCGCCCCGTGGCGCGCGGGTCAGCCCTTGGGCTCGACGATGACCGTCACTTCGGGGGCCATGCCGGCGTAGACCTTGACCGCCACCTTGTACGTGCCCAGGCTCTTGAGCGGCTCCTCGAGGTCCACCTTGTGACGGTCCACCTCGATGCCGCGCCGGCCCAGCGCGTCGGCGATGTCCTTGGCCGTGATCGAGCCGTAGAGCTTGCCGCCCTCGCCGACCTTGACGCCCATGGTGAGGGTCGTGCTGCCGATGCGCGTGGCCGCGATCTCGGCTTCCTCACGCTCGCGCTTGCGCTTCTCCTCGCGGCTGGCGATGTCGTGCTGCCAGGCGCGGAAGGCGCCCCCGGCGGCGGGCACGGCCAACTTCTGGCGGATGAGGAAGTTGCGCGCGAATCCATCGGCGACGTCCTTGAGCTCGCCGCTCTTGCCGAGCTTCTCGACATCGCTGGTCAGGATCACCTTCACGCGGGTCGTACCTCCGGATCTTGAGTCGGGGTGGTCTCCTCGAGCCACTCCCGCAGGCGACGGTCCAGGCCGGTCCTGCGTGCCGCGGCGACGGCGCCGCGGACCACGGAGGCCCCCGTCTCGACGACCATCGGCAACTCGCCGAGGATGCGGCGTACGGGCCGCGGGATCATGCGCCGGACCTGGGCCAGGTCACGCTCCAGGGCGTTGCGCTCGATGCCCAGCTCCAGGAGTTTCTGGTTGAGCACCTCGTCGGGGATCTTTTCCAGGAACAGGTCGATCGCGAGCAACGTGACCGCCACGTCATCCATGGCCCCCAGCACGGGCACGAAGTCCGGCACGAGGTCCACGGGCGAGAGGACGTAGCCCACGGCCAGCCCCAGGATGGCCTTGTGCGTCCACGGGATGCGGGCATCGGCCAGCAGCGCCGCGAGGAGGCGCCCGTAGGCGGGCGCGCGCGAGGCGAGGGGCATGAACGCGAGGTAGTTGAAGGCCCGCATGAAGCCGCGTCGGCGCGGCGAACGGGATCGAGTGGGCATCGGACGGTGGAGTATAGCCGCCGCACCCGGCCGCACCGCCGCGGTACGCCGGGTCCGGCTTGACAATCGAACAGACGTTCGGTAGCATCGCCGGCGAAAGGAGGCGCTGTGACCAAGCACGACGCCGCCCGCAAGCAACGCATCATCGAATACATCGCGGCCACGCTGCGGACCCGGGGCTACCCGCCGTCCGTGCGCGAGATCGCCCAGGCGGTCGGGCTTGCCTCGACGTCGGCGGTCCACCACCACCTCGAAGCGCTCGAGCGGGACGGCTACCTCGAACGTGGTGCCACGCGCTCGCGAGCCCTGCGCCTGACACCCACCGCCGCCCTGCATGCCGGCCTGACCAGCGAGCTCCTGCCGCAGGTCGCGGCCATGGACAGCCACCTGCTCGTGGTGCTCGGTGAGATCGCCGCCGGCGGCCCCATCGAGGCCTACCAGGACGCCAGCGAGACCCTCGCTGTGCCGGAGTTCCTCGCCCCCAGCGGCGACGCCTACCTGCTCAAGGTGCGCGGCGATTCCATGATCGACGCCCACATCGAGGACGGCGACTATGTCGTCATCCGGCCCCAGGACACCGCCCGCAACGGCGACATCGTGGTCGCCCAGGTGGAGGAGAACGCGGTCACTCTCAAGCGCTTCTTCAAGGAAGGCGGGCGCGTCCGCCTGCAGCCCGCCAACAGCCGCTACGAGCCCATGATCTACGACGACGTACGCATCCAGGGCAAGTTGATCGGGGTCATCCGCCGGCTCGACTGACGGCTTCGTCCACCGTCCGCCGCCCAGCCATCCACCGCCCGTCCACCGTCCTCCACCACCGACACGCATCTTTGGGGAGACGGACCGTCGACAACCGCCGCCGGCGGTGCGCGATGGAGCCCATCATCGACCCGCCGCAGCACACCATCGCGGGCCTGCGCCTGCCGTCATCCATGGAGCCGTCGTGTCCATCGATCGCCTGCCCCCGCAATCCATCGACGCCGAACAGTCCGTCCTCGGCGCGTTGCTCATCGACCGTGACGCGGTCATCGAGGTGGCCGACCTCCTCCGCCCGGCCGACTTCTACCGCGGCCACCACGGCACCATCTACGGCGCGATCCTGGACCTCTACGAACGGCGTGAGCCGATCGACATCGTCACCGTTTCCGAAGTGCTGGAGCGCGATGGCGGCCTCGAGCAGGTCGGCGGGGCCGCCTACCTCACCAGCCTCATCAACCTGACGCCCACCGCCGTCAACGCCGTCTACTACGCCCGTATCGTCGAGCGCAAGGCCGTCCTGCGGAACCTCATCGGGGCCGCCGGGCGCATCGCCGGCATCGGCTACGAGGATGGCCCCGACGTGGGGGAGGCCATCGACCGCGCCGAACAGGAGCTGTTCGCGGTCAGCCAGAAGCGCGTGGAGACGGGCTTCAGTCCGCTGCGCACGCTGCTCCACTCCGCGTACGACCGCCTGGACTACCTCCACGAGCACAAGGGCGAGATCAGCGGCGTGCGCACCGGCTTCCGCGACCTGGACACGCTGACCACAGGGCTCCAGAAGTCGGACCTCGTGATCGTCGCCTCACGACCGTCCGTGGGCAAGACGAGCCTGGCCCTCAATCTCGCTGAGTACGCCTCCGTCACGGAGGGCAAGACGGTGGGCGTCTTCAGCCTGGAGATGAGCAAGGAGCAGCTCGTGCTCCGTCTGTTGTCGTCGGTGGCTCACATCAACTCGCAGCGCCTGCGGACGGGCTTCCTGGAGGAGATGGACTTCACCCGGCTGGCTCCGGCCATGAACGCCCTCGCGGAGGCACCCGTCTTCATCGACGACACGCCCAACATCTCGACCATGGAGCTGCGCACCAAGGCCCGCCGCCTGCAGGCCGAGTCGGGCCTGGACATGCTCATCGTCGACTACCTCCAGCTGATGCAGTCCAACTTCGTGTCCCGCGACGCCAACCGGGTGCAGGAGGTGTCGGAGATCTCGCGCGGTCTCAAGGCCCTCGCGCGCGAACTGGAGGTGCCGGTCGTGGCCCTGTCGCAGCTCTCGCGTCAGGCGGAGATGCGCGAGTCAAAGGAGCCGCGCCTGTCGGACCTGCGCGAGTCGGGCAGCATCGAACAGGATGCCGACCTGGTCATGTTCCTGTGGCGGGAGAAGGAGCGTGGCGCGGAGGACAACGACGCCGAGGGCGAGATCGTGAACCTCCGGCTGGCCAAGCACCGCAACGGCCCGACCGGTGAAGTCAAGCTCTGGTTCAAGAAGGGCCAGACGCGGTTCACCAGCTATGCCGACTCGGAGCGGTACGCCGAGGAATACGCGTAGCGATTCCCATCTTGCGCACGCTCGCGCGGCGTGCCTATAGTCGCGCCTCAATCCGGCCAAGGGACGACAGTGGCCACGGACGCGACCGATGGAGGGCGAGCGCCCGACCCGCCGACCCGGCACCGGGACGGACCGCGACGGCTGTGCCGCCGCCGAGGGAGGTCGGGCGAGGGTGTACCAGGATCGGACACTCACCTGCCGGGACTGCGGGGATTCGTTCCTCTTCTCCGCTGGTGAGCAAACCTTCTTTGCCAGCAAAGGTCTCCAGAACGACCCGCAGCGCTGCACGTCCTGCCGCGCCGTGGCCAAGCAGAACCGCACCGCCGGTGCGGCTCGCGAGTACCACGCGGCCGTCTGCGCCAGGTGCGGTCAGCAGGCGATGGTGCCTTTCGCACCGCGCAACGACCGGCCGGTGTACTGCAGCTCCTGCTTCGACGTGGTCCGGATGGCCACCGCCTCGGCGTCGGCCCCAGCCTGAGTGTCTCGCGCGCCGTGGAGCGGGCGCGTGATGGTGCCGCAGCGCACCGCTTCTCGCGGTGAAGGTTTGAGTCGCAGCTAAGCGGCTGGTTATCGCCGTTCGGCAGACTGCCGACATGCCCGATGCCCACCGGACTGCACCTCTCGACACCGTCGAACGGCCCGCGGTAGCCTTGGTGCCGCCAGCCAGGCGCCTCGAAACGGCCGCCCAGCCGTCCGCCTGGAGCCCTGACCGATCGGTGGTGCAGGTCATGCCGTCGCCAGCGGCGCCCCCGCCGGAGCCTGCGCCCCTGAGCGATGGGCCCGCAGGCTTCCGGTCCATCTCGCGCACCAAGATCACGCCGCCGCTACTGCGCGACGAGACGCTGACGCGCGGACGCCTGATCGATTGGTTGCGGCACAACACCAGGCAACGCCTCACGCTCGTGATCGCCGAAGCCGGCTACGGGAAGACGACCCTCCTGGCGGACTACGGGCGCCGCTCCGAAGTGCCGGTGCTGTGGTTCAAGCTGGATCACACGGACGCGGACTGGATCTCGTTCACGAACTA
>DATBOX010000059.1:0-8553 GCA_036561685.1 Candidatus Limnocylindrales bacterium | reverse complement strand
GTTGCCGATTCTCAATGCCGCCCTAATCGTCTTGAGGGCCCGGGCCGCGTAGGCTGCCTCGTCATGGACGGGGGTCAGCTCGAAGCGGCCCGGGCTATCCTGCGCGACGCACTGCCGGATGGCTGGCGCGTCAACGAACCGCTGTACGACCCGGACCGCCGGGTGTGGAGCGTATGGGCCGTCGCCCGCCCACCGATCCGGGTCCTGCCGATCCGCGGCGGTGGGGCTTCTGAGGCGGAGGCGCTCGTGAACCTCGCGGCCACGCTGCGGACGCGCTATCCGCCCGTGCGCCGTGGCGGATTGGCCCGCTGGCTGCACGGCGATTCGTCGCGCGACCATGGGTGACCTCTCCCCGCTGCACCTCGTCATCGTCCTCGTCGTGGCGCTCGTCGTCCTCGGACCGAGTCGGCTCCCGCAAGCCGGCGCCGCCCTCGGTCGCACGATCCGCGAGTTCCGCGCAGGCCTGACCGGCCTCGCCGACGACGTCGCCGTCGCCTCCACGGCTCCGCCGCCGACACCGCCCACTGACCGGCCATCTCGTCCACCGGAGACGCCTTGACCGATCGCGGAATCGCGGGTGCAGAAGTCGGGCCACAGGCCCAACGAGATTCGCCTCATCAGTCCAGCCAGCAGATATCACGGCGCCGCCTGCTCGTCGGCTCGGCGCAGATCGTCGGGGGTGCGTTCGCAGCCTACGTCGTTGCCGGGTGCAGCCCACCACCCGCCCCATCGACCAGCGAGGCCGTGACCGCCTCGGCCTCGCCGACCTCGGGGTTTCCCGCGTCGCCGCCGCCGACTGCGTCGGTCCCGCTCGCCGCGCCTGGTGCCTCCGGAGGTGGCAGGTCAAACCCCACCGCCGCCGAGAACAGCCGACCAGGTACGCGTGCGTGGGACATCGGGCGCGTCGGGGTGCCGACTGCGACAGCCTTCATCGATCGGACCTCCGCGGGTCCGGGCGAGCGCCTGCAGCTGTCAGTCGACTCGCCCATCGCCTACGACGTCGAGTGGTATCGACTGGGCTGGTACGACGGCACAGGAGGACGCCTGATGCGGGTCGACCGGGCCCTTCCGGCATATCGCGCCGAGCGCCAACAGCCCGACGCAGGAACCGGGCTGTATGAGGCGCCATGGCCGCCGGGCCTCGAGCTGGATGTGCCGTTCGATTGGCCATCCGGGATGTACGTGGCCGTCCTGCGCCCCCTCAGCGGGATCGCCGGCTACGCCCCGTTCGTGGTGCGCCCGAGTACGGCCGCTGCACCGATCCTGTTCGTGTCGGCTGCCGCGACGTGGCAGGCATACAACGCGTGGGGCGGCAAGAGCCTCTACCCACGGAGCTCGTCAGGTCCCATCACCGATGGTGCCACGACCGCCGCAGTGCAGGTCAGCTTCGACCGCCCCTACCTCGACGATCTCGGGTCGGGCTTCCTGCAACGGTGGGAACTCCAGTTCGTACGCTGGCAGGAGCGGGCTGGCCATGACGTCGAGTACATGACCGACATCGACCTGGACCTGCATCCGGAGCTGCTCGACGGCCGGCGGCTCGTCGTGTTCGCCGGCCACCATGAGTACTGGTCGCGGTCGATGCGCGACGCGCTGGAGGGCGTCATCGCGGCGGGCACCAACGTCTGTTTCCTCTCCGCCAACGAGATGTACTGGCAGGTGCGCCTCGGTCCCTCCCTGCGGGGCCCAGCGCGGCGCATGACCTGTTATCGCATCCCGGACCTGGACCCCCTCATGGCCACCGCCCCCGAGCTCACTACCTGCCAATGGCGCGAGCCCCCGGTCTCCGAACCCGAAGCGCGGGTGATCGGCGAGATGTATGGGCACGTGGTCGCACGGCCGGCCGACTGGGTGGTCACGAATGCGGACCACTGGGTCTACGCGGGGACCGGCCTTCGTACCGGGGATCACCTGCGGAACCTCGTCGGCCAGGAGTTCGACATGCTCTACCCCGCGTATGAACGACCGGGGACCGTGGTCCTTGCGCGGAGCCCGGTCACCGCGATCGTCGGGCGCGGCGGCACGACCGTTCCGGCGACCCATAACGCGACCATGTACGTCGCCCCATCGGGCGCAACGGTGTTTGCAGCAGGCACCTTCCAATGGTCATGGGCGCTCGATGGCTTCGGCGTCCGGAGCTATCTCGGTGTGCCGACACCAGTCGATCTGCGTGTCGCGATCATGACGGAGAACCTGTTCCGCGTGCTCGGGTGAGCCAGGGCCCGTGGCGACCTGACGGCGCCATGGGCCACGAGCGACCCGGTCGATGCCAGGTTCCCGATGGATCCTGCCGCGTCCCGCCGACGCACCCGGTCGCGCTGTCTTCATACCCCATCGGTTCCGTCGCATGGGTACGGAGGTCCGGTGTGCCCGGTCACCAACCCTGAAACCATCACCCCCTCTACCCGTTCTTGGTTACTACGCGGGCCCGTCACGGAAGGCGCTCGCCTCATGAGGTAGCCCACACATGGCAGATCGCATCCGGGGGACGCGCCTCGGTCGCAGCGCCGGCGTGGCCATCGTGGCCCTGGCGATGCTGGCTGGCGCGGCGTTCGCAAGCAGTGGCGGCTTCCAGGCCTTCAGTGGCCGGCCGGCAGCCGACGTGACGAGTTCCGAATCGGCGGAACCCAGCGAGTCGGCCGAACCGACCGAGTGGGCAGAGCCGAGCGAATCAGCCGAACCGAGTCAGTCCGCGGAGCCGGCCGAACAACCGGAGCCCAGTGAGTCGGCCAAGCCCAGGCCGTCATGCGGCCAGGACCACGAGTCGGCCCAGGGTGCCGCCCATGAGAACAGCGGCCCATGTGGTGGGCCCGAGGCGACCGACAAGCCCGAAACGACCGACCGGCCGGAGGGTACCGACAAGCCTGACCCGACCGAGCAGCCGGAACCGTCCGACGGTGCCGGTGGTGGCGACAACGGCGGCGGTGGGGACGGCGGTGACTAGCCGTCTACCGGTCGTCTGACGCGCACGCCCGATCCCGCCGTAGCGGTAAGCCGGCGGATCGGGCCTCTCGGCATGTTGGCGGCGGACTGACGCCCCGTTGTTGAAGACGACGGGGCTCCCACCGGAGATGTAGCAGAGGTCGATGCGGCCCTTCTTCACGGGTGGTCGATCGTGCCCGTATGGCTAGCAGAGGTACGGCCGTGGCGTCGGGTTCGCCGTGATGTGATCGGTCCGTGCGCCGCCCAGCAGACCCGAGGCGACCTGGAGGTACGGCGACGTCGTGGATGGCCCTTCGGAGGTCTGCAGCCACAGTTCTGCGTCGGTCGCGGCGAGGGGCGCCCGCAGACGAGTCGTGCCGCTCGGGGTGACGTGGCGGTGCACGGCGCTGATACGGTAGGTGAAGACCCAGTCGGCGCTCGTGTAGAGCTGCACCGTCAGGCCCAGGAGCGATCGGCCGCCGTCGACGAGAGAGGCGTCGAGGAGCGGCAGGAACATGCCCGCCCGCGAGTGGGCCAACAGGTACACCGAGCCCGCCCGCCCCGGCGTCACGAACCCGGGGTAGGCCCACCAGAGCGCTACCCCGCAGTAGTGGATGCCGCTCGCTGGAAGCCGGACGACCGGTAGGTCGATCCGAAGCGATCCGATGACGAGGCGGGTCGGCGCGCCGCTCGTATCCATCGTCGGCGATACGGATGAGCTCGCTGGCGGGGCTGTCGTCGCACTCGGCAAGATGGTCGGGCTCTGGGCCAGGCTCGTGGTCGGTGCAGCGGGAGACGCTCGGGTGGTCGGCGTCGGCACGGCCTGGGTCGAGGTGCTCGTGCAGCCGCACGCGACGACGATGACGAACCCGATCGTGACTACCGCTACTCCGCGGCTCAGACGTTCCACGCCTACCAGGCGCTTCGACACCGTGGGTCGGGGCGGAGCCTGGCCTCTTTGAGTTCGGGGTCGAGGCCTCAGCGTCGCCGTCGCTGCGTCATGAGGTACCAGCCCCCGACGATGACCACCAGCACGATGATCGCGACGACGAGCGCCATCGTCCCGGAAAACGTGAACCCGGCGATGGTGATGGCGAGAGCGTCCATTCCGCGCCTCCTGCCGAACAGTCTAGCCGGGAGCCAGCGATATCCTGCTCGTTCGGCCGACGTTAAGGTCCGCGGCTCCGGGGGCCAGACAGCGGTCGACCCGCTGGGGTGGAAGCCAGCGGGTCGACGTGGCGTCCGCTACGGGCCATCCTGCGATGCAGGGTGGTAGATCAAGCGGACATCGGCCGGTGCAGGTACGAGCCGCCTGTAACGAGCCGGGTCGCGACCTCGACCACGACTCCCAGAACGAGACCGCCGATGAGCGCCGGCGCCAGTGCGAGCCCATCCCAGACGGGACCGAACGCCCGCCAGTCGATGACGAACTCGCTGGCCACGAATGCGCCGATGCCTGCACCGAGACCGCTGACGACCCACTCATACCCGGCCCGGGGCTCCCCCACGAATTGTGTCGCGAGGCCGAACACGATCGCTCCGACGATCAGAACGATGGCACCTCCGAGCCCGAGCGCGACTGCGACATCCATGCCGAGTCCTCCTTTCAGACACGGTCGAAACACTTGCGTACCGGCAGGATGGCGTCATCCTCACGACGCCGCCAGAGCCGTTCGGGTCCTATCGACCGGGACCTCCGGACTCACCGAACGCCCATCGGGGGCACGGGTGTCTCCAGCGGATCGGAGGCAGTGGAACCGTGTCCGGGCGGATCGGCGGGTGGGCGAACATGCCGAAAGGCCCGTCCGAGGCGGTTCTTGCGGCAGGCGGGCGCGAGCGCGGCTGGCGATACGATTGATCGAGCGAAGGGGAGTAGTCCTCCGCCGTCGTTTCGACATCCCGGCACGTGGTCGTGCCCGGTCCGCGGCCCGCGCATCACGAGTGACGAGACCCTTTCGGCGTACGCGCTCGAGGCTGCCCGTGACCACTCGCTTGACGGCTCACGCTCCACGTTCTGGAATGGTCGATGGCCCTCGTGGCGTTGCCGTCATCGACGGCCCCGAGCGACTCCTACCGCAACCGGTCCGCGGCATCGCCGTGCTCGCGCTCATGCTCGCCACTGCGGTGCTGCTCCGGGAGCTCGCGTCGCTCCTCGTGCCGCTCTTGTTCGGCGGCTTTTTCGCCCTCGTGGCGTGGCCGCTGGTCGCTGCCCTCGAGCAGCGGCACGTCCCCCATTGGCTCGCGCTGGCGCTGACGGTTCTCGCGATCCTCGGCGTCGTGCTGGCCAGCGCGGCGATCATCGCGATCTCGGTCGGCGAACTGATCGTCTTGCTCCCAAGCTACGAAGCGCGGCTGACCGCGACCATCGACACCCTGCGCGCCTTCTTGACCCAGCTCGGGATCACAACGGACCAAGAGGCGCTGCTCTCCATCGTCGCTCCCGAGCAGATCGCGACGCTTGTCCGGTCGGTCGCGTCTGCGGTATCGAGCGCGGGCCTGGCGGTCATGGTGCTCGGGCTCACGATGGTGTACGCACTCGTCGGCGCCGCCTCGTTACGGTCTCGGACCGAACGAGCCCTCGGGCGCGACCATGTCCTCTTCGGGAGCATCGAGCGCTTCGGGGCCGACCTTCGGCGCTACCTCGTCGTTCGAGCCCTCCTGGGGATGTTTGCCGCGGTCCTGATATTCGCGCTCTCGTCGTCCTCGGCGTGCCCCTGCCAGCGCTGTGGGCGTTCCTGGTGTTCGCTGCGAGCTTCGTGCCGAACGTCGGCGTGATCCTGGCCCTCGTCCCGCCCACGCTGCTCGCGCTCCTTGACGCGGGTGTGGCCGCGGCGATCGTGGTCGTCGCCGGCTATACGGTGGTCAACCTCATCCAGGATAACGTTCTGCAGCCGATCGTCATGGGTGCGGAGCTCAACCTCAGCCCCCTCGTGGTGTTCGTTTCCGTGATTGCGTGGGCCTGGATCTTCGGGCCGGCTGGGGCGCTCCTCGCGGTGCCGCTGACGCTCGGGCTCGTCACGATCATCGAGAGCTCGTCGTCGACCCGGGGGCTTGCCGCCCTGATGCGGAACAGGGACACCTAGGACGTTGGCGACGATCGCGCACTCCGCGCCCGGCAATGGGGGGCACCGACGAGCTCATGGCGGCGGGACGGGAGGCCGGCGTACAGCGCTTCGCGGCGCCGCAACGCCTGTCCGGTACTGCGCAGATCGTCGTCGCTCCGGCAGCTGGCTTCCGCTACGCTCGGTCCTTCGCTCGATCCCATCGAGGCTTCACATGATCTGCTCGTGACCGACGACCAGCAGGCGCAGTGGAGCCGCACCTTCACCATGCGCCCAGAGTTCCTGGGCGGCGAGCCGAGTGAGCCGGGCCGGGCCGCCCTAGCGCGGTTCACCGCTGCGGGCGCCACGGAGGTTCTTGAGCTGGGCGCGGGACAGGGCCGCGACACGCTCCTTTTTGCTGCCGCCGGGTTGCGCGTCACAGCGCTCGACTACGCCGCGCCGGGGTTGGCCCAGATCGTGGACAAGGCCGCGGCGGCCGACTTGCCGGGGACCGTCGACCCCGTGGTGGCTGATGTGCGCGAGCCCTTGCCGTTGGCTGATGGCACTTTCGACGGCGCCTACGCGCACATGCTCCTATCGATGAACCTGACGACAGGCGAGATCGAGCGCCTGGTCGGCGAGATCCACCGCGTCCTGCGCCCAGGCGGGCTCCTCGCCTACACGGTGCGGAACACCGCCGACTCACACTACCGCGCCGGCATCGACCGAGGCGATGACCGGTACGAGGTGGGCGGCTTTGTCGTGCACTTCTTCGACCGGTCGTTAGTCGAGCGGTTGGCATCAGGCTTCGAGTTGCTCGAGATAGCCGATTACGAGGAAGGCCCGCTCCCTCGACGACTGTTCGGTGTCACGATGCGCAACCCCTATGGCCAAGAACCAGAGTCCAATGAACAGCGCGCGACTGACCGTCAACGAACTGCTTGACGCCGCCCGGGCCCGGCTGCAGCGCCTGTCGCCCGAGGCGCCACGCGCCGGGCGGTAGAGTGGACATCCTCCAGCCGGTCATGCGGCCGGCGCGAGTCCAGCCGGAGGTCGAGTCATGGCAGCGTCTCAAGAGACCGTGGCGGCGATGCGTCGAATGCTCGACCGATTCGTTGCCGCGTACACAGCGAAAGACCTCCAGGGGGTCCTCGACTGCTTCGACGGCGGCCCGGACGGGGTGCTCGTAGGCACGGGTGCGGACGAGTGGCGCGTGGGGGCGAGCGAGGTTCGGGTGCAGACCGAGCGGGACTTCGGCCAGGCGGATGACTTATCCCTCGAGTATCACGACCTGCACGTCGGCGGTGGCCAAGGCGTGGCCTGGTTTGCCGCCAAAGGCACCGTCAGGGCGCGTGTTGCCAACGACGTCTTCGAGTCCGCGATACGGCTGACGGGGGTCGCAACGCTCCAGGGCCAGGCTTGGAAGATCGTCCAATCGCACCTGTCGTTCCCGGCCGCTTCCCAGGAGCCCGGTCGCTCCTTCTGAACTGCCGAGGTGGCCGGGGTGCTTGAGCCCCCTTGGGGGCACCAGGCAATGCTCGATCCCGATGGGCCTAAGCAGGTCGGCGTGCTCGGGGCGACTCCGCCGCGCGCTGATGGTTGAGGTCCCAGAGCTCGCTGCTTGCCGCCCAGTAGTCGGCGCGCGCGCGCACGGTCTCGCGTTGGGCGTTGCGCCACTCCGCTGTGTGCGGGGTCGTGGCCCGTAGTCGATCCTCGGCCTCGTGGACCCAGCCGACTCGATCAAGAAGGTCTCGTTCCATTGGTGGCCGCCTCCGGCACGTCAAGAGGCCTCGCGACCGCACCGCGGATACGGCAGGGATCACGCGCCTCACGACCATCATGCGCGCCTGACCGACCCGAACGTACCCTGACCTTTGCCGCACCAGCCGGCGCGGTGTCAGTCGGCAACGCATGGCTGCCGCAGCCGCGACGCCCCGGCGTAGACTCCGGAGACGCCGGGAGGGAATCGGTTGCGGATACTGCTGAGCGCGGCTGCGGTGGCGATCGTCCTCGTGGCGGTCGTGGCGGCCCGCCCGATGGTGGCTGCGGATCGGACCGCCACGAACGGGTCGCTCTCCGCGCCGGCCGGCTTCCAGATGGTGTCATCGGCGGCCAGTTCCGTCACGGGGGGCACCGACGACCTGTCGTCATCCACGGGGACCGCCGTGGCGCCGGGCCCCGCTCCCCGTCACACGCTGGCCCTGAGCCCATGGCCCGCCGCGGCGCACAGCCCGACCGTGGCTCGTCAGCCGCCGCAGGGCGTCGCGAGCCCCGCTGACCTGCAGTCGAGCGGCGGATTCGCCGGTCTGGGCCACTGCACCATCGTGCCAACGACCTGCACTGAGCCGCCGGATCCGTGGGTCGCCGTGAACGGGAGCGACGTCGTCCAGGCCGTCAACCTGGCCATCCGGGTCTCGACGCGGTCGGGCACGACGCTGAAGACGACCACGTTCCCCACCTTCTTCGCCGAGCTGGGCGGCCAGCAGGGCGACTCCGATCCCCACGTGGTGTGGGATGCACCCCACGGTCGTTGGCTCGCCACGGAGCTGAGCTGGGACTGCGCCGCCGGCCACGTCTACCTGGCTGTCTC
>DATBOX010000058.1:0-13350 GCA_036561685.1 Candidatus Limnocylindrales bacterium | reverse complement strand
GCGGTCCGCCGGGTCGACCGCCAGCTCGAGCGCCTGCTCCAGGAACCCCAGCTCCTGGGCATGTGACCCAAGCGACCCCGCGCGGTCGGCCGCCCCACGCAGCGTCAGGCGTGCCTGTGTCGCCAGCGCATCCGCCTCGGGCCCCTCCGGGCTGTTGCGCAGCGCCGCGACATAGTGGCCGGCGAGGGCGCCCGCGAGCTCGTCGTCGCCCAGGGCCTCGAACCAGCGAGCGGCCGCCAGGTGGCGGGCCTTGCGTTCCGGCCGGGCCAGGGTTCCGTAGGCGACCTCACGGATGAGCGCCTGGACGAACGAGTAGTTGCCATGCTCGGGTGACCGGGGATTGGCCTCCAGGCGGAGCAGCTCACGCCGTACCAGGGCGCGCAGCCGCAGCTCGAGCGAACCGGTGGATGCGCCGGACACGGCAGCCAGTCCTTCCGAGGTGAAGCTCTGGCCAAGGACAGCGGCATCGGCGATCAGGGCCCGCTCCTCGGCCGGCAGGGCGTCAAGCCGGCTGGCGATGAGCGCCACCAGGGTCTCGGGCACGTCCAGCTTCGTCAGGTCGCCCGTCGGCCTGTAGGTGCCATCGACCACCGCGAGCAGTCCCCGGGCCAGGAGCATGCGGACCGTCTCGACGGCGTAGAGGGGGATACCGTCGGCCCGCGCCACGATCGCATCGGCGGCGGTCTCCGGCAGCCCGGGGACGAGTCCCGCCAGCAGCTCGCGCATCGCCTGCGGGCTCAGCGGATCCAGGGCGAGGGCCACGAAGTTGCGCTTGCCGGCGCCCCACTCGGGTCGCTTGTCCACGAGGTCGGGTCGCGCCAGCGTGAGGACGTAGATCGGCGCGTTGCGACCCCACTCGAGGAGGTGGTCCACGAAGTCCAGCAGGCCGGAGTCGGCGAAATGGAAGTCCTCGAAGACCAGCACCACGGGCGCGCTCGCCGCGAGACGCTCGAAGAACGTGCGCCACGCGGCGAACAGTTCCTCCGATGCCGCACCGGCGTCCACCCCCAGCAGCGTCAGCAGGGCGGCCTCCACCCAGCGCCGCTCATCCTCGTCGGGGACGTGCTGGGCCAGGAGGGTGGCGATCTTGGCGCGCGTGGTCGTCTCGTCATCGCCCTCGGCCAGCTGGGCTCGCCCGCGCACCATCTCGCCAAGAGCCCAGAAGCTGATGCCATCGCCGTAGGCGGGCGACCGCCCGTCGTGCCACCAGACCGGCTCGACCAGCCCGTCGACGTACTTGAGGAACTCCCACGCGAGGCGGGTCTTGCCGATGCCCGCCGGCCCGATGACGCTCACGAGGCGCGCCCGGCCCTCGCGGGTCGTGGCGTGGAAGAGGTCCTTGAGGAGGCGAAGCTCGTCGTCGCGGCCGACGAAGGGTGCCTCGAGCGTGTCGCTTCTGTTGCGCCCGCCGCGTTCGGCGACCACGCGCAGCGCTCGCCAGGCCGCGACCGGTGCCTCCTTGCCCTTGAGCGCCTGATCGCCGGCCGCCTCGAAGACGATGGCCTTGCCGGCCGCCCGCTGCGTCGCCTCGCCGACCAGCACAGTGCCCGGCTGGGCGGCGCCCTGGAGGCGGCTGGCGGTGTTGACGATGTCCCCGGCCACGAGGCCCTGACTCGTGGCCCCGACGGTGACCGCCGCCTCGCCCGTGATCACGCCGGCCCGTGCCTGGATCCCTGGCCCCAGCTGGCGGACCGTGTCGATCAGCTCCAGGGCAGCCCGCACGGCTCGCTCGGCGTCATCTTCGTGCGCCGTCGGCGCGCCCCATACGGCCATCACGGCGTCGCCGATGAACTTCTCGACCGTGCCGCCGTACCGACCGATGACCTCGGATGCGCGCGCGAAGTAGCGGTCGAGCGTGTCGCGCACGTCCTCCGCGTCGCGTTTCTCGGCGTACGGCGTGAAGCCGACCAGGTCGGCGAAGAGGACCGAGACGAGGCGCCGCTCGGCGACGGCCGGGACCACCGCGGTCGCCGGTCCTGGCCCCGGTGCGCCCAGCGGGCTGGCACACGACCCGCAGAACTTGGCAACGGGCTCGTTGGCCGCCCCGCACGACGGGCAGATGATCTCCAGCGGCGCGGCACACTCCAGGCAGAACCGTCTGCCCGGCTTGTTCTCCGCGCCGCAGGTGGAACAGATCAAGACGGTGAGCCTAGCGGAACGCGCTGGAGCGGGGAAGTCCGCCCCCGGTCCCTCGTGCTCGACCTGCTAGGCTGCCGCCGTGCTGCCGACCGACCCACCGGACGGGACCCCTGTGCCGTCCGCCGGAACGCCCGCGCCCGATGCATCCTTCGCGCCCGCCTCTGGTCCCGTCGGCTCCTCCTGGCGCACCCGGTATGTGCCGGCGCTGCTGAGCGCGCTCGTGCCCGGTGTCGGCCAGCTGGTCGTGCGCCGCTACCGGCGGGCGGCGCTCTTTGGCCTGCCCATGCTGGCGGCAGCCCTCTTCACCCTGTACGTGGCCATCACGACGACCCCTGCCGAACTCGCCGCCGAACTCCTCGACCCCACGGTCATCTGGCTGCTCCTCGCCCTCCAGGCGGCGCTGCTGGTCTGGCGGGTCCTGGCCACGGGCGACCTGCTCGTGCGGGGCCGGTCGCTCCGCTTCCAGCGCTGGGAAGCGCTGCCGATCGTGGCCCTGGCCCTGCTCCTGATCGTGCCCCAGGCGTACGCCGGCTACGTCACCGAGGTCGCCCGCGAGACGGCCGACTCCATCTTCGTGACCGACCCGGGCACGGCCGGCGCTTGGCAGCCCAGCGACGCCCCGGCGTCACCCGACCCCAGCGACTTCCTCACGGCTCCTCCGACCGTCTCGCCGTCGCCCGAGCCGTCGCCCAGTGGTCCGCCGCGCCTCAACGTGCTCCTCATCGGCGTTGACAGCGGGGTCGGCCGTAACACGTACCTCACCGACACGCTGATCGTGGCGTCGCTGGATCCGGTCACCAGGACCGTCTCGATGGTCTCGGTCGCCCGTGACACGGTCAACGTGCCGCTCCCCGATGGGCGCGTCTTCAAGCCCAAGATCAACGGGCTGCTCGCCTTCTCCCGCCTCCACAAGGCCGAGTTCCCCGGCTCGAACGGCGATGGGCACGACGTGCTGATGGGCGCCCTGGGGACGCTGTTGAACCTCAAGATCGACTACTACGCGCAGGTCAACCTGCAGGGCTTCGTCAACGTCGTCAACAAGCTCGGCGGGGTGGATGTCAACGTGGCCCATGCCTTCTGCGACCCCACCTACAACGAGTACGGCTTCACCAACGGCTTCTCCATCTCGGCCGGGCACCATCACCTCAACGGCGACCAGGCCCTGGCCTACGCCCGCGTGCGCAAGGCCTCCGGGGAGTCGGATTTCACCCGCGCGGCGCGCCAGCAGGAGGTCCTCTCGGGGATCCGCGACGCGATCGTCCACGGCCGGTTCCTGAACGATCCGGTGGGCCTGCTCAAGGCGCTCACCGGCACCATCATCACCAACGTCCCGCGCGGGCTGCTGCCGGGCCTGGCCGACACCATGGTGCAGGTCGGCCGAGCCCAGACCTACCGGACGGTCATCGGCCACCCGTACGTGGAACCGGGCTTCGACGCCCGTGGCTCGATCCAGATCCCCGACCTCGTGGCGATCCGGGCCCTGTCGGCCAGGATCTTCCCGCCCGCGGGGACGCTTCCCGCCACGGCCTACCTGGCGCCGCCGCCGTCGTCGGGTGGTGGCGGATCCGGCGTTGGCACATGTGCCCCGGCGCCGACACCCAGGCCCACCCCGAAGCCGACCGCGAAGCCCTCGCCGACCCCCAGCCCCTCGCCGACCCTGGGTGCGTCGCCGACCGGTCCATAGCGGCCAGCCGGCTCAGGAGCGGTGGTAGCGCTCCCGGATCTCGGCCACGGCGGCGCGCGCGGCCTGCCAGTCCGGCTGGTCGCCCATGATCACTGCGTTGGCGCCCCAGCGTGACAGCTGCGTCATGGCGGTGGCGATCGCATCGTGGGCCAGCTGGCGGCCGCGACCGGCCTCCACGGCGCCCGTGACGAGGTAGCGCCGGACCTGGTCGAACGAGGCCCACCAGCGGCCGACGCGGATGCGGTCGCCTTCGCGCTGCGCCTCCAGCCAGTCGTCATCGCCGACCGGGAAGCGCTCGTGTTCGCGCTGGTGGTCGGGCAGGCCGAGCCGGCGGCCGGGCATCGCCTGCGAGGCGAAGCGACCGTCGGCATCCGCCTCGGCATAGCAGATCGGACAGCTCGGCAGGTCCGCGAAAGCGGCCGGCGCGGCGCCGTAGGGCAGCCCGCAGCGACGGCAGAAGGTGGCCTCCAGGCGGTTCGACTCGAGGCCGCACTGGAGGCAGACGGGCAGCCGGTCCAGGGCAGGGGGAGCCTCGGTGGTGGCGCCATCGCGCCGTTTCAGGAGCACGGTCGGAGGATGGCCCATCGACCCGCGCCCGACCATGGGCCGGTCGTCGGCTCGACCCCGCCGAGGGTCCCGGTTCGGGCCTCGACGGGCGGTTTTGGGGCCTCCGCGCAACGCCTCCCAGTCAGAGGTTCGGCAGCACCTGGTCGTACGTCAGGGCCCCCGCGAACAGGTCGCCCACCTGCTCGACGCGGGCCGGCATGGTGGCGATCGTCCAGCGGTCGGGGCGCAGCCCCGGCTCGTCGAGCTCGGCCCACGTGATGGGAGCCGACACCGGCGCGTTGCCCAGCGGCCGCACGGCGTACGGGGCGACGAGCGTCTTGTTGGAGGCGTTCTGCGTGTAGTCCAGGCGGGCCAGGCCGCCGCGGCCCTTGACCGACCATTGCCAGCTGACCAGCTCCGGCACGATGGCCCCGACCGCGCGGGAGAGGCCCTCCACCCAGGCCGCCGTCTCGCGGAACTCGTAGCGCGGCTCCACCGGCACCCAGATCTGCAGGCCGCGCTTGCCGGTCACCTTGGGGTAGGCGCGCACGCCCAGATGCTCGAGCGCGGTCCGGTACAGGCGAGCGATGACCAGCACCTCGTCGAACGTCGTGCGCGGCCCGGGGTCGATGTCGATCAGGGCGTACGTGGGCCGGTGCGGCGCCTCGGTCCGTGACGTCCAGGGGTGCAGGTCGATGGCCGCCTGGTTGGCCAGGAAGGCCAGCGTGGCAACCTCGTCGGCCACGATGTAGGTGTGCGACTGGTCGGGCTCGCTCGACTCGTAGTGCCAGCGGCCGACCCAGTCGGGCGCGTAAGTGGGGATCTCCTTGTGCCAGAAGTGGGGCCCGGCCGGTCCGTCGGGCCAGCGGTCGAGCGTCAGCCCGCGATCACGCAGATGGGGCAGCAGCACGGGTGCGACCGTCACGTAGTAACGGACGAGGTCGCGCTTGGTCAGCCCGACCTGCGGGAACAGGGGCTTGTCCAGGTTGGTCAGGCTGACGGTGCGGCCCCCGATCGACCATGGCCCAGCCTTGCCCAACGCGTCCAGCGCCGCTAGCTCGGCAGGGCTCGCCCCCTGAGGCTTGGCAGCGGGCCGCGGCCTCTCACCTGGCCGCGGCTCCTTCGCGGCCTTCCTCGACGGGCCGCCCGCCGCCTTCGCCTGTGGCGGCTGGGGCCCCTCGCCCGGCAACGGCTCGCGAACCACGTCGCGTGGCTCCTTGGTCGGATCGAGGCCCTTGAAGGTCGACTGGCGCACCAGGTCGTCGCTGGTCCAGTCGGTGAACTCCGCCCGGATGACGATGGATGGCTCGGTCCAATGGATGTTCCGCAGGCGCGGCGGGTTGGCGAACGGCGGGTCGGACAGCTCGGCGGCGCGCATGCGCTTCAGGAGGCCGGTGCGGGCGCGGGTGTCCATGCCGCTGCCGACCTCGCCCGCGTAGCGCAGCTCGCCGTCCCGGTACACCCCGACCAGCACCGCGCCGAGCTCGGCGTGCGACCCCAGGCCTGGCTCCCACCCGCCGATCACCAGCTCCTGTTCCTTGCGCGCCTTGAGTTTGAGCCACTCCCGGCTGCGCCTGCCCGGCTCGTATCGGCTGTCTTGGCGCTTGGCCATCAGGCCCTCCAGGCCCTGTTTCTTGATCGCCTCGAAGAAGGCCTCGCCGTCCGTTTCGACGTGGGCCGCGTAGCGCACCATCGGATCGTCATGCAGCAGCTCCTTGAGGCGCGCCTTGCGCTCGACGAGCGGCCTGTCCAGCATCGAGCGGCCATCGAGCCAGAGCAGGTCAAAGACCTGGTACACCAACGGGATGGCGGCCCGGGCGTCGGCGGTGGGTCGAGGCCCGTCCGGGTCGCGCGCCGCCCCGGGACCGCGGACGCCGGTTCGGTCCTGCAGCAGGCTGAAGTTGGGTCGACCTTGTTCGTCAAGCGCCACCACCTCGCCGTCCACGATCGCCTCTTGCGCGTCGAGCCACGGCGCGGGCCCCGCGAGGTCGGGGAAGTACCGCGCCGCGTCGAGCCGATTGCGGGTCCAGATGCGCGCACGGCCGTCGCGCACCACCGCCTCGACGCGATAGCCGTCCCACTTCAACTCGAAGAGCCACCCTGGATCGGAGAACGGCCGACTCCCGCCCGTGGCCAGCATCGGCGGCACGAAATCGGGCATGGGCGTGGCGGGCGTGCTGCTGCGGCTCGTGGCGCGGCTCGGCATGGGTGCCAGCCTACCCGGCGACCGCGCGGCGGCCAACCCCGAAGCTGCGGCGGCCCCTGGCCCCTAAGGCGCGCTCGCAGCACCCCCAGTGTCACTGCGAGCACAACCAGGTGCGCTTAGCCCGGGCGGACCGCGGGCACCGCCCGATAGGGCCGTGCTTAAGCCCCTCTTCGGCCAGATCCATGAATGGGGGCGCTGGTGCGGGCGACAAGGAAGCTTCGGCCGGAGCCGGTCGGACCTTAGCCATCGGCCTTGTGCTGGGATCAGCACTGGAGGTGGTAGGCGAGGGCCTTAGGCCCGCCACGCGGACCCACCTATCCTGTCGGGGATGGCTCTTGTCGCCTTGGCTGCCCGGGGCGCCCCACGCACCTTCGACCGACTGACCGGACGCCGCCGCCGATCCATCCAGCGCCGGGTCCTGGCCTGGTACGACGCCCAGCGGCGGACGTTCGCCTTTCGCGGGCCGCGTGACCCGTACCCCGTGCTGGTGGCCGAGGTGATCCTGCAGCAGACGCAGGCGGCGCGTGGTGAGGGGGCCTGGCGCGCCTTCATGGAACGCTTCCCGACCGTGGCCGACCTTGCGGCCGCCAGCCCGGCCGACGTCCTGCGCGCGTGGGCCGGCCTTGGCTACAACCGCCGGGCGCTGAACCTGCGCCGCGCGGCGATCGCCATCGGGGAGCGGCACGGTGGCGCGTTCCCCCGGTCGGTGGCGGAGCTGGAGGCTCTCCCGGGGATCGGCCCCTACACCGCCCGCGCGGTGGCGGCCATCTCGTTCGGGGAACAGGTGGGTGCCGTGGACACCAACGTGCGTCGGGTCCTCGGCCGCGTCGCCGTGGGCCACGGCAGCCGGCGCGACCCCGGCGAGCCCCTGCCCGCGCGCGACCTGCAGGCGCTGGCCGATGCCCTCGTGGCCACGGACCGCCCGGCCGACTGGACGGCCGCCCTGATGGACGTGGGGGCGACCCTCTGCCGGCCCCGGGCGCCCCGCTGCGACAGCTGCCCGCTGGCGCGGGACTGCGCCTTCGCGGCCGCGGCCGCCGGCGCCCAGCCGCCCGTCGCCCCCGCTTCCCGTCGAGTGGCTGAGTCGAGCATCCCCTACGAGGCCACGCCGCGATGGCTCCGCGGCCGGCTCGTGGCCCACCTCCGCGAGCAGCCGGACGGGGCCTGGACGACGATCGACGGCGCGATGGGCGTCCACGACGAGGTGGCCGTGGCCGCGGCGCTGCGGACCCTCGCCCGCGACGGGCTGGTGGAACTGGACGAGGGCGGTCGCGCACGCCTGCCGCTACGATGAACCGGCGATGACCATCCGCCTGCCCAGTCCATCCCAGGGCGCGGACACACCCCTGCCGCTGGACGACGCGTTCCTGGGCCAGGACGTGGATCTGGCCGCGCTCGCCCAGCACTGGGCCGCGACCGCGGCGCGCACACCTATCTCGGCCGAGGCCATGCGCGGGGCGGACGCACGGGCGCAGCGCCAGGGCGTTCCCGGCACCCGCCTCATGGAGCAGGCCGGGGCCGCCGTCGCCGCCGCGGCCCGTGCGCTCCTGGTCACCACGGAGCGGCGGCACCACGGCCGTGTCCTGATCCTGGCCGGCCCCGGCAACAACGGTGGTGACGGGTTCGTGGCGGCTCGCTACCTCGCCCGTGCCGGCATCGGCAGCGTCGTCGTGCTCCTCGCCGCGGAGGCACGCCCCGACACGCCCGATGCGCGCCTCAACTGGCAGCGGCTGGGCGACGAGCCTCTCGTGCAGCGGCAGCATGCCCCGGGGCCGCGCGAGGTGGCCGTCATCCACCAGGGGCTCGAGCGGGCGGCCCTGGTCATCGACGCGCTGCTCGGGACCGGCGTGCAGGGTGCCCTGCGAGAGCCGATCCGCAGCGCCGTCGAGCTGGTGGGGCTGGCTCGCGCCGCCGGGGTGCCCGTCCTGGCGGTCGATACGCCGACCGCGGTCGACCTGACGACGGGACGCCCCTCCGATCCCGTCGTGCGAGCGGACGCGACGATCACCTTCCACCGCCCCAAGGCCGGCCTCCAGACCCGCATCGGACGTGCCCTCGCCGGTCGCGTCCTCGTCGCGCCGATCGGCATCCCGGCCACCGCAGATCCGGCGTGACCGCACCCGAACCCGGGCCCCTGCCGCCTCCCGACGCGCATCCCTCGCGGCGCGTGCGCGACCGGGACGTGGTGGTCGCCGCGGCCATCGCCGTCGTCATCGTGCTCGGCGCCCAGGCCCTTGGCGTATTCGTGCCGGGCTTCGATGACCTCCTGGGCTTCCAGCCGGTGATGATCCTCGTACTGGTGCTCGTCACCGTCGTGATCCTCGTCCAGGCCGTCCGGGCCGGCCTGGACCGGCGGTAGGTCCGGTTGCGACCCCCGGGCGCCCGCCGTACCATCGGCCGGTGAACCCCCCACTTCGGCGAGGCCGCTGACCCGTGGCCGTGGGCTCGTCGAATAGCTTCGACCTGGTCGTCCTGGGGGCGGGCACGGGAGGGTACGCCGCGGCGTTCCGCGCGGCCCAGCTGGGCATGCGCGTCGCCCTCATCGATCGCTACAAGATCGGCGGGACGTGCCTCCACATCGGCTGCATCCCCACCAAGTGCATGCTCGAGTCGGCGGATCTCTATGACCGCACGAAGCGGGCTCAAGAGTTTGGCATCACGACCGGCCCCCTGAGCATCGACGCGGCCGTCATCGCCAAACGCCGCCAGGCCGTCGTCGACCGGATGCACAAGGGCCTCCAGTCGCTGGTCAAGAAGTACAAGGTCGAGTACATCCACGGCCAGGCCCGCCTCAAGGGCCACAAGGTCGTGGAGGTCGAGTTGCTCGACGACGATGGCAAGCCGGCCGGCTCGCGATCGCTGGATGCCACGGACGTGATCCTGGCGAGCGGCAGCCGCGTCAAGAGCCTCCCCGGGCTCGTCCCCGACGGCACGGCCATCGTCACCAGCGACGACATCCTCAGGAGTGACAAGCTGCCGGCCAGCCTCATCGTGGTGGGCGGCGGGGCCGTGGGCGTCGAATTCGCCAGCTACTACGCCGACATGGGCACCAAGGTGACGGTCCTGGAGTACCTGCCCAGTCTCGTGCCCCTGGAGGATCGCGAGATCGGCAAGGAGCTGGAGCGCAGCTTCAAACGGCGGGGCATCGACGTCATGACCAGCGCCCGCTTCGACACGGCCAAGGTGGAGGTCACCAAGCAGGGCGTGTGCCTGATGGTAGGCCCGGAGGGCGAGCCGCCGGCGGAGCTGCGCGCTGAGCAGATGCTGGTGGCGACCGGCCGAGCGGCCAACGTGGAGGACGTGGGCCTGGAGACGACGCGCGCCAAGGTGGAGAAGGGCGTCGTGCAGGTCGACCTGCGCACGATGCGCACCGCCGAGCCGCACCTCTATGCGATCGGCGACATCATCGGCGGGCTATGGCTGGCGCATGTCGCCGCCCACGAGGGCCTGGCCGCCGTCGGCGCCATCAGCAACACGGAGGCCGAGCCGGTCGACTACCTCAAGATGCCGCGCGCCACCTACTCGCGGCCCCAGATCGCCTCGATCGGCCGCAGCGAGCAGGACTGCGAGCGCGACGGCATCGCCTTCAAGACCGGCAAGTTCCCCTGGCTGGCCAACGGCAAGGCGCTCATCGGCGGCGACTACGAAGGCTTCGTCAAGGTCATCGCCGACCGCGACACGGACGTCGTGCTGGGCGTGCACATGATCGGCCCGCACGTGACCGACCTGATCGCCGAGGCCAGCGCGGCGATGCTCCTGGAGGCGACCGCCTGGGAGGTCGGCGCCGCCGTCCACCCGCACCCGACGCTCTCCGAGGCGTTGGGGGAGGCCGCGACGCTGGTCGACGGCTGGGCTATCAACTTCTGAGCAGGAGGGCGGCGGCCGCATGACGACCAGGACGCGCGGGGCGGCCGGTTCGGCGGCGCAGGATCTGGCGGCCCAGGTGGGCCTGCAGCCCGAGCAGCTGCGCGACATGTACCGCCTGGTCGCCCTGGCGCGGGCCACGGACGAGCGGATGTGGGTCCTCAACCGCGCGGGCATGGTGCCGTTCGTGATCAGCGGCCAGGGCCACGAGGGGGCCCAGGTCGGTCTCTGCTACGACCTGCGCAAGGGCCATGACTGGCTCGTGCCGTTCTATCGGTCGGTGGCCGCCTGCATCACTTTCGGCATGAGCCCGCGCGACATCATGACCGCCCAGTTCGCTCGCGCCAACGACGTCAGCTCCGGCGGACGCCAGATGCCCGGCCACTACGGGGCGGCCATCCACAACGTCCTGTCCACGAGTTCGCCGGTGGCCACCCAACTGCTGCATGCCGTTGGCATCGCCCTCGCGGCACAGATCCGCGGCACCGACCAGGTGGCCCTGACGTCGCTGGGGGAAGGGTCCAGCAACCAGGGTGACTTCCACGAGGGCCTCAACTTCGCCGGCATCCACCACCTGCCGGTCGTCTTCGTGGTGGAGAACAACGGCTACGCCATCAGCGTGCCGATGGCCCTCGAGTCGGCCGTGCCGGACATCGCCATGCGGGCAGCGGGGTACGCCATGCCCGGTGTGGTCGTCGACGGCGGAGACGTGCTGGCCTGCTACCGCGCGGGGCACGAGGCGATCGACCGCGCTCGTCGCGGCGAGGGGCCGACGCTCATCGAGGCCAAGGTCATGCGCCTGACGGCCCATTCGTCGGACGACCAGCAGACCAAGTACCGCAGCGCCGAGGAGTTGGAGCAGGAACGGGCGCGCGACCCGCTGCCCCGCTTCCGGGCGCAGCTCCTCGCCGCCGGCGTCATGGATGACGAGCAGCTGGCGGCGGTGGAGGCCGAGATCAAGGTGACCGTGGAGGACGCCACCGACTGGGCCCAGGCGCAGCCGGAACCAGACCCCGCCACTGCCGAGCGCTACGTCTACGCCGACGAGCCGGCGTCGGGGGCGGGCGCCTGATGGCCGTCCGGACGCTGCTTGACGCGATCCGCGAGACGCTCGCCGACGAGATGCGGCGTGACGAGACGATGATCGTCCTGGGCGAGGACGTGGGCGTGAAGGGTGGCGTCTTCCTGGCCACGGACGGGCTCTTCGCCGAGTTCGGCGGCGCGCGGGTGATCGACACGCCGCTGACCGAGTCGCTCATCGTGGGGGCCTCCATCGGCGCGGCCGTCAACGGCCTGCGGCCGGTGCCGGAGATCCAGTTCGCCGACTTCATCTTCCCCGCCTTCAACCAGATCGTCAGTGAGGCGGCCCGCCTGCGCTATCGCTCCAACGGCACGTTCGAATGCCCCATCACCATCCGGGCGCCCTTCGGCGGAGGGGTCCACGGCGCGCTCTACCACAGCCAGTCGGTGGAGGCCTTCTTCGCGCACGTGCCGGGCCTCAAGGTGGTCGTGCCGTCGACGCCGTATGACGCGCGCGGCCTCCTCCGCAGCAGCATCCGCGACCCCGACCCGGTCCTCT
This sequence comes from Candidatus Limnocylindrales bacterium, assembly GCA_036561685.1. Lineage (GTDB taxonomy): Bacteria > Chloroflexota > Limnocylindria > Limnocylindrales > CSP1-4 > DASPUH01. Next base: position 1,332 of record DATBOX010000058.1, on the reverse strand, counting down.
TCTTCGAGCACAAGAAGCTGTACCGCTCGGTGCGCGGGGAGGTGCCCGACACCGACTACGTCGTGCCCCTCGGCCAGGCCCATGTGACCCGGCCGGGCGACCACGTCACGGTCATCGCCTACGGCCTCATGGCCCATTACAGCCTGGAGGCGGCCGAGCTGGTGGAGGCCGACGGCATCAGCGTCGAAGTCATCGACCTGCGGACCCTGCGCCCGCTCGATCGCGAGACGGTCCTGGGGTCGGTGCGCAAGACCGGCAAGTGCGTGATCGTCTACGAGGACAATCGCTTCGGCGGTTATGGGGCGGAAGTGGCCGCCATCGTGGCCGAGGAAGCCTTCGAATACCTCGACGGACCAGTGGTGCGGGTCGCGGGGCCCGACGTCCCGGGCGTCCCCTACAACCACAAGCTGGAGGACTGGTTCATGGTCAGTCCCGATCAGATCGCCGACGCCATCCGCGAACTGGCGGCCTTCTGAGGGGTCAGCCCGCGGAGGCCGTGCCTCGTGACCGGCGCGGGGCGCGGCGCGGTTTGGGGGCCGGCTCGGACACCGGTTGCGGCACCAGCTTGATGGCCGACGCCCGCAGGATCGCTTCGTCGAGCAGCCCGGATCCATCCATCTCAACGTCGTCGTCGACGGTGGTGTCCTTCGCCATGGCGGCGGGAGCCGAGGCCCCGACCGGCGCCAGGGTCGTCTTGTGGACCCAGCCGATCGTGCCGACGGGCGTACGGACGCGCATCCACCGGCCCTCGCTGCTGAGCAGCTCGACCTCGTCGCCCTCCTGGAGCTGGCCGATCTCCGTGCTGCGGATCTCGTCCGGGGCGTCAAGTAGCGGCACCACCGCGTAGCGCACGCGACGGCGCTCCGTCGTCGCGCCGATGGCGGCCCCAGCGAAGGCCAACGGCACGGTCTCGACCGGCTTCCGATCGCTCTGGAGGCGGGCCGCCTTCAGCGAAGGGCGACGCCATCGAGGCAGGGTCCCCTCGTCCGGCGTCACCACCTCCAGGCCAAGGGCCGCGGCAGGCGCCAGCGCGAGCTGGGGTACGAGTTGATCCACGACCGGCTTGCTGGGCCGCATGAGCCTGGGGGCGCGTGGGGCCTTGGGCGTCGGCGGAGGCGGCGTCACGATCGCTGAAACGGGGGCGGGCGGCGGGACCGGCTCGACCGGCAACGGCGCGTCCGAGTCATCGCCCGGCTTGCGCCGGCGACGCCAGGCGCCGAAGAGCAGGAAGCCACCGGCCGCGGCGAGAGCCACTGCCAGCAACGGCGCGAGCTGGCCGGGGCCGCCGTTCTGATCACCGGAGCCGCTGCCGACCGGACCGGCGCCAAGGCC
>DATBOX010000057.1:0-2727 GCA_036561685.1 Candidatus Limnocylindrales bacterium | reverse complement strand
CCGCCTCATCTCGCGCAACTCCGACGGTGTCCGCGGCGTCTTGAGTGCATGAAGCTGGTACGGCTTGTGCTGCTGGGAGCCCTGGTCCTTGCCTGCACTGCGCCCGGCGGGTCATCCAGCCCGACGCCGACGCTCACGCCCGCCGGACCACCGCCCACCGTGACGGGCATCGTCACGGCGGGACCGGTCTGTCCCGCCGAGCGGAACCCACCTGACCCAGCGTGTGCGCCTCGTCCGGTGGCGGGCGCCGTCATCGTGGCCACCGACACGACCGGTCAGTCCGTCGGGCGCGCCACCTCCGCCGCAGACGGCACGTACCTCCTGAAGGTGGGAGAGACAGGCACGTTCGTCATCACGGCCCTCCCGGTCACCGGCTTGATGGGCGTGCCGGCCTCGGTCACCGTGACGCTGGCATTCTCCGGCGCGACGGCACACGTGGACCTCGTGTATGACACGGGCATACGGTGATCCGGCGACGGTGGCCCCTGATCCTCCTGGGCGCGTCGGTCGCGTCGCTCCTTGGGTGCGGGGTCGGTGGAGCGCCGACCAACGGCGTCGTCGAGGCGGTGAACCTGAGCCGCGCTTCAGCGTCCTTCCACTGGCAGTCCCCGGGCCTCCTGGGCATGCCGCTGTTCGGGGCCACTGGGACCGAGCCGATCGGGCCGTGCGGCTCATATGTCAGGTCCTTCGGGGCGGGCGACCAGGCGATCACGATCGGCAGTGCCACCACGAGCCGTTCGTTCATCCTCCAAGCCCCCGCGGAGGGTCCACAGGCGGAACTCATCATCGTCATCACAGCCGACGGTGGGATCACCTCCGTGGACCGCGACCACGTGCCGCCAAGCCCGTTCTGCCCATAGGAGACCGTCGCTGGGCGGGGCGGCCGCCCGGACGCGCACCTGCGGCTGACTAGGCGGGCGGGTGGCCGCCCCCACGCGGCGTGATGAGCGCCAGCAGGATCAGCGTCGCCAGCGGCGAGGCGACGAGCCCGACCACGAACCAGAGGAAGGGGTTGAGGCCGCGCCGACCGGCCAGCAGCGCCACGCCCCCGGCGAGCACGATCCAGACGGACGAGAGGAGCCAGAACGGACCGTACAGGTCGATGGTCCGGATGACGTCCACCATGATCGCCTCAGGCTGGAGTGTCCTGCGGGGCGACGGGCATCGATCCAGGCGCCTCCGCGGCCGGCGCCAGGCTTACCTCTGGCGTCCGTCTGCCTCGGAGGGCGAGGCCAAGATCGGTGAGCCCGACCACGAGCATCGCGGCGCCGATGATGGCGACGGCATCGAGGGGACCCGTTTCCGCAGTCGTGTACGCCTGGTCGATGAACGAGGCGAGCGGGTCAGGCAGCACCGGTGGCGCGCCGTTGATTGTGGCTGCCAGGGTCCAGACCAGAGTGAAGAGCAAGGTCAGGAACCCGCCGGCCACCGCGTAGACGAGATCCACTAGCCGACTGTCCGCCCGACGAGCAAGCACCAGGACGGCAAGGACGGCGGCCGCGATCAACACGTAGCCGACCGGCAGGACTGTGGCAGTCTGCGTGATGTCGAAGGTCGCCGCCTCGGTTCGCTGGACCGCCGCCATCAGGACGGTGTCGAACCACCCGGCCACGAGCAACACCACGGCGGCCCCCAGGATGGCCGCCACCGTCCGCTGCCTATGACTGGACATGCGGCATCCCCTTCGCCGCTCCCGCGGCAGCCGATGGGCGCGGCCGAACCCAGAGAGCGCCGCGCATGTCACCCAGTCCGATGAGCAGCATGGCGAGGCCGAGGATGGCCAGGGCGTTCACCGGTGGCGCGCCGGTGATGTCGAGCGCGGGCGCCCAGATCAGCGGGCCGACGACAGCCATGCCCGCGCCACCGACCGCGTAGACGACATCGACCGACCGGCGGTGCGCACGACGCACCAGCAGGGCCAGGATCAGGATGCTCGCCGCGACCGCGACATAGCCCGCCCCGACCGCCACGGTGTTGGAGCCGATCACCCCGCCGAGATCGGGGTCTGGGCCCGAGTGGAGGTTGGGCACCACGTACGCGTCGTACCAGCCAGCCACGATCACAGCCAGGACGCCACCGACGAGCGCCACGACTGTCCGGCGGGTATCTGCAGCCATCCGTGGCCTTCCGTTCCGCCTCGGACCTGAGCGAGGCTGGTCAAGATGATGTGCCCGCGCCGGACGCGGCGCAAGGGCCGGATGTCAGCGCGCGACGATGACCAGTGCGAGCGAGAGCACCGCGATGAGCGCGATCGCCAGCGCCGGCAGGACGATCCGCATGGTGAGCGGCCGGAGTCGGCTGCCCCCGAAGCGCGTGCGGTAATCCGCGTCCAGGGCGAGCATGTCGGCCATCGCGCGGATCGGGCGCGGCGAGCCGTGCACCGCCGCGAGGCGGTTGACAGCCGCCCGATGCACGGCCACCGCGTCGGAGAGCGTGGTGCTCACGGCTCGCACCTGCAGCGTCGGGCGGTCGGAGGGTTCGCCGCGCGGATGCAGCGTGCCCAGCCACATCCCGTCCGCCCACGCCGAGTAGATCCCGGTCAGGCTGATCCGCGGATTCGCGACGAGGATGGCGTAGGACTGCGCGTCGGTCGCCGCCATGATCCAGGCGAAGCGCTCGCCGACCGGCAGGACGAGGCTCGTCACGCCAAGCCGCTCGTAGCCCAGGTCGGCCAGGAGGGCTACCCGATCGGCCACGCCGGCCGGCATCGCCGGCGCTCGGCCCGAC
>DATBOX010000056.1:0-1932 GCA_036561685.1 Candidatus Limnocylindrales bacterium | reverse complement strand
ACCCTGGCCATGACGTTCGGGGTCAACACCTCGCCGCTGGCCGGCCGCGAGGGCAAATTCGTGACGAGCCGCCAGCTCAAGGCGCGCCTCGATCGCGAGGTGCTGGGCAACGTGGCCATCGAGGTCCGCCCGACCGAGTCGGCCGACACGTTCGAGGTGCGCGGCCGGGGCGAGCTCCAGCTGGCCGTCCTCATCGAACAGATGCGGCGCGAGGGCTACGAGCTGCAGGTGTCGCGGCCGGAGGTGATCCTCCACGAGGTGGCGGGGGCGGTCCACGAGCCGTACGAGCGCATCACCATCGACATGCCGCCCGAGTTCATCGGCCTGGTCCAGCAGGCGCTGGCCGCCCGGAAGGGCCGCCTGGAGCAGCTGAGCAGCGACGCCGACGGCCGCGTGCGCCTGGAGTACGTCATCCCCGTCCGCGGCCTCGTGGGCTATCGCGGCCAGCTGCTCACGGAGACCAGGGGTACGGCCCTCCTGCACCAGATCGGGGAGGGCTACGGGCCGTGGGCCGGCGAGGTGGCCCACCGCACGTCGGGCGTTCTGGTGGCCGACCGCCTCGGCACGTCCAACGCCTACGGCCTGTTCAACCTCCAGGAGCGGTCCGAACTCTTCATCGACGCCGGGGTGGAGGTCTACGAGGGCATGGTCGTCGGCGAGAACAGCCGGCCGGGCGACATGGACGTCAACGTGACCAAGGAGAAGAAGCTCACCAACATCCGCACGCACGCGCACGACGAGGCCCTCCGCCTCACGCCGCCGCGCCCGATGACCCTCGAATCGGCCATCGAGTTCATCGCCGCCGACGAACTGGTGGAGGTCACGCCGCTCTCGCTGCGCCTGCGCAAGCGGAGCCTGTCGGTGCACGAGCGGCGGCGCGCGGCCGGTCGCGACTACGACCGCCAGCGCGCCGAGGCAGAGGCCGAAACGGCCTGACCAACGGACCCGGGACGTACAATCCGGACGCATGGCCATCTACCTCGACCACGCCGCGACGACACCGCTGCGGGCGGAGGCGCTCGAGGCGATGCTGCCGTTCCTGACCGAGCATTTCGGCAACCCGTCGTCGCCGCACGGGGAGGGGCGGCGGGCGCGGGCCGGCCTGGACGAGGCGCACGAGCAGGTGGCCGCGGCCATCGGAGCGGACCACCGCGAGATCGTCTTCACCAGCGGCGGGACCGAGTCCATCAACCTCGCCCTCAAGGGCGCCGCGTGGGCGGCCAAGCCGTACGGCCATCACGTCATCACGACCGCGGTGGAGCACCAGGCGACGCTCAACGCGGTGCACCACCTGGAGAAGTTCGGCTTCGAGGTCACGGTGCTGCCCGTGGACAGGTACGGCCGGGTCGACCCGGATGAGCTCGCCGGCGCGATCACCGATCGCACCACGCTGGTCTCGCTCGCCCTCGCCAACAACGAGGTGGGGACCCTGCAGCCACTCGCCGCGGTCGTCGAGCGGGTGCGCCACCATCGCCGCATCCTCATCCACGTCGATGCCGTGCAGGCCGCCGGGGCCGTGGCGATCGACCTTGGCGCCATGGATGTGGATCTGCTGTCCCTGTCCGCCCACAAGTTCGGCGGCCCCAAGGGTGTGGGAGCCCTGTTCATCCGGCGCGGCACCACCCTGCTGGCCCAGGTCCACGGCGGCACGCAGGAACGTTATCGACGCGCCGGGACGGAGAACGTGGCCGGGGCCGTGGGGGCGGCCGTCGCCCTGCGCCTGGCCGTGACCGAGCGCGTCGAGACGGCCCGCCGAGCGCGACGCCTCCGCGAACGGCTGCGCGAAGGCCTGACGGCCATGTCCGGCATCGAGGTGACGGGCCACCCCATGGAGCGGCTGCCGGGTCTGCTGTCGGTCATCGTGCGGGACGCCGACGGCGCCGCGCTCCAGATGGCCCTGGACCTGGACGGCCTGGCGTGCTCCACGGGCTC
>DATBOX010000055.1:0-12824 GCA_036561685.1 Candidatus Limnocylindrales bacterium | reverse complement strand
CGTGCCGTACGCCACCTCCCTGTCGTGGGACCTCACGAACGCGGCCTTCGGGGGCACCAGCGCTGATGGCACCGAGACCGTGACCATGGAGTGGCAGGACGGCGCGGGCAATTGGTCCGGCCCGACGAGCCATGACATCGTCCTCGACAGGATCCCGCCGGCGGGCTCGGTGTCGATCAACGGGGGCGCGGCCACCGTGCACTCGGCGATCGTGACCCTTGCCCTGACCGCGACCGATGCCGGTAGCGGCGTCTCCTCCGCGAGCATCGCCAACGATCCCGGCATGACGAGCCCCATCAGCGTCCCGTGCCCCAGCGGCAGCTGCTCGACGCCCTACACCCTGCCGGCCGGCAACGGCCCCAAGACCGTCTATGCCACCTTCGCCGACAAGCTCGGCAACACCTCCGCGCCTACCGCAGCCTCGATCGCTCTCACCATCCCGATCCGTCTTGACGATGCCACGTACCCGGACCTGGCGGGCTTCGCCAACGATCGCTACGGCACCGCTGCCGCTCTTGCTGAACAGGCGTTCCCCGGTGGCGCGTCCACCGTGTACGTGGCCTCCGGGGCCAACTTCCCTGACGCCCTCGGGGCCGGCGCTGCCGCGGGCAAAGCTCTTGGCCCGGTGTTGCTGGTGAGCCCGACCGCCATCCCGCCGGCCATCGCCCAGGAACTGACCGCCCTGCGTCCATCCACGATCTATGTGGTCGGTGGGCCGGCCAGCGTCTCCGACGCAGTGAAGACGGCCCTCAAGGCCTTCGCGGGAACCGTGACGCGGCTGGACACCGCGCACTTCCCGGATCTGTCGGGCTACCCCAACGATCGCTACGGGACCGCTGCCGCGGTCGCCGAGCAGGCCTTCCCCACGGGCGCCGCAACGGTCTACGTCGCGTCGGGCGCGAACTTCCCTGACGCCCTCGGCGCGGGCGCGGCGGCCATCAAGGGTCATGGTCCGGTGCTGCTGGTGGGCCCGACGGCCATCCCGCCGGCCATCGCCCATGAGCTGACCGCCCTGCGTCCATCCACGATCTATGTGGTCGGTGGCCCGGCCAGTGTCTCCGACGCAGTGAAGACGGCCCTCAGGGCCTTCGCGGGAACCGTGACGCGGCTGGACACCGCGCACTTCCCGGATCTGGCCGGCTACCCCAACGACCGCTACGGCACCGCTGCCGCCGTCACCGAACAGGCTTTCGGCGGGACCGCCTCCACCGTGTACGTCGCGTCGGGCGCGAACTTCCCCGACGCCCTCGGGGCAGGTGCCGCTGCCGGTTCAGCCGGTGGGCCTGTCCTGCTCGTCACCCCGACCACGACCCCTGCTGCTATCGCCCATGAGCTGTCGGTGCTCAAGCCGACCACGATCTACATCGTCGGTGGCACCGCCAGCGTGTCCGACGCGGTGATGGCGGCGGTGGCCGCCTACATGGGGCCGTAGATCCGAGCTGCCTCGATCAGCGCCTTGACTGGAGGACGAAGAGGGCGCCTGCGACCACGAGCAGCGCGATCCCGGCCACGAAGACCCAGCCGCCCCACCAGATGTCCTTGTTGATGCGGCCGATCAGGATGAGGATCGCGGAGACGACCGCCATCAAGGTCAGGTATGGATGGGCCATCACGCGAGCCGGCATCTGACTCCTCCTTCGATGTCGCTAACCACGGAACGCATCCTTGAAGCGCACCCGTGTGCCGACGCGCAGGGCGGCATTGGCATACATCCGGCCGGCCAGCCAGGTCAGGCCGACGATGGACGCCACGGCCAGTGCCGCGGCCAGGCCGACCTGCCAGACGGGCACGTCGCTGGCCGCCATCCGCACCGCCATCAGGATCGGGGCGAAGGGCGGCAGCAAGGAGGCCACCGTGGCCAGGGGGCCCGACGGATTCGGCAGCGCGGCGTACATCAGCAGGTATCCCGTGATCTGGAGGATGGAGATCGGGGCAACGGCGCTCTGGACCTCCTCCTGGCGCGAAACGAGGGAGGCGACCGCGGAGTAGGCGGTGGCGTAGAAGAGGAAGCCGATCAGGAACCAGAAGATGTCCGCCAGGATCGAGGTCACGCCGAGGGCCGGGATGGTGACGACGTTGGTCAGGCGGACGGCGATCAAGGCCGCCGCGCCCACGATGGTGAGCTGCAGGAGACCGACCAGGCCGATCCCGATGACCTTGCCCGCAAGCAGGCGGGTCGGCCGGATCGTGGCGAGCAGGATCTCCATGATCCGTGTCGCCTTCTCCTCGACCACGCCCTGGGCCACCATGTTGCCGTACTGGCCAAGCGCGATCCAGAGCAGGATGCCGAGGGCCAGGCTGGCGAGCAGGTTCTGCGTGTCCTTGGCGTCGGGGGGTTGCAGAAGCTGGATGGGGACAAGGGCCATGGCCGAGGTGATGGCCGCCGGTGAGAGGCCTGCGTCGGAGAGGCGGGCGGCCTCCGCAGCGAGGGACAGGGCAGACTCCACGGTCGGCGGGACCGCGGCCTTCGCCACGGCCGTCGGCGCGGTGGCCGACCCGGTCACGAGCACGTCGAGCATGCCCGCCGTGACCTGCGCCTCCCCGGTGGCGATGTCAGCGACGTCGCTGACCGTCACGTTGGCACCCAGCGCGGTGGCCGTTGCCGTGAACGTCCGCTCGAGCGCCTGGGACCCGTCGTTGAAGCCCACCCGCACCGGGGTGGTCCGGCCCGCGAGCAGCGAGGCCGCCACGATGCCGATCACGACGAGGGCGGTCATCAGGATGGTGCCGCCGACGAAGACACGCGAGCGCAGGCGCACGCGGATCTCGCGCCGGGCGACGAGGACGACGGCCGGCAGGGGGCGCCTTCCGCCGGGGCTCCGCGACGGCAGGGTCACGCCGCCGCCTCACCGATGACGGTCCGGAAGAGCTCGCCAAGGCTGGGCTCGACGCGCTCGAACTCGCGCACCGGACCCGTGGCCAGGCCCGCCTGCAGCAGAACCTGGTCGTCAACGCCCGGATCCAGCTCGAACAGCCGGCGCGAGCCGTCGGTCTGCACCAGTCGCACGCCCGGCAGGCCGGTCTCCCAGCCGTCAGGGGCGCCGGGCACGTCGAGCCAACGGCGCTCACGTCCGCCGGCCCGCAGTTCGGCGACCGTGCCGCAGGCCAGCATCCTGCCGTGATCGATGATGCCCACCCGGTCGCACAGGCGCTCGACCAGTTCGAGCTCGTGGCTCGAGAAGATGACCGGGAGGCCGGCCTGGGCCTGCTCGCGCAGCACGCCGCTCATCACATCGACGGCGACCGGGTCGAGCCCAGCGAACGGTTCGTCAAGGACCAGCATGTCGGGGCCGAAGACGAGCGCCGCGGCAAGCTGGATGCGCTGCTGGTTGCCCAGGCTGAGGGCCTGGAGCTCGGCGTCCCGCCGGTCGGCGAGGCCGAAGCGCTCCACCCACCGCCCGCTCGCCTCGCGCGCATCCACGCCAGTCATGCCGTGGAGCTCACCCAGGTAGGCCAGCTGCTCGGCCACGCGCATCTTGGGGTACAGCCCGCGCTCCTCGGGCATGTAGCCGATGCGGCGCCGGGTCTCCAGGGTGAGCGGCTGGCCGAGCCAGCGCACCGCGCCGGCGTCGGGCGCGAGCACGCCGAGGACGACGCGCATCGTCGTGGTCTTGCCGGCTCCGTTGCGCCCCACGAACCCGAACAGCTCGCCGGCGCGGATCTGGAAGGTGAGGTCCTGCACCGCGACGGTCTGCCCATACCGCTTCGAGATCCCGTCGATCTCGAGTTGCCGTTGTGGCGCCGTGGTCACGACGTTGAGGATAGGGCGATGTGCCGCGGGGCCTCGGCGGCGGGGCCGTCCAGGCCGCCATCAGGCTCATGGCTCGAGACGCAACACCGGGTGGCCAGCCGCCTGGGTGTCCTAGGCGCCCAGGGCGGGGAAGCGCTCCACGAACGGCGCCCGCCAAGCCGGGGCCTCGAACGGTTTGGCGTACCAGGTCGTCGTCTTGGCGATCTTGCCGTGGCGAAGTTCGACGATCTGGACCATCTGCCACGTCTCGCCGTTCGTATAGGTGACGGTCCCGACGTACGTGTAGACGTCGCCCGATCCCTCGATCCGCAACGGCGCGAAGGTCGGCGTGAGGACCCAGTGGTCCTCTGCGCCGTGGAGCCGCGTGCCACTTGGATCGATGGTCCCGACGCCACCGGGGTAGCTGCGCCCGATGGCGAGCCAATTCGCCTTGCCCCGCGCCCGTTCCCCCGACTGGGGCATCTCGTCGATGAAATCGTCGGCGAGCAGTGCCTCCTGGGCGGTGAAGTCCTTGTCCTGTAGAGCGCGCGTGTAGCGCTCCACGACCGTGCGACCGCTCGGCTCAGCCATCCTGTCCTCCAAACGGAGCCATCGCTGTGGCCCAGCGAGTCGCGGCTATCTTACGGCGCGGTGGCCCGCCTCAGCCGTGCCCCGGTCTCTCGGGGCTGGTCCACATGGTGTAGCGGGGCGGCCAGTCATCGGAGGTCGGGCGCTCGCCGTACAGCGCATCCTCGATGAGGAACTCGAAGCAGCGGGCCTCGCCCACGCTCCACGACCAGTCCGCGGCCAGGACCTGGCGCCGCGCCTGGGGCACGACGCGAACGCGACCCCGGATGAGGAACTCGTCGGGCGCGTGCGGGTCGAAATGGGCGTGCAGCGCATACCGTCCGTCGGCCTCCAGGTCCTGGAGCTTGGGCGAGGGCAGGATGAAGGCGTAGAGCCCGTCGTCGACGATGCCGACCGAGATGGGGTGAGCTCGCGGCGGCTCATCGCGGCGGACGGTGATGAGCAGGCCGGTGCCGTGCCCGGCGCGGTACAGCAGTTCGCGGCCCTTCCCGGCGATGGCCGGCGCCGCGGCGGCGAATGCGCCCCAGGTGGTCATTGGTCGGCCCTCCGGTCGGTCGTCTGCTGGGCTGGAAGGGCCAGCCTACGCCGGACGACTCGCACGGGTATCAGGCGACCCAGGTCGCCTGGCCTCGGCGGATCGTCCTGGCCACCTCCGCCGCAAGCGCAGGGGCGAACGCCACCACGCCGACGAGGAGCCATTCGTGCGGCGCAAGTGGTGTCGCTCGAAAGGCCTCGGCGAGGGGTGGCACGTACGGGATGAGAACCTGGACCGCGATGGCCGCGACGGACGCGATCAGCAGGAACCGGTTCATGCCGAGGTGGTGGAGCGGCTCGCGAACGCTGCGGTTCCAGTAGGCGCGCACGCATTGCCCGACGACGAGGGCGGTGTAGGCGAGCCACGCTCCGTGGTCGAAAGAGCCGCCGTGGGTCAGCATCAGGACGAGCGCGGCGACCGCCGTGAAGGCACCGGCCACGCTGATCCGGGCAAGCACGCCGTTGTCCAGCAGCGGCCGATCAACGCGGCGAGGCGGCCGGCGCATCAGGCCGGGTTCAGCGGCCTCGCGTTCGTAGGCGATGGAACTGGACAGATCGATGAAGAGCTCCATCCAGAGGATCTGGATGGGGAGGAGGACCTGGCGCTCGGCCACGAAAAGGGTCGAGATGAAGATGAACCCCAGGAAGGCGACGTGCGTGGATAGGATGAAGACGAGCCCCTTCTGGACGTTGTCGACGATCCGGCGTCCTTCGGCGAGGCCGTACATGAGGGTGGCAAACGAGTCGTCGCCCAGCACAAGGTCGGAGGCTTCTCGGGCAACAGCCGTCCCGGATCCCATCGCCACGGCGACATCCGCTCCATGTAGCGCCGGCGCATCGTTCACCCCGTCGCCCGTGACCGCCACCACCCGGCCGCGCGTCCGCGCTGCGCGGACCAGGCGCAGCTTCTGCGCTGGCGTCGAGCGAGCGACGACGTGCAGTCCGTCGAGTTCACGGACGAGCCGCTCGTCATCCCACGCCGCGAGTTCCTCCCCGGTGGCCACGTGGTCGGCCATGAGTCCCGCCTCACGGGCGATCGTGGCAGCGGTCCTGGGATGATCGCCGGTCACCACGATCACCTGGATCCCGGCCTGGCGCGCCATCTTCATCGCGTCCCCGATGCCGTCCCGGATCGGGTCCGCGAAGCCGACGAGCGCGCGCATCCCCCATGGCTCGTCGTCGATCCGACCTGCCAGGGCTACGAGCCGCTCGCCGGCCTCCGCCGCGGCATCGATCGCCTCGGCCCAGCGCCGCCCTTGATCGGCCAGAGAGGTTTCGCGATCCACGAAAGCGAGCACGACCTCGGGGGCCCCCAGCAAAAGCATCTCCACGTGACCGTCGCGTCGTGCCTCGGTACGAGACGCCGGCAGAGCATCCGAGGGCGGCTCGGCCGTGATCAGCGCTGCCGCATCGAGCTCGGCCCGGCCTCCGAGGGCCACGACGGCCGCCCGGAGCGCCTTTGTGAATGACGCGGGCGCCACCGCCTCGCCGGGCCAGGCGTCCTCTTCGGCCCGGAGCGCTTGTTCGAGCAGATCCCGCCGCTCCGCTGCGTCGAAGATGTGGCCGGCGAGCGTTCGGACCGAGGAGACTTCGAGCCGGTTCTGGGTGAGCGTCCCCGTCTTGTCCGTGACGATCAGATCCACGGCCCCGAGGGTCTCTTCGGCATTGAGGCGTCGCACGAGGACGCCGCGCTTCAGCAGGCGGTAGGCGCCCAGCCCCAGGATCACCGCCAGCAGCACCGGTGGTTCCTCGGGGATCGCGGCGATCGCGGATGAGACGCCGGCCAGGACGTTCTCGCCGAGGACGTGGCCCCGGACGAAGCCGAGCCCGCTCGTCAAGGCGATGAGGCCGATGGCGACGACAAGGAGGATCCGGACCAGGCGATCCAGTTCGCGCTGGAGCGGCGAGCGTCGACGCTCCCGTGAGCCCAGACCCTGTGCGATCTGCCCGAACTCGGTGGCCGGGCCGATGGCGACGACGATGCCCTCGCCCCGGCCGCCGACCACGCTCGTGCCCGAGTACGCCATCGCGCGACGACTCGCTATGGACGCACCCCGCGGGTCCGGCTGGACGCGAGACTGCTCGGGGATGGACTCGCCGGTCAGGATGCTGGAATCGAGCAACAGTCGCTCCGACCGCGTCACCCGTAGGTCGGCAGGGACGACGTCTCCGCCCTGCAGAAGTACAACGTCGCCGGTGACCAGACCCGAGGCCTCCACGATCTGGGCCGTACCGTCACGCCGTACACGGGCAAGTGGAGCCGAGGCCTCACGAAGCGCTTCAAGGGCCCGTTCGCCGCGGTACTCCGTCACCACGTCCGCCCCCACGATCGGGAGGAGGCCGGCAAGGACGAGCAGGCCGTCTCGTACCTCCCCCACGACGATCGCGAGCCCGCCTGCGAGTGCCAGCATCAGGATGAACGGTTCGGTCGCCGCCGCGAGCACCAGCCGCCAGATGGGCTCATGTTTCGCGCTCTCGATGGCGTTGGGGCCGCCTGCCAGGGCGCGGCCGCGCGCCTCGTCCCGGGCAAGACCCCGCGCGGGCTCGACACCCAGCGCGGCGGCCACGGCCGTCACCGTCTGAGCGTACGGATCGCCCATCGCAGGGCCACCGGCTGGCAAGCTCACGGTCGCGGGGTCGCCGACTGACTCAAGCGCGTGCGACGAGCAGATCGGTGGAGGTGATCGCGGCCAACTCACTGCTCGTGCTACCCAGCAGGAACCGCGCGATCGTCGAGACGCCTCGCGAGCCGGCGGCGATCAGATCGGCGCCTGTCTCGCCCGCGAGCACCATGAGCTGCTCGCTGGGACGACCCCGGAGGGCATAGGGCGTCGCCGGCAGGGCGCCCCTGGTGAGGCGGTCCGAGGCTTCCAGAGCCAGTTCCTCCGCCGCCTGCGCGGCCGCGACGAGTTCTTCCTCAGCCGCGGCGACCGCCTGCGCGCGCAGCAACGGGGCGATACCGGACGTGAAGGGCGTGACGATGTCGAAGGCCGTGCACACCGCGATCTGCGGCCGCACCCGATATGGCAGGTCGAGGAGCAGCGACACGGCCGCGTCGGCACCGGGCGACCCGTCGTAGCCCAGGACGATGGAACGCACCGGCCGGCCGTGGCGGGCGATCAGCACCGAGGTGCCGCAGTATCGAGCCACCGTGCTGGCGACGGGGCCGGTGAAGGCGTGGCGGCCGTCCCCTTGAGCACGTGCGCCAAGGATGACGAGGGTCGGCTGGCGCGTCGCGGCGAAGGCGACGATCTCGTCGGCGGGATGGCCGGTGCGCGTGCTGGTCTCTACCGCGAAGCCGGCCGCCTCCAGGCGCGCACGTTCACGGACAAGGAGCGCGTCGGCGCCCGCCTGGGCATCGGCGGCAGCCATGGACCAGCCGCCGGCTGGCGAGGGGATGACCGCGAGGAGGTCGACTGACAGTCCAACGGGCTTGAATGTCCCGATGACCATGTCGATCGCGGCCGCCGCTCCCGGTGAGCCGTCAGTCGGACACAGGATCTGCACTGGCGATGTCTGCCCGGGCTCAGGGCCGAGGCCGCGGCCCGTCAGACCGCAGGAGACGGTCCGAGCCCACCCCCGTGACGCCGCCCGCAAGGAATCCCAACACCGCACCCAGGATCACCTGGTCCAGCATCAACCCGAACAGCAGGCCGAGCGCGACCCCGACCGCCGCGCCTTCCGCCGACCACCGTTGCCATCGAGCCATGCTGCACCTCCGTGATACCCCAAGTGTGGCAAGTCTCGGCTGGCAGGCGGCTCAGGTGTAGAGCCGAAGGGCCCGAATGGTCGGCCGTGTCGCAGACGTCATGGCAGATGGTTCCGCTGGCGTAACGCCCGGGCGATGCTCCAGCCGGCCAGGCAGAGGACCGACCCCGCGAGGACCAGGCCGGCGAGACCCGGCTCGAGGCCCACCTGGATGGCGGCCCAGATGGCGGCCAGGATGGCGATCGAGCCGACGAAGAGCTCGGGCCGGTCGCCCACCAGGAAGTCGTACCAGAAGGCACCGAAAGCGTGGAGGTAGCGACCCATGATGCTGCTCACGGGACCGCTGCCAGTCGGGCCGACGCCGCCCCATCCAGTCGCGCCTGGACGAGGCGCACAGCGGCCAGCGAGCCCACCAGGAACACGGCCAGCAGCACAAGCAGGGTGGCGTCGCTCCAGGGCCACCCGACGCCCAGGCCCTCGCCGGCCCAGAACGTGCCGAACGTGGTCAGCATCAGGCCGACCATGAACTTCAGACCGTTCTCCGGCACGCGCGCCAGCGGCCTGTGGACGGCGATCCCCACGGCCACGACCAGGATCCCGGCCAGGGCCGCGCCCAGGATCGCCGGGCCCAGCTGGCCCGCCGACGCGCCGAAGGTCACGACGATGAAGGCCACCTCCATGCCCTCCAGGAGGACGCCCTTGAAGGCGACCGTGAAGCTGATCCAGTCCATGCCGCTCGCTGCGATGGGCGGCTCCTGGCGCATCGCCTCGATCTCGGCCGCGTAGATGGCATCCTCGTCGTGCTTCGCCTTGGCACCCGCGGCGCGCAGGATCGCCTTCACCAGCCACTGCAACCCGTAGATCACCAGGAAGCCACCGACCACCAGACGCAGCACGGAGATCGGCACGAGCAGCACGATCGCCGACCCGAAGACCCCCACGATGGCCGCCAGCGCGACCACGGCGACCCCGACCCCGATGAGGGTCGACCGCCACTGGCGCGTCACGCCGACCGCCAGCACGATCGTGAGCGCCTCCACGAACTCCACGACGGAGGCCAGGAACGCGGGCAGGGCCGCGACGAGGACGTTCATGGCCGCCATTGTTCCACGCTAGACGATCGGATCGGCCCGGTCGCCGGCCAGCAGGAGCTGCGGCACCTGCCGGAGCTGCAGGCGACCGTCGCCATCGGGCTCGACCAGCCAGATCAGGTCGAACCGGTCGTCCGGCCAGGTCTGTGGCGTCGCGGATGGGCCACCAAGGAGCCGGTCCACGATGAGGGGGATCCGCTTGTGCTCCCAGGCGATGAGGACGTGGCCGTCACACGCCTGGATGGCCGCCACGAGCGCATCCAGGGCGTCCTGCAGGACCGGTTCGGCGATCCGCACGCCCAGCCGGTCGCTGATGGGCTGCAGCGTTTCCGAGGGGCGGCGGCTGTGGCTGTGCGGCCCGATCTCCGACGCGAAGAGGTGGGTGGGCGTCGGCAGCAGGGGCGCCCCCGCCTGGCCGGGGCGTGGCACGAAAAGCGACACGAGCGCGCCGGCCCGTTGCCAGCCGCGCGGCGTCAGCGAGTACGGATCGCGCGACCCGTCGGCGAGCACGCCGAAGGGCGGACCGTCGTCGTACTGCTTCTCCGCGTGGCGAATGAGGCTGATGGTCAGCGGCATGGTCGGGCTCCTCAGGGCTCGTCGAGCGCCACGGTAGCGGAGCACGCCGCCGCGTATGCTGCGTTCGTGGCGACGCCCCAGACCGGCATCTTCGCACTCGGCACGATGTCGCACGCCTACCTTGAGTTCGACATCCGACCGGGTACCGAGGCGGTGGCCCTCGTCCGTGGCGTGGCCGGTCTGCGAGAGCCGCGGACCACCATCGGCGGGGTCAACCTCGTCACCGGGTTCAGCCCCGAACTGTGGGCTTCCGTCGCGCCGGGCGCGATGCCCAACGGCCTGACCGGGTTCGATGCGCCGATGGTGGGGCGCGACGGCTACACGCTCGCGGCCACCCAGCGCGACGTGGTCGTGTGGCTGGCCGGGGCGGCGTACGACGTCGTCTTCGATCTCGCCAGGGGCATCGTCACATCCCTGGCGCCGCTGGCGACGCTCGCCGACGAGACGGTGGGCTGGCCGTACCACCGCGACCTTGATCTCACGGGCTTCATCGACGGCACCGAGAACCCCTCGCTGGCGGAGGCCGCCGCCGCGGCCATCGTCCCGGCGGGCACCCCGGGCGAGGGCGGCAGCGTGCTGCTCCTGCAGCGATGGGAGCACGACGCTGCTCGGTGGGAGGGCCTGCCGGTGAGCGAGCAGGAGCAGATCATCGGCCGGCGCAAGCCCAGCAGCGAAGAGCTGGATCCGCGGCCGGAGACGTCACACGTGGCGCGCACGGACCAGGATCGCTTCGGCCGCATCTTCCGCCGCAACATCGGCTACGGCACCCTGACCAGCCACGGCACGATCTTCGTCGGCTTCAGCCAGGACCGGCAGCGCCTTGACGCGATGCTGCAGAGCATGATCGGCGCGACCGGCCCCGACCGCGACCGGCTGACCGAGTTCACCCACGCCCGGAGTGGCGCGTACTACTTCGTGCCCTCGAGCGAGGCGCTCGCGCCGTTCGCGGCCTGACCCGCAGGTCGGACGGTCGCCCCGTTCCTGGGCGGACCTCGGCCGCATCGATCGGCCCGTTAGAGGGTGACAAAGGTCCTTGACAGGCTGGGGATGACAAGGTAGCTTTACAGCATGACGAACGACGTGCGGAGGCTGCGTGAGGGCCGGGGCATGAGCCAGGGCCAGCTCGCACAGGAGCTGCGCGTCTCGCGCCAGACGATCAACGCGATCGAGACCGGCCGCTACCTGCCCTCGCTGCCGCTCGCCTTCGCCATCGGCCGGTTCTTCGGCCAGCGCCTCGAGGAGATCTTCCATGTCGACCCAGCTGTCTAAGTGGTTCGTGCCGGCGGTCGGGTTCGTCATCGGCATCCTGATGGCGGCGGCCATGCTGGGTCACCAGGCGACCGTGGGACAGGCCGCCGTGGCCTTCGCCATCGTGGCCGCCTATGCGCTCGCCCTGCGCTTCCTCCAGGCGCGCTCGGACGTGGCCAGCCTCCTCTCGGGCCTGCCGCGCGACGAGCGCTGGGAGTCGATCAACCTGCACGCGCTCTCGCTCGCGGCCCAGCTCCTCGCGGTCCTGCTGGTGACCGCCTTCCTCGTCACCCAGTTCGGCGGCAGCGACTCCACGCCATATGCATGGCTCGGGGCGGCGTTCGCGGTCGCGTACCTGGGCGGGCTCGTGTGGTACCGGCGGCAGTCCTGATCAGCCCCTTCTGCCCCTCCAGGGCGGGCGCAGAATAGGGGAGGCCGTCGGCTTACCGGCCAGCCAAACGAGGTCACCGCGATGCAGCGTCTCCCGCCCGCCAGCCGGCAGGACCTGATCTCCATCATGTCGACGGAGCACTTCACGCTGCAGGGCGCCCGGTCGGCGGCCATCAGCGACGCGAACGGGCGGACGAGCTTCTTCCTGAGCACGCTTTCGGCGGGCGTGGTGGCCCTGGCCTTCGTGGCCCAGGTGGCTCAGACGGGCCCCGCCTTCATCGTCCTGGCGCTCATCCTGCTGCCGACCCTGCTGGTGGTCGGGCTGGCCAGTTTCGAACGGCTCCTGCAGCTGGGTATCGAGAACATCCGCACGGTCGTCGCCATCAACCGCGTCCGGCGCTACTACCTGGAGGTGGCGCCCGAGCTGCGGCCGCATTTCACCCTGTCTGACGCGGATGACGCCCAGGGGGTCCTGACCAGCCTGGGCTCGATCCGCGGCGGCATCCGGCCGTGGGATCTGTTCGTGACCAACGCCGGGCTCGTCGGGGTGATCGATGCCATCGTCGCCGGCGTGCTCGCCACGCTGGTCAGCCTGACCCTGGGCCAGGATGGGGTGGTCTCCGGAGCGGCAGGCATCGCCGTGGGTGCGATCGTCCTCGGTGCTCTGAGCCTCTACCTCGCGCGCAGCTGGCGTCGCGCGATCCGCACCTTCGGCGTCCGCTTCGCGTCGAACGGCGACATGGAGGCCACTCACGCCAGGCCACCGTTCGATGAGGCAGAGCCGGACGTGGCACCCACCACGTGACCGGGGCAGGAGATCAGCCGAGGCGATAGTCCAGCTGGTAGGTGGCCCGGGGGCCACCCGGGGCCTCGAACGAGCCAGTCCCCGTGATGCCCGCAAGGCCGGCTGTCCCGCTGCCCTCGACGACCGACCACGTCCCGCGTGAGGACGTGCCGTT
>DATBOX010000054.1:0-5309 GCA_036561685.1 Candidatus Limnocylindrales bacterium | reverse complement strand
CAGATGTCGCTGGCCAACGTGGTCGCCGTCTCACCAGCCGCCGATTCCCTGGTCCTCCTGGGCGACCCGCAGCAGCTGGACCAGCCGCTCCAGGGCAGCCACCCGCCGGGTGCCGATCGGTCCGCGCTGGGTCACCTGCTGGGGGAGCGCCAGACGATGCCACCCGAGCTGGGCCTGTTCCTACGGCGCACGTGGCGCCTCCATCCCGATATCTGCACCTACACCTCCGAGGCGTTCTACGAGGGGCGCCTCGAGCCGGAGGCTGGCCGCGAACGGCAGCTGCTGCGGGGGACCCCGCCGCTCGACGGGACCGGGATCCGCTTCATCGGCGTGACCCACGCCGGGAACGACAATGCTTCACCCGAGGAGGCACAGACAGTGGCGCGACTGGTGCGGAGGCTGGTCGATGCCGGGGCCTCGTGGGTCAACGTCGACGGCAGGGAGCATCCCGTTCGCCTGGAGGATGTCCTGATCATCACGCCATACAACGCGCAGGTGCGGACGATGGCGGCGGCGCTGCCCGGGGCCGACGTGGGCACCGTTGACAAGTTCCAGGGCCAGGAGAAGCCCGTCTCCATCTACACCATGGCCACCAGCTCGGCCGACGACGCGCCGCGTGGCATGGAGTTCCTGTACAGCCTCAACCGGCTCAACGTGGCCACCTCACGCGCCCGCTGCGTTACCGCCGTGGTGGCCAGCCCCGACCTCCTGCGCGTCCGCTGCCGCACCCCGCGTCAGATGCGCCTCGCCAACGCGCTCGCGCGCCTCGTGGAGCTGGCCGGGCCCTAGGCTCGCGGGCTCGGCGGTGCTATGCCTGTCTCCCCCGCCCGATTTCCACGAGCCCCCCGCGCTGATGCGCTCTAAGCATCAACGGACAGCTTGGCGCCGGCGAATGTCCGTTCCTCAGGGGCGAAAGATCGCCGACTGGTGGTGATGCAGGGCTGCAGGCTGCGGCCAGAGCGAGCGGTCGCGCGGGAGTTGGACCCGCAGCCCGTTCACCAAGGGCATCCGGAACGAGCCATCCGGGGCCGTGATCATGCTCTCGTCGAGATGCTGTGAGACTTCGATCTCGAGAGCGTCATGGTGATAGTTGGCGGTAAACAGACCGGCATCAAAGAGTCGATGAAGCGTGGGCGTCAGGCTCAGTCCGTTGCCCACCTGGTCACCGCCTTGATCTGCGACAGGGCGTATGTGTGCAGCGTCCAGGAGGCCGGTCACCCGTGTTCGAGATACCCGTCCGATCGAGAAACCCGAGACCGAGCAGCGGAATTCGTATGCCGCCAGCACCCTCACTCGGAATTGCGCATCCCGCTGCACGACCTCGACCGCGCGTCGAGTCCGTTCGGCCACGAGGGCCTCGGGCCCGGTTTGGTCCAACTGCGGATACGGAAGCGACACCGCCAGCTCCGTGCCATATGCCAGGGCCAGGATCTGCTGAAGGTCTGAGTCCGCTAACTCACGGACCGCACGGCCAAAGGTCGCCACATTCCGGCTCCGGCCTGTCGGGATCGCGGCCAGCCACGTCTCGATCGGCTCTCCGAGGACCTGCCGCGGTACAACCGAGGGGAACGGCGCGACTGGGTTGTCATATCGGACGCGCCAGAGGCGTTGCCCAGATTTGGTGGATTTCTCGGTCGCCTGAGGGGGCGCCGAAATCATGGCCCACCCCACGTAGCCGAGCCGACCACGCGCCTGATCGCCGCGCGGCTCATAGATCACAGCGAATATCGGCTCGTTGGCCTGGAGTGGCGAAAACAGTCGGAGGTACCGGCTCGGGAACTCATAACCGTCGGGCGAGTCGTCGTAGATGCTTCCCAGAAACGACTCGAGTACGAGTGCCTTCATCGACTGCGCCACAGGCGAGCCCCGACATCCCTCCGGGCTCGCGCGACATCGATTGATGACTTCGACCGCATCAGCGGGCCCGCCTACCCCACCACCCGGGTCAGCAGCCACACATGCCCGAAGGGATCGGTGATCTTGGCCGCCTGGACACCGGCGGTGGGGTGGTCGGGAGGACGAACCGGCGTCGCGCCGGCAGCCACGGCCCGCTCAAAGAGCCCGTCCACATCGTCGACCTCCAGGTCCAGGAGGATGGGCGACCCGCCGAGGGTGAGCGGCCCCACGATGTGTTCGAACTCCGGGTGTTCGTCGGCCAGGAAGATCGGCGCGCCACCGATGCGGATCTCGGCATGGCTGATGCGCCCGTCCGGATCCTGCCAGCGCAGGACCTCCTCCGCCCCGAAGACGTCGCGGTACCAGTCGATGGCCGCGCCGGCTCCCTGGATCGCCAGGTAGGGCGTCACCGCGGTGATGCGCATCGTCCGAGGCTAGCAGGTCCGGCCGGCGGTGCGACAATGGCGCGCGAGCCCACCGAACGCGTGATGAGGTACCCCACGATGGCCCAGGCGACCGCTCCGACCGCACCTTCCATGAGCAGCGAGGAGATGGTCCGCCTCGCGCGCGAGCACACCTTCTTCTCATGGAGCGTGCAGGGCCAGCTCGACCCGATCGCCATCGACCACGCCGAGGGCGTCTACCTCTACACGCCTGAGGGCAAGCGCATCCTGGACTTCAACAGCCAGCTGATGAGCGTCAACATCGGCCACGGCGACCGGCGGGTCATCGATGCCATCACGGCCCAGGCCCAGAAGCTGCAGTTCGTGCAGCCGGCCTTCGTGACCGAGCCGCGGGCGCGCCTGGGCGAGAAGCTGTCGCAGATCCTGCCCGGTGACATGGACAAGGTCTTCTTCGTCCTCGGCGGCGCGGAGGCCATCGAGAACGCCATCAAGATCGCCCGCCACTACACCGGCCGCTACAAGGTCCTGTCGCGCTACCGCGCCTACCACGGGGCGACGTTCGGGGCCATGACGCTCACCGGCGACCCGCGACGCTGGCCCAACGAGCCGGGCCTCGTGGGCGTCGTGCGCTACCCCGACACGCACCGCTGGGGCGAGAAGGATCCCCGCCCGGTGGCGGAGAGCCTGCGCGGCCTGGAAGACGTGATCATGTACGAGGGACCGCACACGATCGCGGCCGTCTTCCTGGAGACGATCGTGGGCACCAACGGCATCCTCATCCCGCCCGACGGCTACATCCAGGGCGTCCGCGAGATCTGCGATCGCTACGACATCCTGATGGTGGCCGACGAGGTCATGGCCGGCTTCGGCCGCACCGGCAAGTGGTTCGCCATCGATCATTGGGGCGTCACGCCGGACCTCATGACGATGGCCAAGGGCCTGACCTCGTCCTACCTGCCGCTCGGCGCGGTGGCCATGCGCCACCACATCGCTGCGAAGTTCGACTCGATGTACTACAGCGGTGGCCTCACGTACTCGTCACACCCCATCTCGCTGGCGGCCGCCCTGGCCACCATCGGCGTGTACGAGGAGGACCACCTGATCGAGCATGCGGCGGCCATGGGCCCGGTCCTTCGCCGGCACCACGAGGCCCTGGCGGCCAAGCACCCCAGTGTGGGCACGCACCGCAGCCTGGGCCTGTTCGGGATCCTGGACCTCGTGCGCTCGCGCGACCCGTACGTCCCGCTGACCAGCTTCAACGGCACCTCGGACGAGATGAAGGCCGTGGGCAAGTACCTGCGCGAGCACGGCCTCTACACGATGATCGCCAACAACTCGATCCACACCAACCCGCCGCTGTGCATCACGGAGGAGCAGCTGGCGGAGGGCTTCGCCATCATCGATGGCGCCCTGGAGATCGCCGATCAGGCCGTGACCGGTTAGGCGGACGC
This sequence comes from Candidatus Limnocylindrales bacterium, assembly GCA_036561685.1. Classification (GTDB taxonomy): domain Bacteria; phylum Chloroflexota; class Limnocylindria; order Limnocylindrales; family CSP1-4; genus DASPUH01. Next base: position 1,558 of record DATBOX010000054.1, on the reverse strand, counting down.
CCCGGCCGGGTCCTCGCGACGGGTGGGATCCACCCGTCGCAGGAAGAACGACCCCAGCCCGAAGAGCGCCACGGCCAGGACGAAGGCCAGCCGCAGAGCGGTCCCTTCATCGCCCAGGCCGCTCGTGAATAGCAGCACGATGAGCCCCGCGCTGGCCACGGCGACCGTGCCGGCCAGCCCCGTCGCGACGTTGCTGAGGCCCATGTACCGGCCAGTGGCGGCCTTGGGGATGATGTCGGTCATGAGCGCCCAGTCCACGGCCAGGAAGGTCCCCGCGGCGAGACCGATGAGGACGGCTCCGCCGAGCGCCACCGGCACGATGGGGGCCACCACCATGATCGCCGAGCCCAGGCCCCCGACGGCGCACGCGAGGTAGATGAGGGGCTTGCGGCCATACCGGTCGGACGCGCGGGCGGACGGGACGCAGGCGATCAGGACCGCCCCTCCGAGGATGATCGGTGCGACGGCGAGCCAGAAACCACGGTCGCTGGTCGAGAGCGGGATGGAGTAGGTCAGGTACAGGTCGATCTCCCGCGTGAACATGCTGATCCCGGCCAGGATCATCAGCCGCGATGCCACCAGGTGGACGAAGCTCCGCTCGCTGAGCACGTCGCGCCCCCAGGTCTCGAACGCGATCGACAGCCAGGGACGACCCTCGCGAGGCTTGGCGATCGAGCCCTCGGACACGGTGACGACGGTCACGATGGCCGTCGCGAGTTCGATGACGCCCAGGGCGATCGTGGCGATGGTGAAGTCCGGCGCCTGGCCCGGCGAGGTGAGGTGGAGCGGGATCGAGACGATGATCGTGCCGGCGATCGGGCCAAGGATCGACATGATGCCCACCAGCGCACTGGCCAGGCCGACCTGCGGGGCCGGCACGAGGTCGGGGACGTAGCCCTGGAACGGCCCCTGGGCCGTGTTGGAGCTGAACTGGAGCAACAGGTAGAACGCGGCGATGGCGACCAGCGGGTTGGCCGTGGCGATGCCGATCAGGAAGACCAGGTCCAGCGTCGAGCCGACCACGATGTACGGCTTGCGCCGGCCCCAGCGACTCGTCGTGTAGTCGCTGATGGAGCCCACCATGGGTTGGACGAGGATCGCCACCAGCGCCCCGAGGCCGCTGATCAGACCCACGCCCGCATTGACCTGCTCTTGCGGGAGCAGCAGCTTCAGGCGCTCCGGCAGGACGACCGAGTCGAGGGCCGTGAAGATCATGGTCAGCCCGAACCAGTAGGCCGACAACTGGAGGAGCTGCGGCATGGGCAACGCCGTGACGGGCCGTCCTCCGGCCCCCGCGGGGTCGCCATGTGTCAGGACGGCTGCCGACTCCGCCGGCGCGTCGCTCACGGGCCACATCCTAGGGGTCCTGGCAAGGCCCCAGCGGAAGGCCGGATCAGCCGGTGTGGCCGGTCCCGAACTGGCGGTCGCCGGCGTCGCCGAGGCCCGGCATGATGTAGCCGCGCTCGTTCAGCTGCCGGTCGACCGCCGCGCAATGGATGGGCACGTCCGGGTGCGCCCGTGAGACCGCGGCCACGCCCTCGGGCGCGGCGATCAGGTT
>DATBOX010000053.1:0-14129 GCA_036561685.1 Candidatus Limnocylindrales bacterium | reverse complement strand
ACGGGACAGCGTCATCGGTCCGACCCTTTCTCTGGTTCGGCCGCCCGATCCGCGAAGTCGAGCGCCGCCGAGTTGATGCAGTAGCGCAGCCCCGTCGGCCGCGGACCATCGGGGAAGAGGTGGCCAAGATGCGCCCCGCAGTTGGCGCAGCGCACCTCGATCCGCTCCATGCCGAGCGAGCGATCGGTGATCGTCGTCACTCGCCCATTCTCCATCACGTCGTAGAAGCTCGGCCAGCCGGTGCCCGACTCGAATTTCTGGCCGGCGTCGAATAGCGGCGCCTGGCACACGACGCAGCGGTAGACCCCGTCCGCATGGTTGTCCCAGTAGGCGCCGGTGAACGGCCGCTCGGTCGCGGCCTCCTGCGTCACAGCGTACTGGATGGGCGTGAGCCGGGACTTCAGGTCGGTCATCGCGGGCTCCGGTTCATGATTGGCGGCAGGATACCCGGACGCCCGATACCACGGGACGGCGACGTGCGCCGGTGCATCGCATCCAGGCCGGGCGCACCCTGCTAAGGGATCGAGGCGGTGGTGCCCACCGACAACGCGGTCGCTGCGGTCACGCACGGTGCAGTGCGGTGCGGGATACTTGGGTCAGGTTCGATAGTCCTAGACAGGAGCAGGACCATCGGCCGACCATCGAGCGCATCCATCGTCGCATCGGAAGGCGAACATGAAGATCAGACTCGGTTCAGTCCTCGGCGCTGTCCTCATCCTCTTCGCGTTGGTCGGCACCGCCATGGCCAACGACCTTCATCAGACGCCACCGATCACCGGCACTGGGTTCGGTTCCAGCGATTGCTCTGACGGGCTCGGAGTCGGCTGGATCTTCGTCAACACCGGCAGCCACGACGCCACGGGCGCCGTGCTGACCGCCACCTTCGCGGGCGCCGGACAGGTACACGTCGATGGCTTCACGCCGGGCAACGGCGTCGTCCACTACTTCGTGCCTGTGTCACCGAGCGACACCCTGACGGCCGCATCGGACAACCTCGACACAGACGGGCTGCTCAACCTGAGCCACGTCTGCGTCGGCACGACCGAGAGCGCCTCACCGTCCGAGTCGGCCAGTCCCTCCGAGTCGGCCAGTCCCTCCGAGTCGGCAAGCCCGTCCGAGTCGGCCAGTCCCTCCGAGTCCGCGAGCCCGTCCGACTCGTCGACCCCGACCGGATCGGCTGAAGCATCCAGCGGGTCGGCCACGCCGACCGGCTCCGCGGATGCCTCGAGTGGCACCCAGGTCACCCCGCCCGCCACGACCACGAACGGCACGAGCGGCGGCTCAGGTAACGGAGCCCTGCTCTTCGCGCTGGTGCTGATGGGACTCGCCTCGACGGGCATCCTCATCCTGGCACCGTATCAGGCGAAGCGTCGCCGCTAGCCGGTCATCCCGGGCGCATTCCGATGCGCGCCCACCAACCACATGGACGGACCGGGCAGGGCAGTGCGGTCCGCCGATCCGGGACGTACAGCGGATCGGTCACGGTCAACGGCCGTGGCGGAGGAGCTCCTCGAGCACGTCTTGTCGACGTGATCCCGGATCTGGTCCGCGACCGCGCGAGGACTTGGCCGTTCGATGTCAGCCGACGAGCCCGTCACTCGACGACAGAGCAAACGACCCTCGCCTCGCGGACCAGCGAGACGGGGGCCGAGTGGGAGTGAACGGAGCGCTGCCCCTCCGCGGTGATCAGTGGCCTTTGCCCTGCCCGTGCGAACCGCTCTGGCCGTGGGACGGCAGGGTCGGAGTCGTGGTATCGCAGCCGGTCCCGTCGTGTGCAACGCAGCTGACATAGCCGCCGTGGTTGTCCTGCGCCCCACCCGTGAGCGATGACTGGGCCGCCGTAGACACCATTGCGCCGTGGGCGCCCTGCGTACCCGACGTCGTATCAGTGGTCGCGTCGCCGGTCACATCACCCGTGTTCGGCTGGTGAGCTGCCTGCGCCACGGTGCCGTTGGCGTTGGCGCCGGCCGCGTGCAGGACGGCTGAGCTCGAGGCGTGGGTCGAGGCTGGCGTCGACGGCAGGGTAGCCGCGAAGGTGGCGCCGCCGAGCGCTAGCGCCGCCAGCAGGGATCCAAGCCCGGCCAGCACAGTCCGATCGCGTCGGGTCGTCATCAGTCAGAGACCTCCAGGTTCGTCGGTTCGCGGTCGACAGGCGCGTCGCCCGTCGCCCATGCGTCTGGGAAACGAGGGGAGGCCCGATCTGTCACACGGTCGTTGCCGACCGGCACCACTAGGAAGGGTCGTCCTGCCTGGGCCCAGGACGGGTGGGTTGGCGGGCGAACTCATCACGGTACCGCGCCAGGACCCGTTCGCGGACCCGCGCGAGGCGGACCGGATCGACCGGCACGTCCTGGACGAGGTGGTCGATCAGGGCCTCATCGGTGATGTCCTGCGGGTGCGATGGACGCGCCTGTGCGCCGGGGGCGACTCGACTCGTCATGAGCGCTGGGCCGTAGGGACGTCCGGACAGCCGTCAGACCACCGTGACATGGCCCTAGGAACGCAGCCACGCCTGGATTCGTTACAGAACCCCGCCCACGGAACGGATCAGGGCTTGTGGCTGTTCGACGGCCCGTGCCCGTTGCCGTTCCCACTGCCGTTGCCGTTCCCATTGGCATCGCCGTTGCCACCCCCGCCGTTTCCGCCCCCGCCGTTACCATTCCCGCTGCCGTTCCCGGCGCCGGTGCCGTTGCCCCCCTGGCCGTTACCGGAGCCGCCGGAGCCGCCTGAGCCCCCGCCGTTCGAGTTACCGCTGCCGGCGGGCCCGTTGCCCCCCTTGTTGCCGTTGCCCGGTGAGGCAAGCGACTGCTGCGCCTGACCGACATGCTGCAGGGCTGCTTTGACGGCCGCGCTCGCGGCATCGGGCAGTCCGGCGAGTACGATCCGATCCCCATCCAGGCGCGCGGCGAGCTGGGCTGCGTCGGCACCGGGCCCTTTGGCCTCCGCGGAAAGCGCGTCGACCTGGTCCGCGTAGGCGTCGAGTGCGGCCGTGGCGCCCACCTCGTCACCGCGAGCGGTGGCGGCCTGCACCTCTTGGAGGCGCGTGCCGAGGTAGCCCAGCTCGGCGCTCCAGCGGGCCGTCGTGCCGGTCGGGGGCAGGGACCAAGACTCGAGGGCAAGGCGGACCGGGTAGAACGGCTGGCCCGGCCCGTCCTGGGCCGCCGCGACGCCGGCTCCGAGGACGAGGCACGCCGCCAGGGCGGCGACGGGCGCAGCCCACCGTCGCGCCGGCGCGCGCCGCATCAGGCCGGAAGGCGCCGGGGCCGTATCGAGGCTGGCGGCGCGTGCCGCTGCGACGATCCTGCCGCGCGTCCGCGACATCGTAGCGTCATCGGTCGGAAAGAGCCGCTCCACCTGCGACGCCAACGCCGCGTCATCCGGGGCCTCCGCCGGGTCCACTGGTCTTGCCGCGCGAAGCCAGGACGGCCAGTTCATACCGACGCCTCGCCGGTCCGCGGCTCCAGCTGCTCCATCGGCTCATAGGTCCGTCGCAGGGCGGCGAGCGCGCGGAACTGGAGGGTCCGCACGCTTCCCTCTCGGCGGCCCATCAGCGCCCCGATCTCGCGAGTGGAGAGACCCGCGAAGTAGCGGTAGACGAGGACATCTCGCTGATCGGGCGGCAGTTCATCCAGGGCCGCCTTGAGTCGTTCTCGCTCGCCAGCCAGCGCCGCCAGATCGGCCGGGTCGTCGCCCGTTGCCGGGTGGTGGGCAGCCGCCTCAAGGGGAGCTGCGGGATGGCTCGTCCGGCTGTGGTCGATGACCGCGTTGCGGACGATCTGGAAGAGCCAGGCGGCGAAGGGCAGGCCGCGCTCCTGGTACCTCGGGAGCGATTGCAACACCTTGAGGAAGACGCTCTGCAGGAGGTCCTCCGCGTCGGCCGGCTCCCGCACGCGCAGCTGGATGAAGCGGTGGACCCGTGGGCCGTACAGGTCGAAGAGCGCGCCGAACGCTCCGGCATCGCCGGCTGCGGCACGTGCCACCAGGTCGCGGATCGCGGGGTCATCGCTCATCGAAACGAGGAAGTGTGCGGCATGTTACAGGCGGTAGGTGCGTACGCGACGGCCCCGGGCTGGGTAGCCACGCTCGAGCGAAAGGCGTTGTAACGATCCGATCGCTCCATCGTTGCCATGGACGATATGCATCCCACGACCCAGTCGTCCTGGCCATCCGTGCTCCGATCGGCTGTCGCCGTGCCGCCGATGCTCCCTGGCGGGCCCCATCCTGCCCACGCGCCGGTGCCGCATCGCACCACCAAGCGCCACTCGCGGGGCCAGAGCCTCACTTCCCAGGACGTTGCCGTGGCGGGAGCTAACACAACGAGTCGAAGGTACGTCCGATACAGGCGAGAGGTCTGATGGACTTCCTCTTCCGGCTTCACGGCAGACGGCGCGCGGGTCACTCACGAGGCCAGGCTGTCGCAGAGTTCGCGCTGATCTCGGTGGTCCTATTGGCGATGTTCGCGACGGTGCTCGACCTGGGACGGGTCTTCTACGCTCAGATCACGCTGGCCAATGCGGCCCGCGCCGGGGCCCTGCAGGGGGCGATCACTCCGGACTCGTTCAACACAGGTGCCTGCAACACGGTTTCGAACCGGATCGGCTGCGCCGTGATGAACGAGTCGCGTGGCTCGCTCGTGACGGTCACCGGCAGTCAGATCAACGTTACGTGCGTCGATGGCAACGGCACACCCCAGACATGCCCCGCGAGTCCGCAGCTCGGCTGGCGCACGAAAGTGGATGTCACGGGGACGTTCACCCTGCTGATGCCAGTTCTCCAATTTCTGTTCGGCGGCTCCACGATCCACCTCGACTCAGCAGTCGCGTCCGACCAGCAGTCCCTCCCACCGCCATCCACCGCGCTGCCGTCGAGTTCGCCGCTTCCTACCGCATCGCCGTCGCCTTCGCCGTCGCCTAGTCTGTCTCCGTCCCCGTCACCTTCGCCCATGCCATGCGCGAGCGGACAAGCTCCGGTGCCCGACCTGGTCAACTCCAACGGTGGTGGCCCGGAGACCGTGAGTCAGGCACGAGCCGAGTGGCTGGTTCCGGGTTTCACTGGCCAATTCAATCCCACCAACGGGCAGAACTCCAAGACCGTGGTCCAGCAGTACGCCGACGCGAACCACAACACCGTCCTCACGCCCGGTGTGTGCCAGCCGCTCAGCACCGCCGTCTATGTGACCTACCAATGAAGTTCTTCAGCTGCTCCAACCGGTCCGCCGGCCAGGCGTTGCTCGAGTTCGCCCTCGTGGTGCCAGTCTTCTTCCTGCTCCTCTTCGGCGCGGTCGACGGCGGCCGAGCGATCTTCGCCTTCAACCAGATGTCCCAGGCGTCACGCAACGTCGCGCGCGTGGCCAGCGTGACCTGCTTCCAGACGACGACCCGCTGTGATGCTACGACCCCCGGCACACCGATCGCCAACGCCATCGCCGCACAATCGACGGGCATCCAGGGCCCGGTGACGTGGACCGTCACCTGTGTCGACCCCGCGACCGATACGGTGGCCGCCCCGTGCGCCGTGGGCGATCTCGTGCGCGTGCAGGCCAGCTGCCGGTTCAGCCTGCTCTACGTGGATGTCGCCCGCGCCTTCGGGCCGGTCAACGTCGAGTCCACCACCGAAGCGCAGATCCTGCAGTGAGGTCCCAAATGCTCGCCACGATGTCCAGGCACGTTCGCAGCCGCTACCAGCGGCACGCACGGCTGCGCGATGAGCGAGGGCAGACGCTGGCCCTCTTCGCCTTGATGCTCGTGGCACTTCTGGCCGCGACGGGCTTCGTCATCGATGTCGGCGGCGCCTGGGGCATGCAGCGCGACCAGCAGAAGGTCGCCGATGTGGCCGCCCTCGCCGGCGCGACCGCCGAGGCCAACGGGGCGACCCACGACCAGATCATCGCTGCTGCGCTCGCCTCGGCCACCGGCAACGGCTATCAGGCCACCGAGGTCCACGTGAACATCCCGCCAACCCAGGGCGCCTATGCGCCGGGTGGGAACTTGTCCGGCCCGCTGAGCACGAACGACTGCTCGACCCCGGCGAAATACCCCTGCTGGGTCGAGGTGATCCTCAGCCGCCCCCACGAGAACACGTTCTCGAAGGTCGTGGGCCTCAACTCGTTCCCGGTGTCCGGCCGAGGCGTGGCCGTCGGGGGCATCGCCAACACGGTCACCAACGGCGCCGCCCCCATCATGTTCAACTACCAGGCGTTGCAGAGCGGGAACCATCCGTTCACGCACGGCAACCAATACTGCGATCCGAACCCCAGCCATTGCTCGCCCAACAACTCATGGCCGCTCAACCCTGATCAGTTCGCGTGGACCACATTCTGTGTCAGCAACTCGAACTGCAACGTGAACGCGTCGACGGCGAAGAACATCATCGACGGCGGCAACTTCCAGCAGTCGATCTACCTGAACATGTATCTGGGTCCCCACAACAACGGTGATATGACCTCTGTCTGCCACGAGCTGCTCGCCCAGAACCCGAATGGAGCGGATCTCCCCGTGGCCATCAACGACCAGAATGGCGATCTTGTCGGCTGGTGGATCTGGCACTTCGATCCCGCCACGACGTCATGCACGCCAGTCGAGACGATCGGAGGCTGGTTCGTAACCGACGAGACTGCCACTTTGCCGCTGACGATCAGTACGGGCGGCGGCTCGGCGACCTTCGGGATCGAAGTCATACGTCTGGTGGAGTAAGCGCTCGATAGCGGCGGCACCAGTGACAACCGCCGTGCTCGGGGTCCGACTCATCAAGTAGCCGCTGGCACGCCCAGCGCTCCACGAGGCACCCGTCGCGCCCCACGCGGCGTGTGACAGCTCGAAGGGGTCCCGGTCGGCTCCCGCCGATCGGGGCTCCTTCGTGTCGCCGGCCGGGTGCCTGCCCCTTGTAGACTCGGACCGGCGCCGGAGTGGCGGAACGGCAGACGCGGCCGACTTAAAATCGGCTGCCCGCAAGGGCGTGCAGGTTCGAGTCCTGCCTTCGGCACCAGGCGACCCGACGGCACCGGGAGAGGGGCCGAACAGCTATTGGCACGCCCTGACCAGCTGACCATGCTCGGCCTGGAGGTATGCCTACCGGTGATGCGCATGCGCAGGCTTGGCGGTATCGCCGGCCTCGTGGTGGCCGCGGTGGCTATCGGCGCCTGCGGATCCAGCCCGCAGAGCAGCCCGACGTCCACCGCGGTGTCGGGCGGGACCCCTGCCGTTGCGAGCCAGGCAGCGGCCTGTGGCTCGTTGACGCAGATCGTGTGGGCCGCCCCGCTCGCCAGGGTCGCAACCCTCGCCGACGCTCGGGTCGTGGACGTCGTCGCCACCGGACGCACCCTGATCCAGGTGCCCGGGTTCCCGGTGGTCTCATCGGGGGTCCCAGGTGACCTGACGACCGCCGACATCGACCGGCTCGTCGGCGACTTCCAGACGTACCACGAGCAGCCGGTCGTGGTCGGCAACGGGAGCGCCCCGGTCCTCACGGACTTCGTGGACTGGACCACACGTCACCCGCCGGGTCGCTACGTCATGTTCGCCGGCGGCATCCCCGTCGCCGCCCCGTTCACGGCCCGCTGTGGCACCAGTGGCGCCCCTGTGGCGGCTACGCTGCTCCTCTGGTCGCAGAGCGAACAAGGCCTGATCCAGTGCAGCCTCTCGCCCACGGAGGACGCCCTAGCTGTCCTGGCGAGGCACTACTGCAGCGTGGATCTCTGATCAACCGCCAGGGCGAGCCCGGAGGGCGTAGACACGGCCCTGGCGGAGCGCCAGGTCGTCGAGTTCGCTCGTGGTGCGGACGTCGAAGGCGGCGACTTCGATGAGCGCGTCCAGGGGCAGGTACCGTCGGCCGGGGTCGCCAAGCAGGACGTCGATGCCCCGCGACCGGGCACGCTGGAGCCACGGCAGCAGCCGCTCGGCGAGGGCGGCCTCGTAGCAGCAGTCGCCAGCCAGGATGACGTCCAACTCCGGTGCGTCCGCGCCCAGGAGGTCGCGCTGCACGACGCTGACCCGGCAGCCGTTGGCGCGCGCGTTGAGCTCGATGGCCGCGGCGGCGTACGGGTCGATGTCCGCGGCGGTCACGACGGCCGCGCCCGCCTGCATGGCGGCGATGGCGCAGATCCCGGTACCAGAGGCGAGGTCGAGGACGCGGCGGCCGGCGACCTTGTCGGGGTGTTCATGCAGGTAGTGCGCGAGGGCCAGACCGCCGGCCCAGGCGACCGCCCAGAACGGCAGGGCCGGATCCGGGTCGCCCTGCTCGAGCTGGACGGCATGCCACAGCGACAGGACGTCGTCGGCCAGGTGCAGCCGGATCGCCTCGAGGCCGGGCACGGGCCGGAGTCGCGTGTGGCGGAGGACGAACGCGCGAGGCGAGGCGGCCATGGCCCGACTCTACGGCACCGCCTTCGCGCTCGAGCCGTCTAGACTCGACCCTCAGGAGGAGCCCATGATCGTCGGGTCACACCTGATCATCTTCACCAGCGCCGCCGAGGCGACCCGGGCCTTCCTGCGCGATGCCCTGGGCCTGACGTCGGTGGATGCCGGCGGCGGGTGGCTCATCTTTGCCCTCCCGCCGGCCGAGGTGGCCGTCCATCCCTCCGACGACGAGCACCATGAGCTCTACCTCATGTGCGACGACCTGGAGGCCACCATCGCCCGGCTGGAGGCGGCCGGCGCGACGTTCGACCCGGTCCGCGCCGAGCGATGGGGTCGCATCGCGGTCATGACGATGCCCGGCGGCGCGCGGCTTCCGGTGTACCAGCCGCTGCACGCCAGCCAGATCCTGCCGTCACCGGCGACCTGAGGGACGCCGACCCCGAGCGGGTTTGCAAGGCCCGGTTGGTGCATCGGGGCACCATCGCAAGGTCGGCGGCAAACCGGCTGGGTTACACCTTCGTAAGGGCCCCCGCGGGACCCGGGCTCCCCGGTGTGACAGCTACCCGCGGGGGCCTTCTGACGCCCGCCCGCGGCGGCCCCGCCTCAGGCGCGGCGCAGCCGGGAGCCCAGACCCCTGCGCGTCTCGGGCAGGATCACCACGTCTCGATGCGTCGTCCCCACCAGCAGCTGGGCCAGGCGGACCAGCGCCTCAGCGGCCGGGCTGCGCGCGGCGCCACGCACCACCGGGATGCCCTCGTTCACGGCCTTCAGGTGGACCACCGGCTCATGCGGCAGCTCGAACGCGATGCGCGCCCCGAGCGTGTTCTCCACGTCGCGCGTCTTGAGCAGCTCGCGCGCGAACAGGTGGTTGATGACGAAGGTCGTCTTGCTGCCCACCCCGCCGACGTCGGCCAGCACCTCAAGCAGTGACAGCAGGGCCTTGATGGCGGCGATCTCGGGGTAGAAGACCAGGACCACGTCGTCGGCCGCCTCCAGGATCGTGAGGCTCCGCTCGTCGAGCTGCGAACCGGCATCGACGACCACCACGTCGTACACCCGCCGCGCGCCGTCAAGGACCTGGATGAGGTCCGGCCCGGTCACCAGCTCGCCCTGGTCCGGCCGCGGCGGGGCGCAATAGACGGCGAGCCCGGAGGCATGGTGCTCGGCGTACGTCCGCATGAGCTCGGGCTCGGCGAGGGCCTGGCTGTCGCGACAGAGCTCGACCACGGTGGACCGCGGCCGCAGGTCCAGGTGGGTCGCCACCTGGCCCCACTGGAGGTCCAGGTCGAACAAGGCGACACGCTCGGGGCGGAAGCCGGCCAGCGCCACCGCGACGTTGACGGCCACGGTCGTCGTGCCCACGCCACCCTTGGGACTGAAGAAGGCGATGATCTTGCGCGTGGCCTGACCGGGCGCCCCGGGCACCACGATGGGGGCGAGGTCGCGGCTGTGCTGGAAGCGTACGAGGAGCGCCTCCACGCGAGCCTCCAGCTCGCGGTTGTCGAACGGCTTGACGATGACCTCGTCGGCACCGGCCTCCAGGAAACCGACCCGCTCCTCGACGTCGTTGCTCTGGGCGATGCAGAGGACGGGGATGCGGGCCAGGGCCGGGGTGGCCCGCAGGTCTCGGCAGATCGTGCGCGCGGTGCGCTCGCCGGTGGGTGCGTCCACGATCACCAGGGCCTGCTCGGCGGCCAGACGGAACGCCTCGTTCACGTCGGCCGTGACCACCACCTGGTATCCGATGCTTGCCATGCTCGTGCGGATCGTGTCGACGAACGACGTGTCGCTCGCGAGGAGGAGGACTGAGCTGGAGGGCAAGTGGATCGGTACCTCGACGGACGCGGGACGGGGTGCGGCGGGAGTCTAGCAGACGGTCCGTGCTAGACTTCCGCGGTCCTTTCAGCCCGGCCGTCGCCCTGACCCAGCGTCACGTCGAGCCGAGCCATCCCCATCGGAAGGAGGCCCACGGCCCATGCGCCGTTACGAACTCATGCTCGTCCTGCGCCCGGATCTGCCCGACGACCGGAGCCAGGCGATCCTCGATCGCGCCACCCGGTCCATCGCGGGCTCGGGCGGCCAGCTCGTCAAGGTGAGCCCTTGGGGCCGCCGGCGTCTGGCCTATCCGATCGGCCCCTACCACGAGGGCTCGTACCACATCGTGGTCTTCGATTCGCCGCCCGAGGGCGTGCTCGGCCTGGAGCGCGACCTGGCCCTCGCCGAGGAGGTCATGCGCCACCTCGTGACGCGCGTCGAGCGGCCGACGGCGACCCACCGCACCACCGGGCCGGCCGAGGGCGAGACGGAGGCCGACCTGTCGGCGCCGCCGGAGGACGACGAGTTCGTCCCGGACGGTGAGTTCATCGACGAGTCGGAGAGCGAGGCGGCCCCCGCCGCCATCGACTGACCCCTGCCGCCGCAGCAGGGGAGGAGGCCTGCCATGTCGCTCAACAAATGCATGATCATCGGCAACCTGGGCCGCGACCCGGAGATGCGCTACACCGCCAGCGGGGTCGCCGTGACCCAGTTCAGCGTGGCCGTCAACCGCAACAGCCGCGACGAAGCCGGCGAGTGGAAGGAAGAGACGGAGTGGTTCCGCGTCGTCATCTTCCGCGAGCCCGCTGAGCGCGCCGCGGAGCGGCTGCGCAAGGGCAGCAAGGTGTACGTGGAGGGCCGCATCCAGACCCGCCAGTACGAGAAGGACGGCCAGACCCGCTACATCACCGAGCTGCTCGCCGAGCGCGCCGTGCCCCTTGAGCCACGCGCTCGCAGCGAGGGCGCCGATGAGTTCCCCGACGATGCCGCGCCCGGCGCCAGGCCGGCCCGCGCCCCGTCAGCCCCCCGCCCGGCCGAGGGTGCCGGGATGGGTGACGACGACCTCGACAGCATCCCCTTCTAGCCCCACCACGAGGACCCGCCACGATGCCCACCGCACGCGCCAAGAAGCGCGACGAGTACTACCGGGACCGCCGCCGCCGGAAGGTCTGCGCCTTCTGCGCCGACAAGACCGCCCAGATCGACTACAAGGAGGTCAACCGCCTCCGGCGCTACCTCTCCGAGCGGGCTCGCATCGAGCCCCGCCGCAAGACCGGCACGTGTGCCGAGCACCAGCGCCAGCTCTCGGTGGCCCTCAAGCGCGCCCGCCACGTGGCGCTGCTCCCGTACGCCCCGCAGCACCTCCGACCCTGACCGGCTCCAGGCCGCGGCCTGAGCGACCGGAGCGCGCGTGATCGACCTCGTCCTGCTGGCCGTGGCCTTCACCGTCATCCTGGTCGGAGCGGAGCTCTTCACCAACGGCGTGGAGTGGGCCGGTCACCGCCTGGATCTGTCCGAGGGCGCGGTCGGCAGCGTCCTGGCCGCCGTCGGTACCGCCCTGCCCGAGACGGCGGTCCCGGCCGTGGCGATCCTGCTCGGCGGCGGAGCCGCTGCCTCCGAGGAGGTCGGCGTGGGTGCCATCCTGGGCGCCCCGTTCATGCTGGCCACGCTGGCCCTCGGGGTCGTGGGCCTGACCGTGCTCTCGCAGCGCGCCAACCGCTCCAGCGGTGAGCGGGTGGAAGCCGAGCGTGAGCCCATCCAACGCGATGTGACGGTCTTCGCCGTGGCTTACACGCTGGCCATCGCGGCCGCGTTCGTGCCGGTCGATATCGGTTGGGTCCGGCCTGCGGTCGCGATCGGGCTGGTCGCGATCTACGCGCTGTACGTGCGGGCCCATCTCGTGGAGGAACGCGCCGAGGGCGGCCACCCGAACCCCTTGCGCCTCCACCGCCTGGATCGCGCGCATCACCGCCTCGCCCCGCACCTGCCGCGCTCCCGGATCATCGCGCTGCAGGTCGCGGTGGGGTTGGCCGGCATCGTGGGCGGCGCCGTCCTCTTCGTCCAGGCCGTGCAGGACGGGGCCCACCTCCTGGGCGTCGCTCCGCTCATCCTCGCCCTCGTGATCTCGCCGATCGCGACCGAGCTGCCGGAGGCGGCCAACGGCTTCCTCTGGGTGCGCCGTCAGAAGGACACCCTGGCGCTCGGCAACATCACCGGCGCGATGGTCTTCCAGGCCTGCATCCCGACCGTGCTGGGGCTGCTCCTGGTGCCGGCGGCCTGGGCCTTCACCTTCGAGACGGCGGTGCCGTTCGCCTCGGTCGCCCTGGCGTTCGCGTCGCTGCTGGTGATCTTCTGGCCGCTGCTGCACGGCCGCGTCATGACCGGCCGACGGCTCCTCGCGGGCGGGGGCTTCTACGCCCTGTTCCTCGTGCTGGTCGCCCTGGACCTGGCCGGCCTCGTCTGAGTCGGGCCCCCGTCGGGAGCGTCCCGGGGCCTGTTCTATACTCGCGGGCATGCTGACCCAGAAACCGGCGGCCTCCGCGCCGCCCGAACCCCCGAAGCCCAAGGCCGCCGACTGCTTCTTTGAGGGCGCGTTCATTCCGCTAGCCGAGGCCAAGGTCAGCGTGATGACCCACGCCTTCATGTACGGCACGGCCTGCTTCGAAGGCGTGCGGGCCTACTGGAACGCCGACCAGGGCCAGCTGTACCTGCTCAAGGGCCGCGAGCACTACACGCGGCTGCGGGCCTCCGCGCGGGTCATGCTGATGGACCTGCCCCGGCCGGTCGACGAGCTGGTGAAGCTCACCGTGGAGCTCCTGCGCCGTAACGGCTACCGCGAGGACGCGTACATCCGGCCGTCCGTCTATAAGTCGAGCCAGATCATCGGGGTGCGCCTCCACGACCTGGAGCACGACTTCATGATCATCACCCTGCCCTTCGGGGACTACATCGACACCGCCCACGGCATCAGCGCCATGACCACCTCGTGGCGCCGCACGTCGGACGTCTCGATCCCGTCACGCTCCAAGATCACCGGCGCCTATGCCAACAGCGCCTTCAGCAAGACGGACGCCAACCTCAACGGCCATGACGAGGCCATCGTGCTGACGGCCGAAGGGCATGCCTCGGAGGGCAGCGCGGAGAACCTCTTCATCGTCCGCGACGGGCACCTCATCACGCCGTCGGTGACCGACGACATCCTGGAGGGCGTCACGCGGGCGGCCCTCATGCAGCTGGCGCACCAGGAGCTGGGCATCGAGACGGAGGTCCGCTCGATCGATCGCAGCGAGCTGTACATCGCCGACGAGGTCTTCCTGTGCGGCACCGGAGCGCAGGTGTCGGGCGTGGCCCACATCGACCACCGCCCCATCGGCGAGGGGTCGGTCGGCCCCATCACTCGCCAGCTGATGACGCTGTACTTCGATGCCGTGCGCGGCCGCCTGCCGGCCTACAGCGATTGGCTGACCCCCGTCTACTGACGGCTCACCCGCCGGGGGTCTTGAAGTTGGGCGTCTGCGTCCCCGTCTCGATCAGGATGAAGTCCTGGGTGGTGATCGTGGGGTCGTCCTTCGTGACGATCTGAACCCCGAACTGGGCCTGCAGGACCTTGATCGTCTCGGGCAGGTCGGCCTCCGCGCCGTTGTAGACGGTGATGATCGTCTGGGGATTGCCGAGGGTGGTGGCGTGCCCGCCGTTGATCGTGGAGATCTCGGCGTCCAAGCCCTGGTACTGCAGCCACGACACGACGTTGGCGGCCTGGCCTGCGCTCGTGGTGCCGTTCAGGACGTCGACCGTGGCGGCCTCTGCCTGTACCCGCTGGCGCGACGCGGCCAGCGCGGCCGGGATGGTGAAGGCGTCCTTGACCGCCTGGCGGATCGGCGCGACCTTGGCCGTCAGCGAGTAGTAGCAGGACAGGGCGGGGTTGTTGCACTCGACGGCGTAGCGCGGCGGGGTGAAGAC
>DATBOX010000052.1:0-26364 GCA_036561685.1 Candidatus Limnocylindrales bacterium | reverse complement strand
GGGGGCCAGCTGTCGGCCTCGGCCTTCTTCGTGCCCAGCATCCTGGCCATGGCCCTCATGCAGCTGGGCATCTTCAGCGCCATCCCGCTGGTCGAGCAGCGCGAGAAGAAGATCCTCAAGCGGCTGAGCGCCACGCCGCTGCCGCGGT
Organism: Candidatus Limnocylindrales bacterium; assembly: GCA_036561685.1. Lineage (GTDB taxonomy): Bacteria > Chloroflexota > Limnocylindria > Limnocylindrales > CSP1-4 > DASPUH01. Next base: position 26,216 of record DATBOX010000052.1, on the reverse strand, counting down.
GGGCGCTGGTCGGCAGCAACATCGTCCTGCGCCTCATCATCGCGGCCGCCCAGACGATCATCATCCTGGCCGTCGGGTCCCAGCTGTTCCAGGTCCGGGTGACGGGCAACCCGCTGGTCATCGCCGGCTTCATCGTCGTCGGCGCGATGGCCTTCACGGCCCTGGGCTACGTCATCGCCTCGTTCGCCCCGACCGAGGAGTCGGCCAACTTCATCGTCAGCGCCGTGCAGTTCCCGATGATGTTCCTGTCGGGCATCTTCTTCCCCCTCCAGGGCCTGCCCGACTGGCTGCATACGGTGGCCTCGTTCCTGCCCCTCACGTACCTGGGCGATGCGCTGCGCCAGACGATGGTCGGCGGCGTGCCCTTCGCCACGCTCCAGTTCGACGCCGTGGTGCTGGGGGGTTGGCTGATCGTCTGCCTGGTGATCTCGGCCCGCTACTTCCGCTGGACCTGACCCGGGCGGTCAGCTCGCCAGCGTGATGACGCCCGTCTGGGCGTCGACGTGGATCGGCACCTCCGGCAGGGGGATGTTGGTCGGTCCCCCCAGCACCGCGCCGTGGTTCTTGGGATCGAAGGTCGCCCCGTGGCACGGGCAGAACAGGTCGCTGGAGCTCGGGTCGAAGCCGACCGTGCAGCCGGCGTGGGTGCACACCGCGTCGTAGGCCACGGCCGTCCCGTCGCTGAGCAGCACGACGACAGCCGGATCGCCGGCGAAGCTGCTGGCCTGGAGCGGGATCTGGAAATCGATGCTGCCCTGCTGGCGGAGGCTTGCCAAGGTGCCGATCGCGCCCTTGGGGGTCGCGGCCGGCCCAGAGGGGATGGGCGTCGGTGAGGGGGTCGGCCGGGCCTGCAGCTCGGCGGTCAGAGAGCTGCGACCGGGCTCGCCCAGGAGCCAGCCGAAGCCGCCGGTGAGGATGGCGACGCCGCCCAGGAGCGCCCCCTGGATGAAGCGCCGGCGCTCGGGATCGGCGTCCGGCTCCTCCAGGCCCAACCCGACCAGCCAGCGCGACATACCTGCGCGGATCGTGTAGACGTCCCCGTCGCCCACCAGCGCCAGGGTCAGCCACCCGGCCGCGTACGGCAGGTCGGGCCCCAGGTAGTAGGGGTGGATGGCGAACGACGCCGTCAGCCAGAGCAGGACGGCGATGGCGAAGCCGCCCCACGCACTCGCCCGCGGCAGCAGGCCGGTCAGCGCCCCAAGGCCGACGGCGATCTCGGCGATCGCCATGGCCAGGCCGATGGGGCCCACCAGTGGCTCGGCGATGAGCGTGATCAGCGGCGCCAGCGGCGAGGTATGGGCGAAGCCCTGGAGCTGGGCCAGCAGGCTGGTCGGCGCGGCCGAGTCCAGGAACGTCGGGTCGAAGAGCACTTTGTCCAGGCCGGCGTAGACGAACGTCAGGCCCAGGAAGAGTCGCAGGGGCAGCATCGCCAGCCCGATGCGGCGGTCCGCCGCGACCGCGGCCGCCTGCTGCGCACGCCCGCGCGGCTGGGTGGTGGCGGGCGCACCGACGCCCGGATACGTGCGTGCGGGCCGCACCGTCCCCCGGTGCCGTTTGGGCATGCGCACATCGTGGCGCATCGGAGGTGGTGGGACGGTGGCGGAACGGTCAAGGAGCCGCAACCAGGCGGTGGCCTACCATCGGCTGATGCGCGGCAGGCTGTGGGTCGGGACCAGCGGGTTCGCCTATCCAGCGTGGGCGCCGCGCTTCTATCCGCCGGGGCTCCGCGCGGACCAGCTCCTGCCCGCGTACGCGGCGCGCCTCCCGGCCGTGGAGCTGAACAACACGTTCTACGCGACCCCCTCCTCGGAGCGGGTGGCCGCGTGGGCCGCCGCGGTGCCGGCCGACTTCCGCTTCAGCGTCAAGGCCCAGCGCGGTGGCTCCATGTTCGCCCTGACGCGGCAGCCGGAGGAGCCCCTGGCCCGCCTGCTGGCCGCGTACCGGGGGTTCGGCCCGCGACTGGGGACGGTCCTCTTCCGCGTGCCGGCCCCCATGCGGCGCGACGGCGCGGCCCTGGAACGGCTGCTCGCCGCGTGGCCACGCGACGTGCCGCTAACGATGGAGTTCCAGGACGAGTCGTGGCACGTGGACGAGGTGTACGAGCGCCTCCGCGCGGTGGGGGCGGCCCTGTGCATCACCGAGCTTCCGCCGCCAGCCGACGCCCCGGATCCCGATCCACCGATCGTGCGGTTGACGGGCCCCTTCCTCTACCTGCGCCTGCGGCGCGAGGACTACACGCCGGCCGAGCTCGCGGCCTGGGCCGACCGCCTCGAGCCGTTCCTGGCCGACGGCCGTGACGTGTTCGTCTTCTTCAGGCACGACCCGGTGGGACGGGGCGGCGAGCTGGCCCTGGCCTTCCGGGCCCTGCTGGAGCCGAGGTCCCCGTAGGGGCTACATCCCGACCGGGTGCCAGACCGTCTTGAGCTCCAGGAAGGCCATGATCCACTCCGGCCGCTGGGCCGCCCGGTCATCCAGCCAGTCGAACCGTTCGGCCTGACCACGCGGCGCGCGAGCGACGCGCTTGACGTTCTCCATGGCGCTGGCCTCGACGGTCGCGAGGTCCTCCGGCGCGACGCCCCAGGTGTCGATCGCGTTGACGTCCATGTGGGCGGCGAGGACCGGCACGAGCTCGCGGCGCCAGCCGGTCAGGATGTTGACCACGCCACCCGGCACGTCGCTCGTCGCCAGGACCTCGCCGAGGGTGACGGCGGGGAGGGGCCGCGACTCGGAGGCGAGCACCACGGCGCTGTTGCCCGCCACGAGCACGGGGGCGAGGCGCGAGACGAGCCCGAGCAGGGACGACGACTCGGGCGCCACCACCCCCACGACGCCCGTCGCCTCGGGGATCGTGAAGTCGAAGTACGGCGCCGCGACGGGGTTGGTCGTGCCGAGGACCTGGGCGATCTTGTCGGCCCAGCCGGCGTACCAGACCCAGCGGTCGATCGAGCGGTCGACCTGCTCGCGCGCAGCCGCGGCAGCCAGGCCTTCCGCCGCCGCCACCTCCGCCTCGAACTGGTCGCGGCGGCCCTCGAGCAGCTCCGCGACTCGATACAGGACCTGGCCGCGCAGCATGGCCGTCGCCGCGTCCCAGCCGGGGAAGGCGCCGCGTGCCGCGCGCACGGCGTCGCGCAGGTCCTTCTTCGACGCCCGCACGGCGTTGGCGAGCGGCGCCCCATCGGGCGTGCGCACGACGTACGACCGACCCGATTCCGAACGGGGGAACGCGCCACCCAGGTAGAGCTTGTAGGTCTTGCGGACGTCCAGGCGTGCGGCCTCGACCGCCGCGTCGTTCGGGCGGGTGACCCTGGCGGCCGTCTTCGCCGTTGCCGTCGGCTTCCTCGTCGGCATCAGCGGTCCTCGAGTCGGACGTAGGCCAGCAGGCCGGCCAGGCCGCCCTCACGTCCGAAGCCCGACTCCTTGTAGCCGCCGAACGGGCTGGTGGGATCGAACCGGTTGAAGGTGTTGGCCCATACGACGCCGGCCCGCAGGCGCTTGGTCATGGCCAGGATCCGGCTCCCCTTCTCCGTCCACACGCCGGCCGACAGACCGTAGGCCGTGTTGTTGGCCTTCTCGATGGCCTCCTCGGGCGTGCGGAACGTGAGCGTCGACAGGACCGGCCCAAAGATCTCCTCCTGGGCGATGCGGCTGCTCTGGGCCACGTTGGTGAAGAGGCTCGGGCGGACGAAGTAGCCGCGAGCGGGCAGTTCGCACGGCGGCTGGTACAGGTCGGCGCCCTCGGCCACGCCCGCCGCCACCAGCTCCTCGATGCGCGCCAGCTGGGCCGCGTTGTTGATGGCCCCGATGTCGGTGTTCTTGTCGAGCGGGTCACCCACGCGCAAGGTGCGCAGGCGGTCCTTCAGCTTCTCGATGAGCAGCTCGGCGATCGACTCCTGGACCAGCAGCCGGCTGCCGGCGCAGCACACCTCGCCCTGGTTGAAGAAGATGCCGTTGACGATGCCCTCGACGGCCTGGTCGAGCGGCGCGTCGTCGAAGACGATGTTGGCGGCCTTGCCACCGAGCTCCAGGGTCAGCGCTTTGCCCGACCCGGCGATGGCCCGCCCGATCTCCTTGCCCACCGCCGTGGAGCCGGTGAAGGCCACCTTGTCGACATCGGGATGCGTGACCAGGGCCATGCCGATCTCGCCCGGTCCCGTGACGATGTTGACCGTGCCGGGCGGCAGGTCCGCCTGGCGGCAGACGTCGGCGAAGAGCAGGGCCGTGAGCGGCGTGGAGCTGGCCGGCTTGAGCACGACCGTGTTGCCGGCCGCCAGCGCCGGCGCGATCTTCCAGGCCAGCATCAAGAGCGGGAAGTTCCAGGGGATGACCTGGGCGGCCACGCCGAGGGGGTGCGCCGTGCGGCCCGGGAAGGCGTAGTCCAGCTTGTCGGCCCATCCGGCGTAGTACCAGAAGTGGGCGGCCACGAGCGGGATGTCGACGTCCCGGGACTCCTTGATCGGCTTGCCCGAGTCGATCGTCTCGAGCACGGCGAACTCCCGGCTCCGCTCCTGGAGGATGCGGGCGATGCGGAAGAGGTACTTCGCCCGCTCTCGCGGCGGCAGCTGGCCCCACGTCCGCCGCTGCGCCCGCCGCGCCGACGCGACCGCCGCGTCAACGTCTTCGGCGTTGGCCCTGGCGATCTCTGCCAGCGGCTCCTCCGTGGCGGGGTTCAGATCCGTGAACCACTGGCCGCTCTTTGGCGCGACCTCGCGACCGCCGATGAACAGGCCGTAGCGCGCCTGCAGCTGCACGACGTCGCGCGACTCCGGCGCGGGCGCGTATTCCCAGGCGACGGGAAGGCCGGCGGACGTGTTGGCCGCGGTCGTGCGCGCGGGTCTGGCGGCTGCCGTGACCGGGATCGCCTGCTGCCTGGCGGCTCGCGAAGGGCTCATCAGTTCACAAGCCTAACGCGTTCCGCCGCTGCGCGCCAGAGGTTGGTTGTCATGTGACCGCAGGGTCACATACCTTCTGAAGCCGCTCGGTGGGATCCCGTCCGCTCGTTGGCTTCGCCAAGCGCCCGCGCGTCACGGTGGGTGAACGAATCGGGGTCGAAGGGGGCCCCGATCGCTCGATGGACCCGAGCAGGACCGATTCTTGTCACTGTGGGTGAACGTCGGCCGCGCTGTGCGGGCGAGATCGACTCTGGGGGCGCCTGCAGAGCCGAAGTGTTCACTGTGAGTGACACACCGCCCCTTTGGCTCAGCTCGGGCACCTGGGTTCGCGCCGGGGAGCCCGGGAGCCGTCACGCCCAGGCGCAGGTGCGTGGCCCGCGCCCGCGTCAGTCGAGCGTGAAGTAGTCGCCGCCCGAGTAGCGGCCGGTACGCTCCTTGCGGATCTGCATGAGGATGTCGTTGAGGAGCGAACTGGCCCCGAAGCGGAACCGTTCGGGGGTCATCCAGGGCGCCCCAAGCGTCTCGTAGAGCACCACCAGGTAGGCGATGGCCTCCTTGGCGGTGCGGATGCCGCCGGCCGGCTTCATGCCCACGGCGCGGCCGGTCTGGCGTTCGAAGTCGCGGATCGCCTCCAGCATCACCAGCGTCACGGGCAGCGTGGCGGCGGGCACGACCTTCCCGGTCGAGGTCTTGATGAAGTCGGCGCCCGCGGCCATCGCCAGGATGCTGGCGCGGCGCACGTTGTCGAGCGTCTCCAGCTCGCCGGTCTCGAGGATGACCTTGAGGTGCGCCGGGCTTGCGGCCGCCTTGACGGCCACGATCTCGTCGAAGACCGCGCCGTAGTCCCCGGACAGGAACGCCCCCCGGTCGATGACCATGTCGATCTCGTCGGCGCCCGCGGCGGCCGCCTGGCGCGTCTCCTCGATCTTGATGTCCAGGAACGTCTGGCCGGAGGGGAAGCCGGTGGCCACGCTGGCCACGCGGACCCCGCTGTCGCGCAGCGCCGCCCGCGCATCGCGGATGCGGGCCGGATAGACGCAGATCGCGGCCACGCTGGGGATCGACGGATCGGCCGGGTCCGGCCGGATGGCCTTCTGGCAGAGGGCGTGGACCTTGCCCGGCGTGTCCTTCCCTTCGAGGGTCGTGAGATCGATCATGCGGACGGCCAGGTCCAGCGCCCACAGCTTGCTGTCGCGCTTGATCGACCGCTTGGCGAGGCTGCCGACGCGCTCGACCACGGCGACCTGGTCGACCCCGCCGACCCGGCCCAGCCAGCCCCCGAGGCCACCAGCGTGCCCGTCCCATGCCCGCACCAGGGCCTGGGCCTCGTGGCTCGCCCGTTCCTGGGCCGCGCGCTGGTCGGATCCGAGATGCTCGATGGTCGTCACGACCCTATCGTACACCCGGTCTCATGGACACCGGGCCCTGGATATGTGACGATGTGGTCACGATGCGACCAACCCAAGCCGATCCGGTGAGCCTCGTGGCCGCGGCGATCGCCGATCCCACGCGGCGCCTGCTCCTGGAGCGCCTCGTCACGATGCCCGGCATGACCAGCGGGGAGCTGGCCGCGCTGGTCCCGCAGCACACCCGCTTCGCGGTCATGAAGCACGTCCGCGTGCTGGAAGGCGCCGGCCTCGTGCGCGTCATGCACGACGGCCGGCGACGGCGTCACTTCGCCGAGCGGGCCGCCTTCGCCGAGCTGCGGGCGTGGATGGAGCGGATGGGCGGCAATCCCCGGCGGCGCGCCACGAGGTAGTGGGCGAACCAGCGGGCGATCTCCTCCAGATTGGCGACGCGGCGGAACGGCGTGCCCGAGCGGGTCAGCTCATGGGTCTCATCGGGCACCCGCATGAGACGCACCTCGCGCTTGAGCGACCGCAGGACGGTGAACAGCTCCTCCGCCTGGGTGATGGTCGTACGCAGGTCGCGTTCGGAGTGCTGGATGAGCAGCGGCGTGTGGATGGACGTCGCGTAGGTCAGCGGTGACTCGCGCAGGTAGAGCTGCGGGTCCTCCCACGGGTTGCGGCCGTACTCCTGGCGCCCGAAGGTCGGGCCGCCGATGTCACCCGAGAGCATCTGCGAGGTCATGTCGTTCACCGACCGGCAGGTGACGGCCGCGGCGAAGCGGTTCGTGTGGCCCACCATCCAGCTGGTCAGGTAGCCGCCATACGAACCGCCCGTGACGCCCAGGCGGTCGGGATCGGCCAGGCCGTCGGCGATGAGCGCGTCGACCCCGCCCATGACGTCGGCCATGGGGCCGGTGCCCCAGTCGCTGAAGTTGGCGGCCGAGAAGGCCTCGCCGTAGCCCTGGCTGCCCCGCGGGTTGCAGGCGTACACGCTGATGCCTTCAGCGACGAGGCACTGCCACTCCCACATGAGCGACCAGCCATAGAGCGTCTGCGGGCCGCCGTGGATCTCCACCACGAGCGGCGAAGGTCCGGACCGTCCACCCGCCGCCGGGAGGAACCAGCCCTGCACGCGCCGGCCGTCCACCTCGTGCCAGCGGGAGATCGGTTCCACCAGCGAGATATCGCCCCAGGCGTCGGCCATGAGGTGCGTCAGCTGGCGGACCTCCGGGCGGCCGCTGCGGATCCCACCCTTCGGCAGGTCGAAGGCGACCACGTCGAACGGCGCCGTGCCCGTGACGCGGATGCCGGCGTAGCGGGTCACGCCGCCGGGCAGTGACGCCAGCACGAGCGACGACAGCCAGTGACGCCCCTCGGTCAGCCGCTCCACGCGATGGCTCGCCACCTCCACGCGCCACGCCTCATACGCGCCGTCGAGCGGCGCCGTGAAGCTGATCCAGCGGCCGTCCTCGCTCCACGCGACGCGCGAGCCGGGCCCGCCGAACAGGTCGCTGTTCATGGCCGAGTCGACCATCAGGTCGTGCTCGCCGGTCAGGTCCTCGCCGACCCCATCGCCGCCCTGGGGACGGAAGCGCCACACGTCGGTGCGCACCCCGGGCCGGGCCTGGGTGAAACCCTTGACCGCCAGCCAGGCCCCATCCGGGCTCCAGGCGGGATCGAAGAACTGGCGGTCGTCGGCGCCGCTCGTGACGCGTTCGATACGCCCGCCCGCCGAGGGCATCACGAAGACGTCCACGCGGCCGGTCAGGTCGCTATGGCGATGGCGGTTCGAGACGAAAGCGATCGTCTGGCCATCGGGACTCCAGGCTGGATGCCCGTCATCGGCCGGCCCGCTCGTCAGCCGCGTGGCGGACCCGTCGGCCAGGGTGACGCGCCACAGGTTGCCTGGCCGGTCGTAGGTGAAGCCGGCCCCGTTGAGCATGTACGACAGGCGGTCGATGAACCGCAGGTCGGGCTCCGGGCCATCCTCCGGCTTGCGTGCGGACGGGCGCTCCTTGAGACGGGCGGCCGCCGAGACGACGCACAAGGCCGTGCCGTCGGGACTCCAGGCGAGGTCCGTGACGTCCTTGGGCAGCCGCGTCAGCTGGCGGGCCTCGCCGCCGTCGGCCGGCAGCAACCACACCTGCGTGGCGCCCTCCTTTGGCGCTTCCTTGGGACCCGCCTCGTCACCGACCCCGGCCGCCTGCAGGATGCCGGCGCGATCGGAGAGGAAGGCCAGCGTGCGGCCGTCGGGGCTCCAGCGAGGGACCACGTCGTTGCGCCGGCCCAGGGTCACCTGGCGTGGCGGGGCGGATCCATCGGCCGGCACGAGCCAGATCGCATGACGGTAGCCGTCGCGTCCCGGCGCGACGGACTTGACCACGAAGGCGACCTGCCGGCCGTCGGGCGACAGCGACACCTCCGTGGGGACGCGCAGGGCGAACAGGTCATCGGGGCGCGGCGAACGTGGCATGGCCGAATCGGCTCCTCCAGGCGAAGGACTGGAGTGTAGCCGACGGTGCCCGGCTGGCGGGCGTACGATCGGCGCATGAGCGGCAGCTACACGAGCGGCACGGAGTACCTGGCGCCCGTTCGCATCCACGCCGACCGGGCCGCCGGCCGCGTCGAGATCGACTGGGCCGATGGGCACCACACCGTGTACGACACGGTGACCCTGCGCTGGATGTGCCCGTGTGCCTACTGTCGCGGCGAGATGGGCCAGCCAGGGTGGCTCGATTCGAAGCCCACCCTGACGCCGGGCCAGACCGAGCTGGTGGACCTCCAGCTGGTCGGATCGTATGCTCTCGCGCCAACCTGGGCCGATGGCCACCACACGGGATTCCATACCTTCGAGCGGCTGCGAGCCGCCTGCCCCTGTGCGGAGGATGAGGCGCGCCGCGCCGCCGACCCGCACGCCCAGCACGTCCCGGGAGGCGTCACATGATCGTCAGCACCACCAACTTCGTGGCCGGCATGCGCGTCGTGGAGACGAAGGGCCAGACGTTCGGCGTGGTCGTTCGCAGCCGCGGCCTGGCCGGCAACATCGCAGCCGGCCTGCGCAGCCTCGCCGGCGGCGAGATCCACGAGTACACCCAGCTGCTGGAGGACTCCCGCCGGCAGGCCGTCGACCGCATGGTGGAGAACGCCACGGCGATGGGCGCCAACGGCATCCTGACGATGCGCTTCGACAGCTCGGAGATGGGCAACACGATGACCGAGATCGTGGCCTACGGCACGGCCGTCGTCCTGGCCGCCGGCGACTCGGGCCACGGCACGGGCGCCTGAGCTCGGCCATGGACCGCGGCAGCGGCACGCTGACCAACGTCGCGCGGATCGCGCTCGGGATCCTGGCCGCCCTGGCCACCCTTGGCGCGGTCGTGGCGTTCGCCGAGGGCATCGCCATCGTGGGGCTCGAGGCGCTGGTGGGGGCCGCCGTCCTGGGCCTGGGAGCCGCTTACGAGCACGGTCGGTATCGCGCGTCGGTCAAGGGCTCCGAGGCCGGCCGCTTCCAGCGCACGGACGAGGTCTTCACCGATCCCACCACGGGCCAACTCACGCGCGTCTGGTACGACCAGGCATCCGGCCGCCGGGACTACCGGCCGGACGCCTGACCCGCGCCGCCTCCTCAAGCTCGCCGGCATGACCGCCGTCCGCCCGCCCGCCGCTCGTCGTCCGGCCCGGCACCGGGTGCCTGCCACGCTGCCCTACATCAACCGCGAGCTGTCGTGGCTGGAGTTCAACGCGCGCGTCCTGTTCGAGGCGACCGACGCACGCAACCCGCTCCTGGAGCGGACGCGCTTCCTGGCCATCTTCGCCAACAACCTCGACGAGTTCTTCCAGGTGCGCGTGGCCGGCCTCAAGCAGCAGCTGGCGGCGGGCCGCTCCAATCCGTCCGCCGACGGCCTGACCGCCGCCGAGACCCTCGACGCCATCCGCAACAAGGTGCTCTCGCTGGTGACGGCGCATTCGGCGGCCTTCGCGCGCATCCACGCCGAGCTCCTCGCCAACGACATCCGCATCGTCCCGTACGCCGAGCGTGAGGAACGCGGCCTTGAACTGCGGCGCCGCTTCCTGGACGAGATCTTCCCTGTCCTGACGCCACTGGCGGTCGACCCCGGCCATCCGTTCCCCTACATCAGCGACCTTTCGCTCTCGCTGGCGGTCACGGTGCGCGACCCCGAGACCGGTGAGCGCCGCTTCGCCCGCATCAAGGTGCCGCCCGTGCTGCCGCGCCTCGTCGAGGTGGGCCAGCGCACCTACATCCTGCTCGAGCAGATCATCGCCGCCAACCTGGATGCCCTCTTCCCGGGCATGGAGGTCCTGGAGCACCACCTCTTCCGCGTCACGCGCAACGCCGACCTGGCCATCGAGGAGGACGAGGCCGACGACCTCCTGATGGCCATCGAGGAGGAGCTCCGCAAGCGGCGCTTCGGGGCGGCCGTCCGCCTGGAGGTGGAGCGCTCGATGCCGGCCGCGACCCGGGCCCTGCTGCAGCGCGGCCTGGGCATCCAGCCGACCGACGTCTACGAGGTCGCCGGCATGCTGGACCTGACGGCTCTCGATGCCATCGCCGAGCTGGACCTGCCCGGCCTGCAGCGCGAGCCCTGGCAGCCCGTCACGCCGCAGCGCCTCCAGCCGCTCGACGAGGACGAGGCGGTCGATGTGTTCGCCGTCATCCGCGACGGCGACCTGCTGGTCCACCACCCGTACGAGTCGTTCCGCGGGTCGGTGCAGCGGTTCGTGGAGCAGGCGGCCGACGACCCGGACGTGCTGGGCATCAAGATGACCCTCTACCGGACGGGCGGCGACTCGCCGATCGTGCGGGCCCTGATCCGCGCTTCCGAGCAGGGCAAGCAGGTCGTGGTCCTGGTGGAGATCAAGGCCCGCTTCGACGAGCGAGCCAACATCGTCTGGGCCCGCGCCCTGGAACGAGCCGGGGCCCACGTGGTGTACGGGCTGGTCGGCCTCAAGACGCACTGCAAGGTGACGCTGGTGGTGCGCCGCGAGGGCCGCGGCCTGCGCCGCTACGTCCACATCGGCACGGGCAACTACAACGACAAGACGGCACGCCTCTACGTCGACGTCGGCCTGCTGAGCTGCGGCGAGGAGCTGGGGGCCGATGCCACCGACCTCTTCAACTTCCTGACCGGGCTCTCCCGCCAGCGCAGCTTCCGGCGGCTGGTCATCGCGCCGGTCAGCCTGCGCTCGACCATCCTGGAGCTGATCGAGGGCGAGATCGCGCGCCAGCGGGAGGCTGGCGACGGGCGCATCCGCCTCAAGCTCAACGCCGTCGTCGACCCCGAGATGGTCGGCGCCCTGTGCCGGGCCAGCCAGGCCGGCGTGCCGGTCGATATCATCGCCCGTGGCGCCTGCTCCCTCCGTCCGGGCGTCGAGGGGGTCAGCGAGAACGTCCGCGTGCGCTCGATCATCGGGCCGTTCCTGGAGCACTCGCGCATCTTCGTCTTCGGCGACGGCGACCGCGAACGGGTCTACATCGGTTCGGCCGACCTCATGGAACGCAACCTCGACCGCCGGGTCGAGGCGGCCGTGCAGGTCACCGAGCCGGCCCTGGCCGAGCGGCTGCGGACGGTGGTGGACGTCATGCTGGCCGACGACCGGCGGGCCTGGCAGCTCGGCCCCGACGATCGCTGGCGCCGCGTGGAGACGATGCTCGAGGCGCCCACCGGCCTGGACACGTTCGAGGTCTTCAAGGCCCAGGCGCGCGCCTCCGTCCTGGTCGAGGACTGACGTGGCCGACCCGGTCGAGGTCGAGCTGAAGTTCCGGGTCACCGACGGGCCGGCCCTGGAGCGGCTGCTGGATGCGGACTGGGTCGGCGAGCACGCGGCCGGGGCGTGGCGGACGTTCGAGCTCGAGGATCGCTACCTGGACACGAGCGATGGCGCGCTCGCCCGCGGCGGCTACGGAGCACGCCTGCGCCGGCAGGACGGCGCCATCACGCTGACCCTCAAGAGCCTCGGCCGCGGCGAGGGCCCTGGTGGGGCGCTCTTCCGCCGTGTCGAGTTGGAGGGCCCCGCCACGTGGGACGTGCACCCGGGATCGTGGCCCGCCAGTGAAGCCCGGCGGCGACTCGTGGCCCTCGCCGGCGATGCGCCGCTGGTACCGCGGTTCACCCTGCGGCAGGTGCGGCGCGAACGCGACCTGCGGGGCAGCGACGGGTGGGCGGTCCTGAGCCTCGATGCCGTCCGGGTGGAGGCCGCGGGCCATGACATCGGCGGCGGCAACTTCGTGGAGGTGGAGTCGCGAGGCGGCTCCGAGCGCCTGCTGCAGGAGGTCGGCGCGATCCTGGAGAGCAGCGGCGCGGTGACGCCGGAGGGCCGCTCCAAGGAGGCCCTCGCCACCGAGTTGCTCAACGCCGCACGCCAGCCGGGCAGCGTGCGCCCGTGGGGCCCCGACCGCGACGGCGCGGGACCCGGTACGCGCGGCCCGACGGATACGGCACCGCCGGCCGCGGAGCCGATCGCCAGGCCGGCGCTGGCTCGGGTCGAGCCACCCACGCCGGATGAACCGCCCACTCCGGATGGCGCGCCCACCGCGCCGCCGGTCACCAAAGCGGACGCGGAGCAGCCCCGACCTGCTGCCACCGAGCCTGAGCCGGCACCCGAGCTCCAGATCGAAGCGGCCGTGACGGCCGAGCCGACCGCTGATTCCGTCGCGGCGCCGCCTGAGCCGCGGGCGGCGCCCGAGCCCAAAGCGACGCCGAGACGGCGCACGCGAGCAGCCACGGCCGCCAAGCGCCCGCGCCGCTCACGAGCGGTGGTGGCGGAGGGTGCCGAGCCGGACGAGCGCAGCCAGATCATCGACCGCCTCCGCACGGGGCGGACCCCCGGCGTCGTCGCGGGCGACTCCCTGGCTGAGGCCGGCCGCAAGGTGCTGCGCTTCCATTTCGCCCGGATGCTCGAACGCGAGGCCGGGACGCGCCAGGGTGACGACCTGGAGGAGCTCCATTCGATGCGTGTGGCGACCCGGCGCATGCGGGCAGCCTGGCGCGTCTTCGGCGACGGCTTCCGCCACGGCCCCAGCAGCCGCTACGTGTCGGAGTTGCGGACGGTGGCGACCGCCCTCGGCGCGGTGCGCGACCAGGATGTCCTGCTCGACGGCCTGACGACCTACATGGCCGCGTTGCCCCCCGACGAAGGCGTCGCGCTGGCGCCGCTCCACGAGGCGTGGCAGGCGGTCCGCAACGAGGCACGGGAGCACCTGGTCAAGCTGCTGGATGGCGACGCGTACCACCGCTTCGTCGAGGATTACGTGGCGTTCGTGGAGACCTCGGGTGCCGGCGGCCGCGTCATGCGCGCGACCGACCCCCACCGCGTACGCGACACCGCGCCAAGCCGGGTCTGGGCGGCCTACGAGCAGCTACGCGCGTACGACGCGACGCTGACCTGGGCCGACGTGCCTACCCTGCACGTCCTGCGCATCGCCGGCAAACGACTGCGCTACACGCTCGAGTTCTTCCGCGAGGTGCTGGGGGCGGACGCCACGACCCTGATCGCGCGGGTCACTGCCCTCCAGGACCACCTGGGGCTGCTGCATGACGCGGATGTCGCCGCGCACCTGGCGCGCGAGTTCCTGGCCAGTTCGGCGGCCGGCCTCTCGGCCGAGACCATCCAGGCGGTCGGGCGCTACCTCGCCTCGCGCGAGAAGGAGGTCGCCCGTCTCCGCCGCACCCTGCCGGCCGTGTGGCGTCCCCTGGTCGGCGACGCCTTCCGCCGCGCGCTAGGCCGCGCGGTCAGCGTGATCTGAACCCTCGCCCCGCGGGTAGCCCGCGACCATCACTTCGATGAGCGGGCTGTGGGCGGCCATGACGTCCACATCGGTCCGACCCCAGCGCACGGCGATCAGCTCCAGGACCTGTCGGCGCTCGACGGGGTCCTCGATGATGCGCGCGGTAGCCGGCACCTCGACGTGCGCGGTCTGCTTCAGGCTGAGGGTGACTCGTGGATCGCGCTCGAGGTTCAGGATCCAGGCTCGCTTGTGATCAGCCCGCGGCATGCCGCTGATGTAGAGGCGGCCGTCGATCGAATGCAGGCCGATCTCGATCCGGCGTGGTTGACCCGTCTTGCGGCCGGTCGTGGTCATGTCGATGAGCTGCGAGCGTGCAAGCGCATCGTGGGTGCTGTGGTCCATTGGCCGGATGCTCCGCGGTGGTAGTTGAGTGAGCAACCATACCACGGATCCAGCCCGTCCCCCGTGGGTCGGGCACCGGCTTCGCCTCGGCCCGTCTGGACATCCTCTCAGCCACCAGCACCACTGGTGGTCCGCGCCTTCAGGTCACCGTGGCCTGGGACAGATGCGCGACCTCGCCTCGGTCGGCGTGCGGCTTCTGACCTGTGAGGGCAGTAACGGACAGGGACATGGGTAGCGGAGTCCCAGCAGGGCCGACTCTCGCCGTCCTGTGACCCGGCAGGTCAACTTCTGACGGATCCGGGCCGCGGTCGTACCGATCGCGTCAGATACGAACGTGCCAGGTCAGGACGTGCTGACCTGCCAGGCCAACGGCCCGCAGCGGCGCGCCGCGCGACCTCCGGGCGACGACGCGGCTGTCCAGGACGAGCCGTCAGGCGGGCGGGGTCGTCTTGCGGGGAGCGCGGGCTCGCGTGGCGCGCGGCTTGGCGGCGGACGCGGCGCGCGGCGCTCGAGGCCGGGCAGTGCGGCGGGCCGGAGCAGCAGAGGTGGCCGCCGGTGCCGACGGGGTCGCGGCAGTCGAGGCCGGTGCCCGGAGATCGGCGAGCTTGCGCTCCAGGGACGCGACGAGGGCGCCGACGGCGGCCTGGATCTCGCGGGCGTCGGCCAGCTGGACCTCGACCTTGACGATCCTCTTCGCCTTCCGCCGTTCGGCCTTGGCCGCCTTGTCGTCGGGCACGGCGGCGCGCGTCTTGGAGCCGCCCTTAGCATGATCGCCCTTGGCCATGTGCTCTCCTCTGCTGCGTCCGGGCCGGAAAGGCGAGGCTCGGCCGCCCATTGAACCATCGGTACCCCTGACCCGCAATCACGCGTGGTGCGGCGACGCACCGGTCAGGGTCAGGCCGAGGCGGGCTTGCGCGCCCGGATGATCGCCGATGTCATGCCCGGCGTCTCCTGGTGCGTCGGGGTGATCGAGACCCCTTCGAGCCCGACAGCCCGCAGGCCCGTCTCGTACTCGGTGAAGGACAGCGCGCCGGCGATGCAGCCGACGTACGACCCACGCTCGACTCGCTCCGCGGGGGTGAGCGCGTCGTCGGCCACGATGTCCGAGACCCCCAGGCGGCCACCGGGCCGCAGGACACGGGCGATCTCGCGGAAGACAGCCGACTTGTCGGCCGCCAGGTTGATGACGCAGTTGCTGATGACCACGTCGACCGACGCCGCCGGCAAGGGGATCGCCTCGATGTGGCCCTTCAGGAACGCCACGTTCGCGACACCCGCGGCCTCCGCGTTCCGACCAGCCAGCGTGAGCATCTCGTCGGTCATGTCAAGGCCGAAGGCGCGGCCCGTGGGACCCACGCGTTGTGCCGACAGGAGCACGTCGATGCCGCCGCCCGAGCCCAGGTCAAGGACGGTCTCCCCATCGCGCAGGTCGGCCACCGCGATCGGGTTGCCGCAGCCAAGGCTGGCGAGACGGGCTGCCTCGGGCAGGCTCGCCAATTCCTCGCTCGAATAGTTGGTCGGGCCACAGCAGTCGCCGTTCCCACCACAAGACGGATCGTCCACCACGTTCAGGGCGATACGGGCGTAGTGGTCGCGAACGACGTCGTGGACGGGCGTGGTCATGGCGAACCTCCGTGGTGCTCGGTCGTGTTATATCGACATTTGCCTAAGTATACGCATGTCGATATAGTGCGGGCGTGAAGCGCCCCCGTGATCCCGACGTCCGCCTGCTCCAGGCAGCCGCCGACCCCACCCGGTTGGCCATCCTCCGGCAGCTCGCCCTGGCCGGCCCGGTATGCGCGTGCGACATCGCGGCCGGCTATGCCGTGACCCAACCAACCGTCTCGCATCACCTGCGCGTGCTGCGCGAGGCGGGATGGGTGGCGGGCGAGCGGCGCGGCACGTGGATCTGGTACTCGATCCGGCCCGAGGCGATGGACCGGTTCCACGCCATCGGCGCAGCCTTCGAGGCCACGGGCGCGGCGCCAGCGATGCCCGGGCGTCGGCTGCAGGTCATCCAGCCCACCGCATGACCCGGTTCGGCCGAGCCACGGCGCTGTCGGGTTCGTCGCCCCTGCGGGCGGCGGCTCTGTGGCTGACGCTCTCTGCCGCTTGCTGGGGCATCGGCACCGCCTTCAGCAAGCAAGCCCTTGCCGAGATCCCGCCTCTTACTGTGTTGCCGTTGCAGCTCGCGGTGAGCCTCGTATTCCTGGCAGTCGCGCAACACGTCACGAGCGATGACCAAGCTCTCGCGATGGCTTCGCCGCCGCGGCTCGCTCGGCTTGGCGTGCTGAACCCGGGGCTCGCCTACGCCCTGAGCCTCGTCGGGCTCACCACGATCACGGTGAGTCTCTCTGTCCTGCTCTGGGCACTGGAACCGCTGCTCATCGTCGGACTCGCGGCCTGGCTGCTGCGGGAGCGCGTAAGTGCGGCACTCCTTGGGCTGTCCGCTGTGGCCGTCGGCGGGATGCTCCTGGTGGTCGTCGACGCCGGCATGGGCGGCCAGGCCGCCGGTATCGCCCTCACCGTGGCCGGCGTCGCCTGTTGCGCGACCTACACGGTCGCCACACGGCGCTGGCTCCCGACCGCGCCCTCCACGCTCCGGGTGGTCGCCGGCCAGCAGGCCTACGCACTCGGGTTCGCCGTGATCCTGTTCGTCGCCGCCACGCTGATCGGTGGCCGACTGTGGCCCAGCGAGGTGTCGCTCGCGGGGTGGGCCAGTGTCATCGTCTCAGGAGTCTTGTACTACGGCCTGGCGTACACCTTCTACCTCACCGGGCTGCGACGAGTGCCCGCCTCGCTCGCCTCGGCCGTGTTCTACCTCATCCCGGTGTTCGGGATCGCCGCGGGAACGGTGCTGGGGGATCGACTCGAGCCTCGGCAATGGCTCGGCGCGGCGATCGTGATCGGGGCAGTCGCCCTCATCGCCGTGCAGATGGCGCGATCCCCAGCGCCAACAGTGTCCCGCAGTCTTGAGGCGTCCGGGTCCTGAGAAGGCCCTCCGTGGCCCGCGATGCCCCGTCGTCGCGGCCGATCAGGTCCGCCTCCGTGTCAGGGCAGCGGGGCCAAACGCGACGGCCATAGCCAGGGTCGGGCCCACGGCGCGGGCCTCGGGAGCCATAGCTCAAGGCGTCTCAACGGAAGATCCGCTCGACAGCCGCCCGAGCTCGGGCGATCGCCTCGTCCTCACGCTCGTAGTAGAGGAACCGCGCATTGGCCTCGTGACGGCTGGCCCGGACGAGCCCGGCGTCGCGCAGCTTCGCCAGGTGGTTGCTCACGTTGTTCTCGCGCTCCCCGAGCGTCGCCGCCAGCTCGCACACACAGCAGGGCCCGTCGGCGAGCATCCGGAGGATCGACGCCCGGGTGCGGTCAGCGAGGAGTGCGGCCACCGCCACGGCGTCGGTCACGTCGGGGGCTTGGAGATCGAGGCGCGGTTCACAGACCAGCGGAAGCGAGGTGCTCATGCCGCTGCGGCGACCACGAGAGGGTCACCACTGTCGGCTCGCACCCCGAACAGCCGCGGCGCGAGGCGCATCGCGGCCCACACGAGGAGCAGCATCACCGGGACCTCGACGAGCGGCCCGACGACCGTCGCCAGCGCCACGGTCGGTGAGAACGCGGTGATAGCGATCGCGATGGCGATCTCGAAGTCGCGCCCGGTCGCGTTGAACGCGACGGCCACCGCGTCGGGGTAGGCGAAGCGGAGCCGCCAACCAACGAACAGCACGACGAAGAACATCGTCACGAAGAAGAGCGTCATCGGGACAGCCATCTCAAGCACGATGCCGGGCCGCGAGAGGATGAGATCGCCTTTCAGGGCGAACATCACGATCAGGGTGAAGAGCAGGCCCAGGATGGACAGGCCGTTGAGGGCCGGCTTGAGGGCGTCCATGCCAGCCTCGCCGCGCCGGCGGACGACCAGCATCCGGGTCGCCACGCCGAGCACCAGCGGCAACCCGAGGTACAGGACGACGCTCTCGGCGACCACCCACACATCGAAGTTGACGTTGCCGATCAGGAGCCGCGCATAGATCGGGATGAGCAGCATCTGGGCCACGGAGTTGAGGGCCACGAACACCAGGGCCATCGGCGTGTTGCCCTTGGCCAGGAACGTGAAGATGATGACCATCGCGATACACGGAGCGAGGCCGTAGAGGACGAGTCCGGTGTGCAGTTCCGGGTCGCTCACGAACAGGTCGGCGAGGCCGAGCATCAGGAACGGCGCGACGAGGTAGTTGAAGGCCAGCACGACCGCGAGCTGCTTGGGCGAGCGGAAGGCACGGCCGACCTCGGTCAACCGCACGTTCGTCATCGCCGGATACATCATCGCGAACAGGCCGATCGGGACGCCCAGGCTGATCGCGTTCGGGACGTTCGGCTCGAACGTGCCCCCGACGATGGCCTTGAGCGCGTCGATCGGCGGGGTCAGGGTGAAGTCGGAGATCCGCAGGGCGTTCCCGATGACGACGCCGGCCGCCATGCTGACCAGGACGAACAGCGGCAGGAGGCGGAAGTCCTCGAGCCGCGCCAGCAGGGACCTCACCGGGAGGTCGTCGCGAGCCGGCGCTCCGCTGGCGTGGGCACGAAGGACGCAACGAGGTGGGGCTTGCAGAGCCCCACTGAGCAGAAGCGGAGCGCACCGACGGCGGGCTCCTGCCGACCCACCCGAGCACCTTCGTGGCAGAGCATCTGGCGGACTCCCAAGGCCGGGGCCACACACGCCTCAGCACCGGATGAACATCTCACCAAGCCCTGAGATGTGCAAGGTGCCGAGTGTCACGCGTAACGGGGCCGAAGGTCAGGCGATCCGAGGCGGCGGGATGTTAACGACGGGGTGCGGACCGGCAACGAGGCGTTCACGTGTCCAACCCAAGCTCACCAGGCGCAACAGGTTTCGACGATGCGTCCAACACCCCATGTCTGAGGAGAGGACACGGTGACCCACATCACTCGCGCCGGTCGTTTCGGCGCCATCACCCTTGCCGCCCTTATGGCCGTTGCTGCCTGCGGCGCCGGAGCGACCACCGCGCCGGCGACGACCGCGCCGGTCGCCGTCACGACGCCGCCTGCTGCCACAGGCACACCTGGCCCCTCGGGCACGGCCGCCACGAGTGCGGCCCCGGTGTCCTACCGGTGTTCGAAGGGCGACGGTCAGTTGAACGGCGCCGGCTCCACGTTCATCAACCCGCTGCTGACCAAGATGGCGGGTGACTACCTCGCCAAGTGCGGCGTGCAGATCAACTACCAGTCCATCGGCTCCGGCGGTGGCGTCAAGGCCTGGCAGCAGAATACGGTCGACTTCGGCGCATCCGACGCGTATCTCGCCGACTCCGAGATCTCCACGGCCTCGGCCAACGGCACGCCGGTCGAGATCCCGACGACCTTCGGTGCTGTGGTCGTGGCCTACAACCTGAACGGGCTCTCTGGTGCGATCAAGATGACGCCCGACATCATCGCCAACATCTTCCTGGGCAAGATCACGACCTGGAACGATCCGGCTCTGACGGCCGCGAATCCCGGCCTCAGTCTGCCCGGTACCGAGATCAGCGTGGTTCACCGCTCCGACGGGTCGGGCACGACCAGCATCTTCACCAAGTACCTGACCGCGGTCAGCCCGGACTGGGTCACCAACGTCGGCGGCGGCGACAAGACCAAGTCGGCCGGCAAGACGGTCGCCTGGCCCGTCGGACAGGGCGCCAGCGGCAATGAGGGTGTCACCCAGGGCGTGAAGGGGACCGACGGCGGCGTGGGCTACATCGACGTGGCTTACGCCATCCAGAACAAGATCCCGTTCGCGGACGTGCAGAATTCCAGCGGCAACTACATCACCGCGTCGCTCGACTCCATCGCCCAGGCCGCCAACCTGCCGTCGTACCCGCCCGACCTCCGCTTCGACCTGGTGAACTCCGCGTCACCGCAGGGCTATCCGATCGCTGGCACGACATGGATCATCGTCTACCAGGATCTGTCGAAGGTCCTGAAGAGCCAGGACCGGGCGAACTCCCTGGTCGACTTCATCTGGTGGGCCATCCATGCCGGCCAGGCCGACTCGGCGCCCCTGATCTACGGTGCCCTGCCGCCCAACCTGGTCGTCCAGGACGAGGCCGCCGTGCGCTCGATCAACTGGGCCGGCACTCCCCTCCTGCCATAGCCCTTGCAGCAGCACCTCGACGCCCCGGGGATGACGCCATCCCCGGGGCGTCGTCAATCTGTCAGAGTGGATGTCCTGCTAGATGACTGACCTGGTTGGTTCACCCGAAACCACTGAAGCGGTGGATCGGATCGGCTTACGGCGCCGCCGCTGGACCGGTGATCTGACCTTCCGTGGCGTGCTCGCCGCGTTGGCGGTGGGAACCACGCTGATCCTTGGCTTCATGATGGTCGGCAGCTTCGTGACCGCCGCGCCGGTCTACCAGAAGTTCGGGATCATCGGCTTCCTGACCGGGACGAAGTGGGAGCCGTCGTTCACCATCTACGGCGCGTGGCCGTTCATCTACGGCACGGTCCTGACCAGCCTTCTCGCTCTGCTCATCGCGGTCCCCATCTCGGTCCTCATCGCGCTGTTGCTGACCGACCTCGCCCCAGCCCGTCTGCGTGGCCCGCTCGGGGTCGCCGTGGATCTGCTCGCCGCGGTGCCGTCGGTCGTCTACGGCCTCTGGGGCCTGCTCGTCCTGGTACCGGTCATGCGACCCTTCGAGCAGGGCGTGGCTGGCACGCTGGGCAAGGTGGTCCCGTTCCTGGGGCCGCCCACGCCCGGCCCCAGCTACTTCGCGGCTGCCGTGATCCTGGCGGTCATGACGGTGCCCATCATCTCGGCCGTGACACGCGAAGTGTTCGCTTCCACGCCCCGCCTCCAGCGGGAAGCCGTGCTGGCTTTGGGCGGCACCCGCTGGGACGTGGCTCGGACCGTCACCATCCCCATCGGGAGGGCGGGTCTCCTGGCCGCCATCGTCCTGGGCCTCGGGCGAGCGATCGGCGAGACCATCGCGGTGACCCTCGTGGTCGGCAATTCCAACAACATCGGCACGTCGATCTTCGCGCCCGGGTTCACCCTGGCGAGCGTGATCGCCAATGAGTTCAACGAGGCGACGGAGACGCTCCATCCCGAGGCCCTTATCGCCCTCGGCACCGTCCTGCTGGTGATCTCAGTACTGGTCAATGCCGGGGCCATCACCATCCGCGATCGCTTCACGGGAGGGTTGCGGAGTGGCTTCTGAGGCGGTCGCCGCCTTCGCCCCGACAGACCGCCGCCGGCGGGTCAAGGCCAACCTCCTGGTGATCTGCGCGGCGATCGCCCTGATCCTCGCTCTGATCCCCCTGGTGGCCGTGTTCGGGTACGTATTCGTGAACGGCATCCGCAGCATGCTCAGTCTGGACTTCCTCATCCAGGACCCGCCGGCCGACCTGAGCGCCACCGGCGGAGGGGTGCGCAATGCCCTGGTGGGGACGCTCGAGATGACGGGCCTGGCAACGCTGATCGCCGTGCCGATCGCGCTCGGGATGGCCGTCTTCGCCGTCGAGGTCGGCGGCCGGTTGGCGCAAGCCGCCCGGTTCCTCATCGACGTCCTGGCCGGCCTCCCGTCCATCGTGGTCGGGATCTTCATCTACACGAGTGTGGTCGTGACCCAGGGCCACTTCTCGGGGCTCGCCGGATCGCTTGCCCTGGCCATCGTCATGCTCCCGGTCGTGACCGTGTCGGCCGAGGAGATCCTGAGGCTGACGCCACGGCCCATCGCTGAAGGGGCCCGCGCCCTGGGCCTCACCCGTTGGCGTGCCATCATGTCGGTGTTCGTTCCCGTGGGCCTCTCGGGCATCATCACCGGGATCCTGCTGGGGGTCTCTCGGGCGATCGGCGAGACCGCTCCGCTCATCTTCACGTCGCTCGGCAACAACTTCTTCACCCTGGACCTGAATCAACCCATGCAGGCGCTTCCCCTCCTCATCTACCGGAACGCTCTGAATTCGGCGTTCGATGCCGCGCGTGATCGGGCGTTCGGCGCCGCGTTGCTCCTGATCCTGATCGTCCTGGGCTTCAACCTTGCCGGGCGCTGGCTGACCGCGCGCCGGCGTCTGGCAGGGAGCAGTCGATGACGACCCGTTCGGAGGACCCGCTCTTGGCTGTGGAAACGCCTCAGATGACCGCGTCAGTGGCAGACCCAGGCGGCGTCCCTGGGGCGCGCCCAGAGCCGGCGGCCGGTTCCGCCAGGCCACCGACCGAAGTGGCCATGACGGTACGCGACCTGAGCGCGTGGTACGGCCAGCGTCGAGCGGTGCGAGAGATCTCCCTGGACATCGATGCCAGGGCGATCACCGCGATCATCGGACCCTCTGGCAGCGGCAAGTCGACCCTGTTGCGGTGCCTGGACCGGATGCACGAAGTCGTGCCCGGGGCTCGCAGCTCAGGGCAGGTGCTGTACCAGGGCGTCGACATCTACGATCCGATGATCGAGCCGGCCGCCGTCCGCCGAACCATCGGGATGGTGTTCCAGCAGCCGAACCCATTCCCGACCATGACCATCTACGACAACGTGGCGGCGCCTGCACGCTTCAACGGCGTGGTCAAAGGCAAGGCCGCCGAAGACGACCTCGTCCAGCGCTGCCTGACCCGCGCAGCCCTGTGGAACGAGGTCAAAGACAAGCTCCGGCACGGCGGTACGTCCCTGTCCGGAGGCCAGCAGCAACGCCTCTGTATCGCGCGGGCCCTCGCTCTCGAGCCGAAGGTGCTGCTGATGGACGAACCGTGCTCGGCCCTGGACCCAGTGGCCACCCTCCAAGTCGAGGAGCTCATGTCGCACCTCAAGGCGGACTACACCATCGTGATCGTGACGCACAACATGCAGCAAGCTTCGCGGGTGAGCGACACGACCGCATTCCTCACCATGGGCGAAGACCGCGCGGGCTATCTGGTAGAGGTCGGGCCGACGAGCGAGATCTTCACCAGTCCGAAGCAGCAACTCACCGAGGATTACATCTCCGGACGGTTCGGATGAGCGAGCCGCGAGCCGAGGGGCTCATCGAACCCACGGTCAACCGCGAGTCGACCCTCGCCGGCGGCCACCACCCGAGCCGCCAGATGCTCGATGCCGAGATGCGCGCCGTCAAAGACGGCGTGCTGCGCATGGGCAGCCTCGTGGAGCAGCAGATCCTGGCCGCGCTGCAGGCCCTGGTCGACCACGACGCCGAGGCGGCGCTGGCCGTCATGACCCGCGACCGCGGCGTGAACGAGGTCCAGCGCGAGGTCTCCTCGCTGATCGTCACGACCATCGCCACCCAGTCGCCCGTGGCGCGCGACCTGCGCTTCCTGCTGGCGCTGGATCACGTCACCTACGAGCTCGAGCGTATGGGCGACCATGCCACGTCGGTGGCCAAGCAGGCTCGCAAGCTGGCCCCGCAACCGCCCCTGGCGGGCTACCTTGGCCTGCCGGCGATGGCCCGCGCGGTGGCCGACCTCGTGCGAGGTGTGCTGCTGGCCCTCATCGACATCGACGAGGCCCAGGCGCGCCAGGTGGCGGCCGGTGACGACGCGGTCGACGAGCTGTACCACAAGACGTTCGCCGACGTCCTCGACCTCATGCGGGCCGACCCGGAGAACGTCGATCGCGGGACGCGCATCCTCTTCGCGGCCAAGAACCTGGAGCGCATCGGCGATCGCGTCACGAACATCGCCGAGGACGTCGTCTTCCTGGCCACGGGCGAGATCGAGGACCTCAACGAGTGAGGGGCGCCACGGTCCAGCTGTCGCTCCTGCGTCACGCCCATGCCGGTGACCCGGCCAAATGGAAAGGCCCCGACGCCGACCGGCCGCTCTCGCCGAAGGGCCGGCAGCAGGCCGAGCGGCTGGCGCGCTTCCTCGCCGAGCACGACCTGCGCCCGGATCTCCTCGTCAGCAGCTCCAAGGTCCGTGCCGTGCAGACGGCCGAGGTCGTGGCGCGCGTCTTCGACATGCCCGTCCACAACGACGGGCGGCTCGCCGACCCGCTCGACCTGGCCACGGTGGACGCCATCCTGGACAGCGCGCTGGGCGGCGAGCGGGCGCCGGAAGGGCCGCCGCGGGTCATGCTGGTGGGCCACGATCCCGACTTCAGCGAGCTGCTGATGGAGCTGACCGGGATCCCCGACCTGACCATGCGCAAGGGTGCCCTGGCCCGCATCGACGCGCCCCGCCCGCTAAGGCCCGGCGGCGGCACCCTCGTCTGGCTGGTGCCCCCTCAACTGCTCGATCCGGCCGGCTGAGTCGCCCGCGGGCCAGCGCCCGCGCCCGTCGCCAGGTCGGCCGCGATGGGCAGGCTGAAGCGGAATTCGGCTCCCCGCCCCTCATCGCTCTCCAGCTCCAACCGACCGCCGTGGTCCTCCACGATGTGGCGGGCGATGGCCAGACCCAGGCCGGTCCCGCCCATGCCGCGGACCCGCGCCCGATCCACCTTGTAGAAGCGCTCGAAGATGCGGGCCTGGTCCTGCCGCGCGATACCCGGCCCCTGGTCGGCGACCGACACCGTCACCACGTCCGGTCCGGCCACGGCGATGACGGAGACGGTGGTGCCCGAGGGCGAGAACTTCAGGGCGTTGTGGATGAGGTTGAGCAGCACCTGGCCCAGGCGCTCGGCGTCGCCGCGCACGAGGGGCAGCCCGGCGTCCGTGCGGACCTCCAGGCGGATCCCCTGCCGCTCGGCGAACAGCCGCAAGCGCTCGCACGACGCGCGCACGACCTCGGCCATGTCCACCACGTCCAGGTAGAGCCGCTCGCCACCGGCCTCGATGCGCGAGAGCTCCAGCAGTTCCGAGACCATCTGGACCAGGTGGCCGGTCTCCACGTCGATGCGGGCGACGCGGTCGCGCACCCGGTCGGGCACGACCAGGTCGTCGAGGTCGCGCGCCAGCGTCTCGGTCAGCAGCCGCACGCTGGTCAGCGGCGTCCGCAGCTCGTGCGAGAGGTTGTCCACGAACTCCGTGCGGATGCGCTCCAGCCGGCGCAGCTTGGTGACGTCGTCGAGGGCCACCCACAGGCCGCCCCACGGTGAGCGCCGGGCCCGGATGAGAAGCGCGCGCCCGTCCTCGCCGCGCGGCCGCACCTCGCCGCCTGCCGCGCCACGGTCGCGCGCGGACAGGAGCAGCGCCTCCACCTCGTGATCGGCGAAGGCCTCGAGGGCGCTGCGCCCCTCCAGCCCGCCGGGCTCGCGGCCCAGGAAGGTGTACGCCGCGGGATTGGCGAAGCGGACCCGGAGGTCGTCGTCGAAGC
Source organism: Candidatus Limnocylindrales bacterium (assembly GCA_036561685.1). GTDB lineage: Bacteria > Chloroflexota > Limnocylindria > Limnocylindrales > CSP1-4 > DASPUH01. The sequence continues at coordinate 593 of DATBOX010000052.1, read as the reverse complement.
GCAGCACGCCGACGCCGAGGAGCCCCGCCAGCTGGCCCAGTTCCTGGTCCGCCTGCGCCACCTGCTGGCGTGCCTGATCGCGATCCTCGAGGAGCGCGCGGGAAGCCGTCTCGACGTCCTGGCCCGGTTCGCCGCCGACGAGGCGCGCCAGGCGATCGAGTCGCAGGTGCTGGCGCCACGCGATGCCCGCCGCCACGGCGAGCGCCGCGGCGAGCACGAGGGCGAGGGCGACGAGCGGGTCCATGGGGCCAGTCTAGGCCCCGCTCCGAGCGCCGGGTCAGGCGGATCCGGGCCGCCGGAACACGTAACCGACCCCGCGCACGGTCTGCAGGAAGGTCGGGTGGCCCGTGTCGGCCTCGATGTCGCTGCGCAGCCAGTGCATGTGCACGTCCACCGTGCGGGTCTCGCCCGCGTAGTCGTAGCCCCACACGTGCTCGAGCAGCTGGTCGCGCGTGAAGACCTGGCCGGGGTGGCGGACCAGGAAGGCCAGCAGGTCGAAGGCCTTGGGCTTGATGGCCACCGCATGGCCGTCGCGCAGGAGCCGATGGCCGGCCAGGTCCACCTGCACCGAACCGAGGTCGATGACCGCCGGC
>DATBOX010000051.1:0-18563 GCA_036561685.1 Candidatus Limnocylindrales bacterium | reverse complement strand
GCCTGCCCTGACACCCTCGTTTGCCTCACGGGCAACTCTTGCCCCAGGAGCAAGCAACGCGCAGGGGACACGGCAGTCGCCCCCTCCAGATCGGCCCGGGGGCGTCCGTCGGTGGTCAAGGCGGGCCGTGGGCGGGTTTGGACGGGCTTCGGGGCCATTTTGGTGCCCGTGACGCATCACCACCGGCCTGAGGCCCCTTCGATCGGGTCATTCCCGACGCGCATTCGGTCGCTTGCTTGCTCCTGGAGCAAGAACGTCGTTGCCTCGTGGGCAACCTCGCACGGCCCGCCCCGGGCCTCAGGCCCCGGCCGACGCGGCCGGCTGCCGGGCGGCCAGGAGCGGCAGATACGCGCCGGCGATCGCGACCAGGGGCAGCAGCGGCTCGGGCAGCCAGCCCAGGAGCGGCAGCAGGATGGCCCACCGGTAGCCGCGCGCGGCGAGCAGGGCGGCAGGCAGCGCCAGCACGACCAGGTAGTGCACCCAGATGAGTGGCGCGAGCAGGAGCGAGGCCACCGTGACCATCACGAAGCCGGTCTCGCGGTCCTGCCGCAGGGCCAGCCCGATGGCGCCCAAACCGAGCGCGTACTGCACGATGAGGGCCGGCTGTACGATGCCCGGCCCCATCCCGAGGAGCAGGGCCGCGGAGGCCAGGTCCACGTTGTGCGTGACCCCGGTCACGTTCGACAGGTTGCGCACGACGGTCAGGTAGTCCGTGTACCCGCCGATGCCGACGAACGGCAGCGTCAGCACGACCAGCGCGAGGCCGGCGCCGATCGTCCAGGCCAGCGGCTGCCACCGGTGACGCATGAGCCACCAGATGGGCACCACGATGAGGGTCGGCCGCAGAGCGAGGGCAAGGGCCGTCATGCGACCGGACGCCGGTCGGTCGAGCCAGCGCCAGGCCAGGCAGCTGGTCACCAGCACGAGCAGGCTGACGTTACCCAGGTTGAGGTCGATCAGGGTCGGGTAGCTGACGGCCAGCACGAGCAGCACGCCGCCGCGGACCCAGCGAGGCACCGGCAGCGCGGCACAGCCGACCACCAGGAGTCCGACCCGAAGGATCCACCAGCCCGCCTCCACGGTCGTCGTGGCGACGCTGGTGACGGCCGCGAGCAGCACCGCAAGGGGCGGCGGATAGAGGTACAGCCCCGCCGGACCCGGGTTGAACGGCCCGCTCAGCGTCTGGGGCTGGTACGGCGTGCCGCCCGCCGCGACCCGGGCCGCGGCCGAGAGGTAGGCGGCCAGGTCGTAGCCGTAGCCCGAGCTGCTGCTGAACACCGCGAGAGCCGCCAGGAGGAGGACGGCGCCCGCCACACCCATCGCCAGGGCGACCGCCGTCGAGCGTCCGTCGCGGTCCATCGTGGCGATGATAGGGGGCGGCCTCGCGTAAGCGACTGCCAAGTCGGCGTGGCGATGATGGACCCATGGCGGCCCTGCTCGACCTGCTCCTCCCGCCGACGTGCCCGGGCTGCGGGCGTGAGGGCACCCACCTGTGCGCCACGTGCATGCGCCCGCTCCGCCGCCGCCTGGCGGAGCCGCCGGGGGTGCCGCTGGGTCTGCGCAGCCGGCTGCCGGCCGGCGTGGCGCAGCTCGAATGGCTGGCGCCGTACACGGGCACCACGCGCGCCGCCCTCCACGCGTTGAAGTACCAAGGGGTGCGATCGCTGGCCGAGCCGCTTGGGACCCTGCTGGCCGCCCGATGGGCGCGCGCGGGACGCGGCGGGGATCTGCTGGTGCCGGTCCCGCTCCACCGGGACCGGCTCCACGACCGCGGCTACGACCAGGCGCAGCTCCTGGCGCTCGCCGCCGGCCGTCGTCTGCGGCTGCCGGTCGTGCCCGCCGTGCGACGCGGTGAGGCGACCTCAGCGCAGCACGCCCTGGGCCGCGGCGCGCGAGCCAGCAACGTCGGCCGCGCCTTCGTCGTGGCACCTGAAGCGACCGCCATGATCGACGGACGGTGGGTCGTCATCGTCGACGACATTCTCACCACCGGCGCGACCATCGGGGCATGTGCCATGGCCCTGCGGACGGCCGGGGCGCGGGCCGTGTCCGCCCTTGTCGTGGCCCGCGACCGATGAGCGAAGTCGGCCGGAGGGGTCGTCGCGACCGATGGTTGGCCGGCGGGACTAGAATCGGGGGCAGAAGGGAGCGCCCATGCGAACCATCGTCAGGGGCCGGAACTTCGATGTCTCAGAAGTCGACCGGAAGTACGTCGAGGGCAAACTCCATCGCCTCGATCGCCTCCTCGGGGAGCGTGCCGAGGCCACCGCCGAGCTGCGGGTGGAGCGCCACCGGAGCGCCGCGACCAGCCACGTCGTGGCCGTCAAGCTGGACCTGGATGGCCGCCCGCCCATCCACGGCTCGGCCAGTGCTTCCACCCATCGCGCTGCCGCGGACGAGATCATCGACCTCCTCGAGCGGCGCGCGGTCGACCAGAAGGAACGCCTGCGGGAGCCGGACCACCCTGGCGCACCATCGGCGCGATCGCCCGTCGATACGGAGGACGTCCCCGGTGCCGACGGTGCGCGCCGCGTGGTCAAGGTCAAGCGCTTCGCCCTGGAGCCGATGTTCGAGGAGGACGCCGTGACCCGCATGGAGGAGCTGGGCCACAGCTTCTTCGTGTTCGTCAATGCGGAGGACGAACGGGTCAATGTGCTCTACCGGCGACGCGACGGCGACTACGGCCTCATCGAGCCCGTCGTGGGCGGTGAGTACGCCGTCGGCAAGGTGCGCCGGCGCGCCTGACGCGCCTCAGCTCGGCCAGGCGGTGGCGGGCTCAAGCCGGTAGACGCCCTTCGTGCGCGACATGAAGTGCAGATCGACGAGGTAGCGCCGCAGCGACGCGACATCCGGGTGGACCAGGCCAAGGCGCTGGTTAACCTCTTTCTCGGGGTACGCCGTGCCGGGCTCGAAGGCCGTCTCGGCCAGGTAGCGCAGCAGGACCAGGCGCTTCTTCTCCTGGGCCGGGATGGCCACCAGCCGGCCGTCCTCGATGAACGCGCGCAGGACCTTGGCCTCGAACGCCGGCCGTGGCTTGCCGTCCGGGCCGGCCTCCTCCAGCGACTCGGCCGCCCCGGGGCGAGAGGCGGCGTCCAGTCGACGCCCGATGTCGTGGAGCGCATCCATGCGGAGCTCGTACTCGACGTAGGGATGACGCGGCCGCGAGGTCACGAGGCCCGCGTCCCGCAGGCGCTGGAGGTGGTGGGCGACGGTCGGCGAGGACAGGCCGGTCGCCTGGGCCAGCTCCTCGACGGCCATGCGCCGCGCCGCGAGCAGGCCGATCAGACGGAGTCGGGAGGCGTCGGCCAGCGCCTTCAGCGTCGTGAGCAGCTCGGGATCCATGAGCGGATCATACCTGACGATTAGACAGGCGTCTAATCGTCCCCGAAAGCCGCGTGCCGTACCATGAGCGCCCATGCCCAGCGAGCTCCGCGCGGCCCTCGGCGGCCGACCCATCGGGATCCACCTGCCCCTCGGTGCCGGCATGGCCAAGGCGGCCGACCGGGCGGACGCCATCGGCGCCGCCGCGCTGCAGGTCTTCGCCGACAACCCCACGGCATGGCGCCGCCGGACGGATCCGCCACGCGAGTTGCCCGCCTTCCGGGCCCGGCTGGCCGAGCTGGACCTGGGCCCGACCGCCACCCACGCCGCCTACCTCATCAACCTGGCGGGGGGCGACGAGACGTTCTGGAGCCGCTCGGTGAGCGCGCTGGCGGCGGAGCTGCGCATGGGCGCCGCATACGGGGCGGCCTTCGTCAACGTCCACGTCGGTTCGCACCGGGGCGACAGCCCGGAAGCCGGCATCGCCCGCCTGGCTCGTGGCATGGCAGCGGTTCTTGATGAGGCCGCGGGGCTGGATGCGGCCGCCCATATCTCCGAGGATGCCGCTGCTCCGCCCGCCGATCCGTACCCCACGCCACTGCTCGTGCTGGAGAACAGCGCCGGTGGGGGCGATGGCATCGGTGCGACGCTGGAGGAGCTGGCGGCGATCGCCGAGGCCGCGGTCCAGGCCGGCGTTCCCCAGGACGCCTTCGGCTTCTGCCTCGACACGGCTCACCTGTGGGGCGCCGGCTACGACCTGTCGGATCCGGCCGTCCTGGACGACCTCCTGGCACGCTTCGATGCCCTGCTCGGCCCCCGGCGCCTCGCGATGCTGCACCTCAACGACTCCAAGGTCCCCCTCGGATCACACGGTGACCGGCACCAGCACCTTGGTGCGGGCGCGATCGGCGAACGGGGCATGCGCGCGCTGCTGTCCCACCCCCGCCTGGCCCGCGTGCCGGCCTACCTGGAGACGCCGGGCATGGACGACGGCTGGGATGCGCGGAACATGGAGCGGGTGCGCGCCCTGATCGCCGGCGAGGCCCTGCCGCAGCTCGATGAGGCGGCCCTGGACCTGCCCGGCTCACGGTCCCGCAGGGACCGCGCGGCACCCGCCCTCGAGGGCGCCTGAGGGCGCGATCGACCGTTCGATGGAGGCTCCGATCGTGCTCGGACGGCTCACCGTTCGGCGCGGAATGCGGGGTACCAAGGACCTATATCGACACCCTGCGGCGCCTCGGATGATGCCTCTGTCATCCCGGTCCGCTCGAGGGTCCGTAAACCGCGCATGAGCGTCCAGAACGGTCGAGCCTTCAACGAATGGCTGCGTTCGCAGCTGAAGGCCAAGAAGATGTCCCAGCGGCAGCTGGCGCAGCAGTCAGGCGTCGATCATTCGACGATCTCGCGCCTGATCCGCGGCGACCGTACGCCCTCGCTGGGCACCGCGACCAAACTGGCCCGCGGCCTGCGCGAGATCCACGACGAGGCCGACACGCCGCAGTACTTCGGGCTCGTGGCCACCGCCGCCACCAATCCCACCGCGCGCGTCGAGTACTCGCTCCGGTCGGACGACTACCTCTCCGAGGCGCAGGTGCGCCAGGTCATGGAGTACTACCTCGCGGTGCGTATGCGGCGCCTCGCCGCGCGTCCCTCGCAGGCCGCCGTGACCGTCGGTGCCGCCAGCCTGACCCGCTTCCCGAAGCGCAACTGACCGATCCCACTGGGCCGACGCCACGTCGGCCGCCGGACAACCGCATCGAACCGTTCCGGGTGCCGGCCGCTGGGGGCCGGCACTCGGCGTTTCCGGGCCGGTGTCCTCAGGCAGACCGGAGCGGCAGAAGGATCGCCAGGCCCATGCCGACCCCTCCGAGCCCGCCGACGGCGGCCGGCCACACCAGATCACCCGTGATGACCAGGACGATCAGGCCTGCCCCGGGTACCAGGAAGAGCAGGCCCTGACCGACGGCGTTGAGCCGGCCGCCCAGCTGCGACTCCTGGCCCGTGCGATGCATCTCCCGCAGGCCCACGGCGAAACCGGCCAGCGCGACCAGCGCGCCTGGGGCGACCGACAGCAGGACGAAGCCGGCCTGGAGAGCATTCATGTGTGCTCGACGAGGGTAGGCCCGGTGCGGCCCGCTGCCTACGGGCTGGGCGCGGCGGCGGGGGCGATCGGGCGGCGGATGACCTTGGTCTTGCTGGACAGGACGTACACGATCGCGCCGATCACGATGACCGAGAGGATGCTGATGGACCGGTCGATGAGGGCGATGGTGAGCGCCTCGCCCTGCGGTACGCCGTAGATGTAGGTCAGGATGCCGACCATGCCGGCCTCCACGACGCCGAGGCCACCCGGCGTGAGCGGCACGGCGGTCAGCAGCGAGGCCGCGAGGGCCACGAAGAACGCCCCCGACAGGCCCAGGCGGACGTCGGAGTAGCCGAGCGCGGCGATGACGAACCAGAGGCGCATCGCCTCGGTCGACCAGATCAGCCCGGTCAGGAACCCCAGGCGCGGCAGGCTGCGAGCCTTGAGGGCGAAGAAGCCCTCCTCGAAGCGGTCGTACAGCTCCACGACGCGGTGGGGCACGGGCAGGCGGACGAGGATGCGCCGCCCGAAATTGCGCAGTGTCAGCAGCGCCACGGCCAGCACCACGACCACCGCGACACCCAGGCCGAGCACGAACGTGACGTATGGGTCGAAGCCGTCGCGGAAGCTCCAGAAACCGGCGGCGAGACCCAGCACGGCGATGGCGAAGAGGTCCAGCACGCGCTCGATGAAGACCGTGCCAAGGGTCCGGCTCGTCGAGACGTGCTGGTTCATGCGCAGCAGGTAGGCGCGGTAGACGTCCCCCAGCTTGGCCGGCACGAGGCAGTTGACCATCCAGCTGATGAAGACGATCTCCGTCGAGTCGCGCGTCGACAGGCGCGTGCCGGCGCTGCGCAGGAGGAGCGTCCAGCGATAGCCGCGGATGGGGAAACCGACGTAGTAGATGAGGAACGCAGCCAGGAGCAGCCACGGGTCGGCGGCCAGGATGCGCGACGGCAGCTGGTCCAGCTCGAAGCCGGGCAGGGAGCGCGCCAGCAGCACGATCAGGACGATCGGCACGGCCAGCGAGATGATCGTCCGCGGGCTGCGCAGCCGGCGCACCAGTGAGAGCTGGTCGGACGAGACCTCGGCCGCCGCCTCGGCGGGCAGCTCAGGCCTGGGGTCGAGCGTCGGCGTCTCGGACGAGGGGCTCATGGACGCGCCGCCGCGAGGGGGCGGGGGCGCTCAGCGACGGGGCGAGAGCGGACCCAATCGGCGGTTGCCGCGGGTCCGGTTGATGAGCTTGGCAAGCGGTGTGAGGCCTCGCACGAGGTATGAGGCATGGCCAGGCATCAGCGTGGCCTGCGCCAGGGCCGCCCGCAGCTGGTCAGGGGTCTCGATGGGACCCGGGACGATGGTACAGGCGACCCCGACTTCGAGCAGTGAATGGGCATCGCTTGAGGCCACGCCGGGCAGGCCGTTGCGCAGGGCGAACTGCGCGGCACGCTCGTTGGCGTCACCGAACGCCACCCGCGCGTTGTAGGCCTCGATGAAGTCGAGCTTCGGGGCGAGCGTCGCCATGGCCACCTCGCGGTCGCCTTTCAGGCCGGAGTTGCGGTAGTGGTCGAAGGGATGCGGCAGGCCGGCCAGCCCGCCCTGCGCGTGGATCGCGTCGACCGTCTCCTCCGCCGACATCCCCGGGCCCACCGCCTCCTGCAGGAACAGACCGAGCACGTCGCCGTCGGCGCTGCGGATCTCCTCGCCGATGATGACCGTCAGCCCGGCCGGGGCATGCGCCCGGCCTTCCAGGGCCCCGTCGAGGCGTTCGTGGTCGGTGATGGCGACGTGGGTCAGCCCGCGCTCCGCGGCGACCCGGACCAGGTCGGCCGGCCGGCTCAGCGAGTCGAACGAGGCCGAGCTGTGGCAGTGCAGGTCCACGAAGGCCTGCCCCGGGGCCGTCGCGGCAAGCTCGCCCGGGCCGGGCATGCGGCCGCCCTAGACGCGCTGGACGAGCGACTTCTTGAAGAAGTCGAAGTGTTCCAGCGCCAGACCCGTGCCAAGGGCCACGCAGTCGAGGGGGCTCTCCGCGACGTGGCAGGGCACGCCGGTCACCTGCGTGAGGAGGCGGTCGATGTTGCGCAGCAGGGCCCCGCCGCCGGACATGACCATGCCCTTGTCGATGATGTCGCTGGAGAGCTCGGGCGGCGTCTCCTCGAGCACGTGGCGGACGGCCACTACGACCTGCTGGAGGGGCTGCTCGAGCGCCTCCATGACCTCCGCGCTGGTCAGCGGGATGGTCCGCGGCAGGCCGGCGATCAGGTCGCGGCCGCGCACCTCCATGTGCAGCTCCCGCTCCAGCGGCAGGGCCGCGCCGATCTGGATCTTGACCTCCTCGGCGGTCCGCTCGCCGATCATGAGGTTGTACTTCTTGCGCACGTAGTTGGCGATGGCCTCGTCGAAGCGGTTGCCGCCGACCCGCACGGACGAGCTGACGACGATGCCCCCGAGGGCGATCACCGCGATCTCCGTGGTGCCGCCGCCGATGTCGATGATGAGGTTGCCCGAGGGGCCGCTGATGGGCACGTTGGCCCCGATCGCCGCGGCCAGCGGCTCCTCGATGAGGTACGCCTCCCGCGCGCCCGCCTTGAGGGCCGCGTCCCGCACGGCGCGCTTCTCCACCGAGGTGACGCCGGAGGGCACGCTGATCATCACGTCCGGCTTGGTCATGGACCGGCCGGCCTTCTTGATGAAGTAGCGCAGCATCGCCTCGGTGATGACGTAGTCGGCGATGACGCCGTCCTTCATGGGCCGGATGGCACGGATGTTGCCGGGCGTCCGGCCGATCATCTCGCGCGCGTCCTCACCCACGGCCACGATGTGGTTGTCGTCGCTCACGGCGACCACCGACGGCTCCTGGATGACGATGCCACGGCCCTTGACGTAGACGAGGACATTGGCCGTGCCGAGGTCGATGCCGATCTTCATGCGCTGGCGGGGGATCCTTCCGGGGGAGGGCCTTCGGGCAGGCGCGTCACATGAGCGCCGAGGTCGTGGAACTTGCCCTCGATGTTCTCATACCCCCGCCGGACGTGGTGTTCACCGTGGATCAGCGACGTCCCCTCGGCGGCCAGGGCGGCTAGGATGAGCGAGGCGCCTGCCCGCAGGTCGCCGATCTCCAGCTCCGCGCCGTGGAGGCTCGTGCGGCCGCGGATCCGGGCGTGCTGGTCGTCGGCAAGGGTCACGTCGGCGCCCATGCGGACGAGCTCGCCGATGTACTCCAGGCGGTCCTCGAAGATCGTCTCGTGGACCTGGCTGACGCCCTGGGCCTGGGTGAGCAGCACACACGTGGGGGGCTGCAGGTCCGTCGCCAGGCCCGGATAGGGGGCGGTCGTGATGTCGCGGGCCCGGTAGGGCTTGAGCGCCGGGTCGACGCCGCGCACCACGATGCGGTCGTCCTGGCAGGTCAGGTCCACGCCTACGTCGTGCACGACGTCGAGGAAGGACCCCAGCTGCGCACAGGGCGCCTCCTCCAGCGTCAGCTGGCCGCCCGTGACCGCCGCCGCGACGACGAACGTGCCGGCCTCGATGCGGTCCGAGGCGACGCGGTAGTCGGCGCCCCGGAGACGTCGCCGGCCCACGATCTCGATGGTGTCGGGGGCCGTGCGCGAGACCTCCGCGCCCATGGCGCACAGGAAGCCCATCAGGTCGTCGACCTCCGGCTCCCGCGCCGCCGGCTGGATCGTCGTGCGGCCGTCGGCCAGGGTCGCCGCCAGCATGGCGTTCTCCGTGCCCATGACGCTGACCGCGGGGAACGTCACACGGGCGGCCCGCAGACGGCCCGGCGCGCGGGCGAAGTAGTACCCGTTGCGGTACTCGATCTCCGCGCCGAGGGCGCGCATCGCGTCGACGTGGAGGTTGACCGGGCGCCGGCCGATGCGGTCGCCACCGGGGTTGCTGATGATGACCCGCCCGAAGCGGGCCAGGAGCGGCCCCAGCAGGATGAAGCTGGCGCGCATCTTGGCCGCTGCCTCGAGGGGCACGAAGAGCCAGTCCACGTCGCCCGAGGCGACCTCGTAGACGTTGGCGGCGGGGTGGTCCACGACGACCCCCAGGTCGCGCAGCGTCTCGGCCATGACGCGCACGTCCTCGATCTCCGGCACGTTGGTGAAGCGACATCGTTCGCCCGTCAGGGTGGCCGCGGCGAGCAGCTTGAGGGCCGCGTTCTTGCTGCCGCTGATGCGCACGGTGCCGGACAGCGGGTGGCGGCCCTCCACCCGCAGCATCTCGCGCGCGACGGGGGGCGCGGCGTACTCCCAGATGAACGGACGGGCGTCTGCCACGAGGCTACCCGCGGTGCCGCGGGCCCTCACGGTGCCGCCGCTCGGCGACGCGGATCCGGAGGAGCGCCGTCTGGAGCGCGGCGCGGGCGGCGGCGAGGTCGGAGGGCGTGGTCTGGGCCTCCAGCGCCCGTTCCGCCTCCTCACGCGCCTGGCGGGCCTTCTGGAGGTCGATCTCGGAGGCCATGTCGGCGGTCTCGGCGAGCACCACGACGCGATCGGGCCGGACCTGCAGGAAGCCGCCCACGATGGCGAACGACTCCTGCTGGCCACCCTTGTGGATGCGCAACTCACCCACCCCCAGGTTCGTCACGAGCGGGGCGTGGTGGGGCAGGATGCCCAGCTCACCCTCGCTGCCGGGGCAGACGACCTCGTCGACCTCGTCGCTGTAGGCGAGCCGTTCCGGCGTCACGATCTCCAGGTGGAGGGGCATGTCAGCCCTCGAGCTTCTTGGCGCTCTCGCGCACGTCGTCGAGCGTGCCGGCCAGGAAGAACGCCTGCTCCGGCAGCGTGTCGGTCTTGCCGTCCAGGATCTCCTTGAAGGAGGCCACGGTGTCCTTGATCGACACGTACTTGCCGGGCCGCCCGGTGAAGACCTCGCCGACGAAGAACGGCTGGCTCATGAAGCGCTGCAGGCGCCGGGCGCGGGCGACCGTCGCCTTGTCCTCTTCGGACAGCTCGTCGATGCCCAGGATGGCGATGATGTCCTGCAGGTCGCGGTAGCGCTGCAGGACGCGCTGCGTCTCGCGCGCCACGTCGTAGTGCTCCTGGCCCACGACGAGGGGGTCCAGCACGCGGGACGTGGATGTCAACGGGTCCACCGCCGGGTAGATGCCCAGCTCGGTGAGATACCGCTCCAGGCGGATCGTCGAGTCCAGGTGCCCGAACGTCGTCGCCGGCGCCGGGTCGGTGTAGTCATCGGCCGGCACGAAGACGGCCTGCAGCGAGGTGATGGAGCCCTTCTTGGTCGAGGTGATGCGCTCCTGGAGGGCCGCCATCTCGGTCGCCAGGTTGGGCTGGTAGCCCACCGCCGACGGCATCCGGCCCAGCAGGGCCGACACTTCCGAGCCGGCCTGGGTGAAGCGGAAGATGTTGTCGATGAAGAGGAGGACGTCACGGCCCTCCTCGTCGCGGAAGTACTCGGCCATCGTGAGGGCGGTCAGGCCCACGCGCAGGCGGGCCCCCGGCGGCTCGTTCATCTGGCCGAAGACGAAGGCCGTCTTGGCGATGACGCCCGACTCGGTCATCTCGCGGATGAGGTCGTTGCCCTCGCGGCTGCGCTCGCCCACGCCGGCGAATACCGAGTAGCCGGCGTGCTCCTGGGCGACGTTGCGGATGAGCTCCTGGATGATGACCGTCTTGCCCACGCCGGCACCGCCGAAGATGCCGATCTTGCCGCCCTTGCGGAAGGGGCAGATGAGGTCGATGACCTTGATGCCCGTCTCGAAGACCTCGACATCGGTCGTCTGCTGGTCGAACGCCGGCGGGGCGCGATGGATGGGCAGGGTGACCGACGCCTTGACGGGCTCCTTGAGGTCGATCGTGTGGCCCAGCACATCGAAGACCCGGCCCAGCGTGACCTCGCCGACCGGCACCGTGATGGCCGCCCCGGTGTCGCGCACCGCGGCGCCGCGAGCGAGGCCGTCGGTCGTGGTCATGGCCACCGAGCGGACCCAGTCGTTGCCGAGGTGGGATTCGACCTCGCAGACCAGCGGCTCATGGCCCTCGCGTTCGATCTCCACCGCGTTGTAGATCGCCGGCAGCTGGCCCGCCGGGAACTCGATGTCGACCACCGGCCCGGTGATCTGGATGACCTTGCCAAAAGTACTTGGGGCGGCGGTCGCCATGGTGCTTGGATGCCTCCTGGTGTTGGGCGCGGCCGTCAGTGCGCCTGGGCGCCGGTCGCGATCTCGATCATCTCGCGGGTGATATTGGCCTGGCGGACCTTGTTGTAGGCCAGGGTGAGGTCGTCGATGAGGGTCTCGGCGTTCTCGGTGGCGTTCTTCATGGCCACCATGCGGCTGGACTCCTCGCTGGCCTTGGATTCCAGCACGGCCTGGTACAGGCGCGTCGCCACGTACCGCGGCAGGAGCCGCTCCAGCACGCCGGCCGGGCTGGGCTCGAAGATGAACTGGCGGCCGGGGATGCCGCTCGTGTCGGTCGTGGGCACGATCGGCAGCAGCTGGGCCATCGTGGGGCGCTGCACGAGCGTCGACACGAAATGCGAGTAGATGACGTCCACGCGGCCGAACTCGCCGCCCAGGTAGCCCTCGCTGATGAGGCGCACCAGCGGCAGCACGTCGGCGAAGGCCGGGCGGTCGCCGAAACCCGCGAAGTGGGCGTCGATGGGCACGCCCGTGCGCCGCATCGCATCACGGCCCTTGCGCCCGATGGTCACCACGGCCACGTCGCCGGGGTGGTCCACGATCTCGCGCGCGATGAAACGCACGATGTTGGACGTCAGCGGGCCGGCCAGCGGCCGGTCGGTCGTGACCAGGACGATGATGCGCTTGCCGCCATCGGGCACGGCGAGGAGCGGATGGTGCTCCTGGCCCAGCACGGCGGCGAGGTCGGCCAGCACCTCATCGAGGGCCTCGCTGTAGGGCCGCGCGGCGAGCGTGGCCTCCTGCGCCCGACGCAGCTTGGACGCGGCGACGAACTGCATGGCGCGCGTGATCTGCCGGATGTTGCGCACCGATCCGATGCGGCGGCGGATGTCGCGTTGGCTGGCCATGCCGGAACGCTCCCCTCGCTCAGGCCAGGAACGAGGTCTTGAACGCGGTCACGGCCTCATCCAGGACGCTTGCCAGGTCATCGCTGAGGGCTTTCGTCTGGCCCAGCTCCTGGAGGACCTTGGGGCGCTCCGCCTCCAGGAAGCGGTAGAGGCCGGTCTCGAAGTCCTTGACACGGGGGGTCGGCACGTCGTCGAGGAAGCCCTTGGTCGCCGCGTACAGGATGGCCACCTGCTTCTCCACCGGCAGCGGCTGGTACTGCGGCTGCTTGACGACCTCCGACAGCTTCTCGCCCCGGGTCAGCTGGTCGCGCGTGGCCTTGTCGAGGTCCGAGGCGAACTGGGCGAAGGCGGCCAGGGCGCGGTACTGGGCGAGGTCCAGCTTGAGCGGCGCGGCGACCTTCTTCATGGCCTTGGTCTGGGCCGCCGAGCCGACGCGGCTGACCGAGATGCCCACGTTGAGGGCGGGCCGCTGACCGGAGTTGAAGAGGTCCGTCTCCAGGAAGAGCTGGCCGTCGGTGATGGAGATGACGTTGGTGGGGATGTAGGCGGAGACGTCGCCGGCCTGCGTCTCGATGATCGGCAGGGCCGTCAGCGAGCCGCCCCCGTTGGCCTCGTTGAGGCGCGCGGCGCGCTCCAGCAGCCGGCTGTGGAGGTAGAAGACGTCGCCCGGGTACGCCTCGCGGCCCGGCGGGCGACGGAGCAGGAGCGACATCTCGCGGTAGGCCCAGGCGTGCTTGGAGAGGTCGTCGTAGACGCACAGGGCGTCCTTCACCAGGCCCTGGCCGGGCAGCTCGACGCCGACCTCCATGATCTCCTCACCGATGGCCACCCCGGAGTAGGGCGCCAGGTACTGCAGCGGCGCGGGGTCCTCGGCGCCGGCCACGACGACGATGGTGTGCTCCATGGCCCCGTACTTCTCGAGGGTGGCCACGATGTTGGCCACGGTCGAGAGCTTCTGGCCGATGGCCACGTAGATGCAGACCAGGCCCTGGCCCTTCTGGTTGATGATCGTGTCGACGGCCACGGCCGTCTTGCCCGTCTGGCGGTCGCCGATGATCAGCTCGCGCTGGCCGCGACCGATGGGGATCAGGGCGTCGATGGCCTTGATGCCGGTCTGGACGGGGGTGTCCACGCCCTGGCGCACGATGACGCCGGGGGCGATGCGTTCGACCGGGCGCGTCTTGGTCGTGCCGAGCGGGCCCTTGTCGTCGAGCGGGCGCCCGAGCGGGTCGATGACCCGACCAAGCAGCCCCTGGCCGACCGGCACCTCGGCCACGCGACCGGTCGTCTTGACCGTGTCGCCCTCCTTGATGGCCGTCGCGTCGCCCAGGATCACCGCCCCGACCGTCTCCTCCTCCAGGTTGAGGGCCAGGCCGAAGACGTCGCCGGGGAACTCCAGCAGCTCCGACGCGAGGGCGTCGGACAGCCCGTAGACCTGGGCGATCCCGTCGCCCACCTCCACGACGGTCCCGACCGAGCGCGTCTCGGCGCTCGCGTCGAAGCCCTCGATGGCGGACTTGATGATGCTGGTGATCTCGTCGGAACGGATGGCCATGTGATCTCCTAGAGGGCGCCCGAGGCGAGCCGGTGGCGAAGCCGTTCGAGGCGGCCCCGGACGCTCCCGTCGATGAGGCGGTCGCCGAGCTGCACCTGGATCCCACCGAGGAGGCTGGGGTCCACGCTCTGGCTCAGCTCGATGCTGCCCCCGGTGAGCTCCTGAAGCCGCGCGGTGAGTTCGCGCACCTCCGCGGGCTCCAGGGGGGCAGCGCTGATGGCGGTGGCGGTGAAGATGCCCTGGCGGGCATTGTCGAGACGGATGAACTCGGCCAGCACGGCCGGCAACGACTCCAGGCGGCCGCGCTGCAGCAGCAGCAGGGCCAGGTTGCGGACCGGGGCGCGGGTGCCCGTTCCCATGACCGCCTGGGCCAGGTGCTGCCGCGCCTCGTACGCCAGGCCGCGATCGGCCAGCACACGCGCCACGCGCGCCTCGCCAAGGGACTCGGCGGCGGCGGTCAGGTCGGCCCGCCAGCCGGGCACGTCGTCGTCGCGGACGGCCAGCTGGAAGACGGCTTCCGCATAGCGGCGGGCCGAACTGTCGTGACGAGCCATGCGCAGGTCAGGCCGGCTCGGCCGGACCGCCCGGCGCAGTAGTGGCGAGGAACTCCTGCACGAGGCGTCGCTCACGCTCGCTGGTGCGCGTCTCGCCGACGACCCGGGCGGCCGCCAGCAGCGCCAGGTCAGCGACCTGGCCACGCACCTCACCGAGCACTCGAGCCTTCTCCGCGGCGATCTCGACGGCGGCCTGCTCGCGCAGCCGGTCGAGCTCCTGCTGGGTGGCGGCCACGTCGCGCTGGCGCACCTCGTCGGCCGTCTTCTGGGCGTGGGCCACGATGTCGTTCGCCTCGCGGCGGGCCGTCTGGATGATGGCCTGCTTCTCTTCGGCCGCCGCCTCGCGCTCGCGGCGCGCGGTTTCGGCGTCCTTGAGGCCCTGCTCGATGCGCTGGCGACGGTCGCTCAACATCTTCGATACGGGCCCGAAGGCGAACTGCTGCAGGACGACCAGGAAGAACAGGAAGTTGACGGCCGCGATGAGGATCCAGAAGCCGTTGAAGACCAGGCCGCCGGAGGACGGGTCCTCGGCGAACTGGGTCGCCGCCTGGTGCGCGCTGCCCAGGACGGCGAAGGCCATCAGGTCCATGGCGTGAGAACCGGAGCGCCGGCTACTTCAGGAAGACGATGAGGACGCCGACGACGAAGGCCAGGATGCCAAGGCCTTCGGCGAACGCGGCACCCAGGATGAAGGTGGCGCGGATCACGGCGGCCGCATCGGGATTGCGGCCCATGGCAGACGTCGACATGCCGGTCAGGATGCCGATGCCGATGCCCGGTCCGACCACGCCAAGCGCGGCCAGCCCGGCTCCCAGCATCGCGATGTCACCGTTCACCTGTGTTCTCCTCCTGTCAAACAGAGATCAATGGGCCACGACGGTCGCGGCTTCGAGTGGGGGCCCCATGTTCCCTTCGGGGTCGCTGGCGAAGGCCGGTGCAGCGTGTTCCTCCTCGTGATGGCTTTCCACGGCGGTCAGCACGTACATCAGGGTGAGCGACGCGAAGATGAGCGCCTGGATGAAGCCGATGAAGCCTTCCAGGGCCATCGCCGCGATGGGCACGAAGGGGATGAACAGGGCCGTGAAGACGCCCAGCATGATGCCGCCGCCGTACAGATTGCCCCAGAGACGGAAGCTCAGCGTGACCGGTTTGAAGAACTCGAGAAGGAACTCGATCAGCCCCACATACAGATCGATGAGCCCGTCGCCGATGCCCCGCTTGAAGCCGCTCAGGTTGATGAACTTGCCCAGGTAGCCGCGGATCCCCAGGACGCGCACCCCTTCGACGTGGGTGATGACGAAGGTGACAAGGGCGAAGCCGATGGTCATGTTGATGTCGGAGGTGGGTGTCCGCAGCGCCTCGATCTTGCCGCCGAAGATCAGCAGGTCGGTCCAGTTGGTGAACATGATCAGCAGGAAGAAGGCGGCGAAGAGGCCCACGTAGCGGCGTGCTCGATCGCCGCCCAGGCCGCCGGCGAAGTCGGCGAACTGCTCGTAGATCAACTCGAACAGGTTCTGCGCGCGGCCGGGCACGAGGCTCATCCGCCGTGTCGCCAGGAGGCAGAAGACCAGCACGGCGACGATGACCACCCACGTGGCCAGGATGCTGGAGGTGATGCTGGGGTGGAACGGCATGATGACCAGCGGCGCGTTCGGCGGCATGGAACCTGGGTCGAGGTCCCACACCACGTGCGGCGCCACCGGCTCCAGGTTGTCAAGGATGGTCGACTTCGGGTCGGGGAAGCCGGCTGGTGCGGCGAAGATGGCGGCCAGCACGTCGATCACCACGAGGGCGGCGCCGGCGAACAGCAGGGTCCGCCGACGCGATCCGGTATCGGGACGGGCCGAAGCTGCGGCCTCGGCTCCCTCGGCGGGCGAGGTTTCGCTCGTCACGCTCTCTCCATGCGATCCGCGCGGCTTCCACCGCGCGAGGACTCCATCACTCGAACCGGGCCAGGAACCGGCTGATGAGGCGGGCCACCACGGTCCCCCCCAGAGCGAGCCCGACGACCGCACCGATCAGCAGGAAGACGGGCAGGGTATGGAACTGCTGGTCGATCCACCAGCCGCCGAGCACACCGGCCAGGACGGTCAGCCCGAACGCGAACGCGATCTCCGAGAAGAGGGCGAGGTAGATGCTCGCTCGGCCGAGGTCCTTCATGGCACGCCCTTCAGGGCGCCGGGAGTATAGCAAATGCGACCCCCCGGCCGACCGCCGGGAGAGGTCAGGGACCGACCGTGATGGCGGCGGGATCGCTCGTGACGGACGTCGTACCCCGCGTCACGGTCACTTCCACGTAGTAGTAACCGGGCAGCGCGAACGTCAGGCTTACCGAACGACCGTCGCCTTTGGGGACGGGCGCGTACGTCGCTCCGCCGTCGTCGCTGACGAGCCACCGGTACTGCACCTTGCCGCTGTTGCTGGTCGCCACCGTGCAGGTGTCCGGCTGCAGCGCGGCCGGCGTGTACGTGTCGCAGTAGAACGCCGCGTCGAGCGAGGGGGTGGGCTTGGGGGTCGGCTTGGGGGTCGGCTTGGGCGTCGGCCTTGGGGTTGGGCGCGGCGTGGGAGCGGGCGTGCGGTCCACCGTGAGCGGCGGCGTCGGTTGGACGGCCGGGACCGTCACCGGCGGCGGGCTCACGACGGGACCCGGGGTCGGCGTAATCAGGACCAGGGGATCCGTGGAGATCGACGGCTCCGTGGTCGGGGCGACCACGCCGACCGATGCGGTCGTCGGTCCGGGCGTGACCGCGGCGGCTACCAGACCAGCTCCACCGGGTGGCGGACCCGAGGGCAGGCGCAGCAGGTCGCCGCCGACCAGCACGAGGCCGACCAGCGCGAATGCGACCAGGGCGGCGGACGCATCGCGCCACATGCGCCAGCGCGGATCGGCCGGCGCACGGCCCGTCTCGCCAGGCATGTCCTGCGAGCGCCACAGGTCGCCGTCCAGGGCCATCGGGGCGCGTCGCATGATGGCCGCCTCGCCGGGGTGAACGGAGTAGGCGTGCGTGACCGCGACGCTGGCGGCACGCGAGGCCGCGGCCCGAGCGCCGGCCCACGGCACCAGGGCGGACGAGATCGAGCGGGGACGCGCGGCCGGGACCGGCGCGATGAAAGACTCGGGTGCGGCGGCCGTCGCCATGGCGGGGGCGGGCGCCGTGGTCGGTGCGTCGAACGGGACGGATGGCTCCGGGCCGATGTCGCCTCGCAGGCCGGCCAGGCGTGCTGTGACCCGGGGCGTCGCCTCGGCCACCAGGCGCTCCTCGAAATGGCGCCGCCGGGCGCGGCGGAGCCCCGCGAAGGCCCCGATGGAAAGGGCCAGGAGGACGAGCAGCAGGAGCGGGATGAGCGGTTGGATCGTTGTGCACCTGGTACCTTCGGCCACGATAAGGGGGGTCCGAAGGGACTATCGATGCTAGCACCGCGAGGGTCGGCCGCAAGCGCGGCGACCTACGTCGTCTTACCTATCGTCCCGATTTCCCGGTGCGTCCCCGCCCTCATCGTCGGCCTGGTCATCGCCGTCATAGGCGTCCGCCTTGAGCGCGTCGTTGCCTCGTCGCATCGATACGTACAGCAGCACGCCGGCCGCCGCCACGAGACCCAGGAAGGCGTAGAGCTGGCCTGAGCCCGACAGGACCAGCGAGGCCACCGCAAGGATGCCGGTGAGCGCGTAGATCGTCAGGACCGCGCCGCGATGGGAGATCCCCAGGTCCAGCAGGCGATGGTGCAGGTGCCCGCGGTCGGCCGTGAACGGGGCCTGACCCGCCAGGGTCCGCCGCACGATGATCCAGAACGTGTCGATGATGGGCACCCCCAGGACGAGGATGGCCACGGCCACCTTCGCGGTCCCCAGGATCGAGAGCACGGCCAGCGTGTAGCCGATGAAATAGGTCCCCGCCGAGCCGATGAAGACCCGGGCCGGGTGGAAGTTCCAGGGCAGGAAGCCGGCCAGGGCGCCGGCCAGGCAGGCGCACAGCAGGGCCACCGCGGGCTGGTCGATGGCCGATCCCAGGGAGATGAGGCCCAGCGTCACCGCGGCGAT
>DATBOX010000050.1:0-20706 GCA_036561685.1 Candidatus Limnocylindrales bacterium | reverse complement strand
TCCACGAAGCGCTGGATGATCGGGATGGTCCATTGCCCGGCGAACGGAGCCCCAAGGCCGTCGGCGATCGAAACCGGCTGGATCGTCACGGGGTGGCCGGCGGCGAGGCCCAGCGTCACGGCGTTGCTGTGCTCCGGTTCGACGCCGTAGATGCGGACGTCGGGCCGGCGCCGCTTGAGGGCCGAGGCGATCCCGCTGATGAGCCCGCCGCCGCCGATGCCGACCACCACGACGTCGACCTCGGGAAGCTGATCGGCGATCTCGAGGCCGACCGTGCCCTGGCCGGCGATGACGAGGGGGTCGTCGAAGGGGTGCAGGAAGGTCAGATCGCGCTCTGCCTCCAGCTCGTGCATGCGCTCGAACGTCTCCCCCACGTGGGCGCCGTACAGCACGACCTCGGCCCCATAGCCTGCAGCCGCCGCGGCCTTGGTGGGCGAGGCGGTGGCGTGCATCACGACCGTCGAGGCGACGCCCGCTCGCGTGGCCGCGAGGGCCACGGCCATGGCGTGATTGCCGGCCGAGACGGCGATGACACCGCGGCGGCGCTCGTCAGGCGTGAGGGCCGCGACCCGGTTGATCGCGCCGCGCGGCTTGAAGGAGCCAGTGACCTGGAGGTGCTCGGCCTTCACGAAGACCCGCGGCTGATCGTCGTCGACACCGGCGATCCCGCGGCCCGCGCCACCCCCGGTCCCCAATCGCGTTCCGGTGCGCTCGGCCACCACCGCCGCCGCGGTCCGCGAGGCCAGCATCGGGGTGACGCGGACCTGTCCCCGCAGCAGGCGGGCGGCCGCCTCGATGTCGTCAAGCGTGACGTCGCGGGTCGTCAGATCGGCCATCGCGGCAGTATCGCAGGCCGATGGTCCGGCCCTCGCGGGACGACCGGGCGAGTTGACGCCGCGGTCCCCGGCCCGCAGCCTGCCGGACGTGCCCGCCGGTCGCCACCGCCCCCTGCTCCGTCGCTTCGTGAGCCTGCTGGCTGCCGCGGTCATGCTGGGCCCGATGGGGCTGGGAGCCGCTCCGCCGGTGGCGGCGACGACGCCCGGGCTGCCCGCCCTGCCGACGGGCTGGCCCCTGGCTGACCTGGCCCTGGGGCTGGCCGACGGGCCGGGCGGGGCCGCCAGCCTCAAGTCGGTGGCGCCCTTCCAGCTGCGCTACCAGTACCTCGCCGGCGGGGTCAACACCGGCGGGGGCTGGCAGACCTGGAACACCAACGGCACGTTCGTCTCGATGTACGTGAGCGAGTCGGCGGCCCACGGCATCGTGCCCGTCTTCAGCTACTACATGCTGCGCCAGTCCAAGCCGGGCAACGCCCAGGGCGAGTACGCCGGCGACCTCGGCAACCTGAAGAACACCGCCACGATGACCGCGTTCTGGAAGGACATGCGGGCCTTCATGCAGCGTGCCGCGGCGGCCACCCCAGTCGTGCTCCAGGTCGAGCCGGACATGTGGGGCTACGCCGAGCAGTCCACCGGCACCAAGGACGATGCGACGCTCGTGCCGGTACAGGTCTCGACGACGGGGCTCGCCGAGCTGGCGGGCCTGCCCAACAACCTGGCCGGCTTCGCCCAGGCCGTGGTCCGCCTGCGTGATCGTTACGCCCCGAACGTGCTGCTCGGGTACCACCTGTCGTGGTGGGGCACCAACCAGGATCCCTTCTCCGGTTCGACCACCTGGACCGGCGCCCAGATCGACGCCCTGGCGGCCCGTTCGACCGCCTTCTATCGCTCGATCGGCACGGCCTTCGACGTGTCGTTCACCGAGTTCTCCGACCGCGACGCGGCGTTCAAGCAGATCCAGTACGGCGACGGCGGCGCGTCGTGGTGGGACTCGAGTGACTTCGACAACCACGTGCGCTACCTCGGCGACTTCTCCACCGGCTCGCGCCTGCGCCTGATCTCGTGGCAGATCCCCGAGGGCAACACGGTCATGGCCGCGATGGACGACCAATGGGGCCACTACCAGGACGACCGGCCGGAATGGCTGCTCGGCGCGTCGTCGGCGACCCACCTCGCGGCCTACGCCAACGCGGGCGTCATCGCGTTCCTCTTCGGCGGCGGCGCCGGCGGCACGACCTGCGCCTGCGACGCCGACGGTGACGGCGTGACGAACCCGGCGCCGATCAACGGCAACACGACCGCCTCGTACAGCGCCGACGATGACGGCGGCTACCTCAAGCACCAGGCCGCGGCCTACTACGCGGGCGGAGCGCTGGCGCTCCCGGCCGGCGTGCCACGTCTGGCCACGACCCGTCTGTTCGGGGCCGACCGCTACGCCACCGCCGCGGCCGTCAGCGCGGCCACCTTCGCGCCGAACGTGCCGGTCGTGTACATCGCCAGCGGCCTGGCGTTCCCCGACGCCCTGTCGGCCGCGCCGGCAGCGGCGACACAGGATGGCCCGGTCCTGCTGGTAGCGCCGTCGGCCATCCCGCCGCCCACCGCGGCCGAGCTCACGCGGCTCCATCCGGAGCGGATCGTCGTCCTGGGCGGCCTGGGGGCGATCTCGCAGGGGGTCCGGGATCAGCTCAAGACGTACACGATGGGAACCATGACGCCGTTGGCCGGGGCGGACCGCTACGCCACGGCGGCCGCCGTGAGTGCCGCGGTGTTCCCGGGCGGCGCGGCGGTGCCGGTCGTGTTCGTGGCCAGCGGAGCGGCCTTCCCCGACGCCCTGTCGGTGGCCGCGGTGGCAGGCCACCTCCACGTGCCGGTCCTGCTCACGGCGCCCACCAGCCTGCCGGCGAGCACGCGCGCCGAGCTCCTGCGGCTGGCGCCACCACTCGTCGTCGTGGCGGGGGGCACAATGAGCGTGTCGACCGCGGTAGCCGACCAGATCCACGCCCTCCTTGGCGTGCCGGTGACCCGCCTGGCCGGCGCGAACCGCTACGCCACGGCCGCCGCCGTAAGCGCATGGGCGTATCCCGGCGGCGCCCCGAGCGTCTTCCTGGCGGCCGGGACGGCCTTCCCGGACGCGCTCTCGGGGGCCGTCGCGGCCGGCCTGGCGGGCGTGCCCATGATCCTGACGAACCCCGACGCGGTGCCGGCCGAGACGCTGGCCGAGGTGCGGCGCCTCTCACCGGCCGCCATCACCGTCCTTGGCGGCCTGGTCTCCGTCTCGGACGGCGTCGCCCGGCTCCTGGACACGCCGTAGACGGCAGCGTCCCCGCCGGCCATTCGGCACCTGGCCAGATCTGACTCCGCGGCACGTAATGGCACCTCCGGGCCGCTCAGGGCGTCTTTCCGATCGTCGGCGAGGCCACCACGGTGCCCCTCCACGCTCAGCGCACGCTGCCCGGCGCGGGACGAGATGCTGCGAACCGGCAGGATCCCGCTCTAGCGTGCCCCCGAGTCAAGAATGGCCACCTCCTGGCCCGGCGGCCGCGCTGGCGCCTCGGCCTGGACCTGGACAGGCGGTGGGACGACGCCTGGTGCGCCGCGCATCCGGCCGTGAAACCACTTGCGCGATTGCGCAAATAGTGAGAGACTTGTGCGGTGACCATGACGACCGTTTCCTCCGAGCTTGATCGCACGCACTCCGCGGCGGTCGCCCGGGCCCTGGCGGATCCCAAACGGCTCTGCGTCCTCGAGACGCTGGCCGCAGGGGAGCGGTCGGTCAGTGACCTGTCCCGTGACGTCGCCTGCCAGGTGCCGAACATGAGCCAGCACCTGACGGTCCTCCGCAATGCCGGCCTCGTCGTGTCTCGACGCGACGGCAATAACGTCTTCTACCGCCTCGCCGACCCCCGGGTCCTCGAGGCTTATCGACTCATCCAAGCGATCGCTCGCTAGGTCGGGCACCGACCGCCCGGTCGGACCCAGAAAGGAACTGGCCAGATGGCCGAGATCAAGCACGCCACGGACGCGAACTTCGAGGAACTGGTGCTGCACAACGACAAGCCCGTGGTGGTCGATTTCTGGGCCACCTGGTGCGGACCCTGCCGCCTCGTCGCCCCCGAGATGGAGAAGCTGGCCGCGAAGTACGAGGGCAAGGTCGACGTCGTCAAGGTCGACGTGGACGCCAACCCGCAGCTGTCGCAGGCCTTCAACATCCTGTCGATCCCCACCATCGCCTACTTCAAGCCCGGCGAGCAGCCCAAGGGCATCGTCGGCTTCCGCCCGCTCGACCAGATGGAGCAGGCCTTCAACCTCAGCGAGTTCGCCACCACCGAAGCCTGACCACGGCCGGCTCAGCCGGCCCCGATCCCGATCCCGACGCCCCGACCTGCCCGGCCGGGGCGTCTTCGTGTCCGGTCCGGACGCAGGCGGGTGCCATCCTTAGCCTCGCGCCGTAGCGCCTGCAGTGCTGCTCCGAGCGCAACAGCGAGCGATAAGGCCGCCGCGGTGGGTCCGGCCGGCGCTGCGGCAGGCCGTTATGGCCGAGTCGCCCGCTGGCCAGTCCTCGACGCGCTAACGAGAGCGATAAGGCTCCGTCCGCGCACCTTGATCTGATGCGCCGAGCTCCGAGTAGCACTGCAGGGAATACGGCCGGCGGCAGTCGTTCATCGAGCCCTTGGGTTCGTTCCGCCCACGTGTCCGCACGCAGGCAGGTGCCGCCTCAGTCGGCGGCGTGGCGCCAGGCGAAGTCGAACCAGGCGGTGAGGCGGTCCAGGGCGAACCGGTCGAGGCTCGGCGGGCTGAAGGTGACCCACTCCGGTCCGCGGTCGGAGGCGCCCACGTCGGGCGTCCGCACGGCGGCCGAGGCGACATCGGGCCGCAGGCGGAACTCGGCCGACGCATCGGACGCTGCAGCGAAAGGCGTGCCGTGACGGAGGTACTCGACCGTGCCGCCCAGGTCGTGCTGCTCCAGCGCCTGGGGGTCGGCCGTGGACTGTTCGTCGGCCAGGCTGCTGAGCAGCGCGGCGAGTTCGCTCATGCCCCATCCGCGGCGAGGGCCAGGATCGCCGCCAGCTCGGCGGTGTGGTCCTGGTAGTGCTCGGTGCTGTCGCTAAGGAAGGTGGAGAGGCGCTGCGAGTTCTTGAGCCAGCGCGTCTCGGGCACGACTGTGAGATAGCCGCGCAGCTCGCCGGGGACGGTCGTGAAGCGGCTGCGCACCTCGTCGAGCGGGAGGGCTCGCCACTCAGCCAGCGAGGCGGCGTTGACACCCTCCGCATCCTCCGCCCACGCCGCCTCGACCCGCTCGCGCGTCGGGCTGGCGTCGTTCACGGCCAGCTCCTTGGCCATCGCCAGGAGGCGCTCCTGCCAGGCCACGAGGTGGCCCATGAGGTCGCGCCCGCTCCAGCCGTGGCAGGGCCCGGTCGGGTCGGTCGGTGCCTCCAGCTGCTCGTCGCTCAGCGCGGCCAGCGCCTCGAACGGGGCCCACGCATCGCGCTCTTCTTCCAGGAAGTCGAGGGCATCGCGATACACGACGGTCAGACCGCCACCGGTTCGCGGTACTCGCCGAAGACGGCGCGGAACACGCCGCACATCTCGCCCAGCGTGACGTACGCCGCCGCGCAGTCGATCAGGGCAGGCATGACGTTGGCCTCAGACGACTCCGGCCGGGAGGCCAGGTCGCGCAATCGGACCAGCGTCGCCGCCACCCGCTCGGCGTCGCGTTCACGCCGCGTCCGGGCGAGGCGTGCCAGGTGCGCGTCGCGGGATGCCTCGGAGACCTCCAGCAGGGGGATCGCCAGCACCTCGTCCGGGTCGGCATAGGCGTTGACGCCCACGACCTCGCGCTCGCCGTCGTCAAACTCCTTTTGGTAGCGGTAGGCGGCGTCGGCGATCTCACGCTGCGGGTAGCCGTTGGCGATGGCCGCCACCATGCCGCCCAGGCGGTCGATCTCGTCGAGGTACCGCCACACGGCCCGCTCGGTCTCGTTGGTCAGCGCCTCCACGAACCACGAGCCGCCGAGCGGGTCGACCGTGTTGGCCACGCCGGTCTCGGCGGCGATGACCTGCTGCTGGCGCAGAGCCAGCAGGGCGGCCTCAGCGGAGGGCACGGCCCACGCCTCGTCATACGCATCGGTATGCAGCGACTGCGTCCCGCCCAGCACGGCGGCGAGCGCCTGGATGGCGACTCGCGTCAGGTTGTTGAGCGGCTGCTGCGCGGTCAGCGACACGCCCGCCGTCTGCGTGTGGAAGCGCATCCATGCCGAGCGCCCGTTCTCCGCTCCGTAGCGCTCCGTGATGAGCTTCCACCAGATACGCCGCGCCGCGCGGAACTTGGCGATCTCCTCGAAGAAGTCGCTGTGGCTGTTGAAGAAGAACGACAGGCGGGGCGCGAAGTCGTCGATGCGCATGCCACGTGCCAGGGCCGCCTCCACGTAGGCCATCCCGTCGGCGATGGTGAAGGCCAGCTCCTGGACCGCCGTCGAGCCGGCCTCGCGGATGTGGTAGCCGCTGATCGAGATGGTGTTCCAGCGCGGCAGCTCCTTCGTCCCGAACTCGATCGTGTCGGTCACGAGGCGCAGCGACGGCGCGGGCGGGAAGAGGAACTCCTTCTGGGCCACGAACTCCTTGAGGATGTCGTTCTGGAGGGTGCCCTCCAGGGCCGCGCGGGGCACGCCGGCCTTCTCGGCCGCGGCGATGTACATGGCCCAGATCGGCGCGGCCGGGCTGTTGATGGTCATCGACGTGCTGATGCGGTCCAGCGGCAGGCCCGCCAGCAGCACCTCCATGTCGGCCAGGGAGCTGACGGCCACGCCGCACGTGCCGAACTCGCCCTGCGCCTCAGGGTCGTCGGTGTCGTAGCCGTACAGCGTCGGCATGTCATAGGCGATCGAAAGCCCCGTCTGGCCGGCGTCCAGGAGCTGCCGGAACCGGGCGTTGGTGTCCTCGGCGGCGCCGAAGCCGGCGAACATGCGCATCGTCCACAGGCGCGATCGGTAGCCGCCGGCGTGGACGCCGCGGGTGAAGGGCGGCGCACCCGGACGCCCCACATCGCGGGCCATGTCGAAGTCGTCCCATCGGCCCGCCGGAAGCTTCCGCCCCTGCTGGTCGACGAGGGTCGGTCCGCCCCCGCCGCTGCCCGGCCCGACGAGGTCGGACGCGTCGTACAGGGCGTTCACCTCGACGTCGCTGATGGTGCTGAAGCGCGGTCGGCGCCCGGGCGCCGGGGGACGGTCCACGGGGCGACTCTAGCACGGCCCCTGGGCGTGTCCGGGCCGCCGGGCCGAGCGTGGCGGGGAGGTGCTGGACGGTCAGGTCTGATGGGCTGTGGTAGGGTGGCAACGTGCCCTCCGCCCCCGGGCGCCTCCCTGCGAGGCAGCCCGAGAGGGCCGCGCGCATGAGTCCGGCCCGACGCCATCGGGCCTTCATGCTGGCTGCGGTCCTCGCTATCGTCTGCGCGTTGGTCCCCGATCCGGTGACCGTGGCGCGTACGCCGACCGCGTACGCGCCGCTTGACGACGCCCTCTTCACGCCCGTCGCCCAGGTGGGTCTCCCGTCCTCCGCGGCGCCGTCCGTCAGCCCGGCTGGGCCCGTCATCCCCGCGGATCCAGTGGTCGATGGGCCGTTCGCGGCCGCGGGCCTCTCCGCCACCGACACCCTGCCGGCGCCGCCGCCGCTCCTGGCCCAGCCGCCGGTCGGGCGCGTGTCGATCGCCTGGCACACCACCGAGGTGAGCTGGTACGGCCCCGGCTTCTACGGCCAGCGCACCGCGTGTGGCGAGGCCATGACCCAGCAGCTGGTGGGCGTGGCGCACCGGACGCTGCCGTGCGGTACGCTCGTCACGTTCCGCTGGAACGGCCATACGGTCCGGGCACCGGTGGTCGACCGCGGGCCCTACGTGGCCGGCCGCCTGTGGGACCTGACGCCGGGCCTGTGTGCCCTGCTGGCCCACTGTTACACCGGGCCCATCAGCTGGAAGGTGACCTGATCTTCGCTCCCCGGGCGCATGTCATCGCGACCGCCCTCGCCCTGCTGACCGCCCTGGCCGTCGCGGCCTGCGCGGGCGGGCCTCCGACGCCGGATCCAGCGGCCTCCTGCAATGGCGTCGACGCGCCCGCCGCCCCCGGCTACTACCCGGCCCTGGAGTCCCTCCTGCCCACGACCCTCGCGCAGGCCACGCCATCGGTGGTCAACAGCGGCCGCTTCTGCGTCGCTGCGTCCCTTGGCTCGTTGCAGGCGGCGGGCGTCTCGGATCTCCACTTCGCGGGCGCCCAGTTCCCGGCCTCAGACAGCAGCGGCGTGAGCCTGCTCGAGTACTCGGCTCCGTCACTGACCCCGTCCATGCTGGCCGACGCCTTCACTGCTGGAGCGGCCACGGCCACCGACGTCAACCAGATCCATACCCAGGCGGTCACGGTCGCCGGTCGTGCCGGGGTCCGCATCCAGGTCAACAACCAGGACGTGCTCCAGGTACTCATCTTCTGGCCGGCCGCCCAGGCCGGCACGGTCAACGGCATCCTCGCCGCGGGCGTCACCGAAGCGGCTATCCAGGCGGCCCTCCAGGCGTTCGGCAGCCGCTAGTAACCGGTACGGACGTCCCACCGGCGGACCGCCGCCCGGGTCGTGGCCGGGCCGGTGGTCGGCCCGGATACTCACCAGGTGACGACGCCGTCCCCGCCTGCCCCGGCCATGAGCGGCGCCGCGCTCGTCGCCGATCTGCCCGTCGGCGTCACCATCCAGGCACCCGACACGACCTTCACATACGGCAACAGCGCCGCCTGGCGCCTGATGGGCGTGCCCGAGGGCGTCCTGCTGGGGCACGGGTTGCGCGATGGCGGCTGGGACATCACGCACGAGGACGGCAGCCCGTACGAGGTGAAGGACCTGCCCGCGTGCCGGGTCCTGGCGACCGGCGAACCGGTGCGCGAGATGGTCCTTGGCAACCGTGACCCGGTGGGCGGCGGCCGGCGCTGGCTGATCGTCAACGCCAGCCCGCTGCTGGGCGCCGATGGCGAGCTCACCGGCGTCGTCTCCACCTTCAGCGACTTCACCGCCCGACACGAGGCGGAGGACGAAGCGCGGCGTCAGCGCGAGGAGCTGGCGGCCCTCAACGACACCGCCCTGGAGCTCATGGCCGGCCTGGACCCGGATCGCGTCCTGCGCTCCATCGTCACCCGCGCAGCCGCCCTCCTCGACACGCCTGACGGGTACATCTACCTGCTCGACGAAGCGAGCGAGCAGCTGCGGGTAGTCATCGGCATCGGCGTCTTCGCCGACGAGGAGCGTGTGCCGCTGCATCGCGGCGAAGGCGTCGCCGGGCGGGTCTGGGCCACCGGCCAACCGTTGGCGGTCGACGACTACAGCACGTTCGCCGGCCGCGCCCCCGCCTATGCCGACCTGGGCTACCACGCCCTCGCGGGCGCGCCGCTCACCTCGGGCGGCCAGGTCGTCGGGGTCATCGGCCTCAGCCACCTGGCACCCGAGCGGCGGTTCTCGGGCGAGGACCTGGCACGCCTCAACCGCCTGGCCCAGATGGCATCACTGGCGCTCGAGCACGCCCGGCTCTACTCCGCCCTGCAGGAGCAGGTCGACGAGCGGACCCGCTCGGCGGCGGCCCTCGGCGCGAGCGAGCGGCGGTACCGCCTGCTGTTCGAGAACAACCCCCAGCCGATGTGGGTCCACGACCCCGCCAGCCACCGGATCCTGGCGGTCAACGACGCGGCCGTGCGGGCCTACGGCTACGGGCGCGACGAGTTCCTGGCGCGCTCGCTGGCCGACATCTGGCTGGCCGACGACGGCGCCACATACGCCGACGACCTGGCGCGCATCGAGGCCGAGGGCATGGGTCGCCCGTACCTCGCCCGCCATCGCACCAGCGATGGCTCGGCCATCGACGTCGAACTCACCGCGCACGCCCTCGACGACGGCGAGCAGCCCCAGCGCCTCGTGCTGGCCGTCGACGTCACCGACCGCCGCCGCCTGGAGTCGGAGCTGGCACGGCAGACGCTGCACGACGAGCTGACCCGCCTGCCCAACCGAACCCTCTTCCGTGACCGCCTGGAACAGACGCTGGGGCGCCGCCGGGCACTGGGGTCGGTGGCGGTCCTCTTCCTGGACGTGGACAACTTCAAGGTGGTCAACGACAGCCTGGGCCACGTCGCCGGCGATGAGCTGCTGATCCAGCTGGCGCGGCGCCTGTCCACGGTCGCCCGGCCCGGCGACACGATCGCGCGGCTGGGCGGCGACGAGTTCACCGTCCTGCTCGACGACCTGCGCGCACCGGGCGACGCCATGCGGGTGGCCGGACGGCTGGTGGAAGCGACGCGGGCGGCCTTCGACCTCCAGGGCCAGGAGCTCTTCGTGACTGCCAGTGTCGGCATCGCCTTCGGCACGCCCGGCGTGACCAAGGCCGGCGAGCTGATGCGCCAGGCGGATGTGGCCCTCAACCGGGCGAAGGCCCAGGGCCGCGATCACTTCGTGGTCTACGACGAGGGCATGAACAGCCGGGCCATGGAGCGCCTGGAGCTGGAGGGTGACCTGCGACATGCGCTCGAGCGCGGCGAGTTCCGCATCCACTACCAGCCCGAGGTGAACCTGGCCGACGGGCGTCTCGTGGGCGTCGAGGCGCTCGTGCGCTGGCAGCACCCACGTCGCGGGCTGCTCCTCCCGGGCGCGTTCGTGCAGGTGGCCGAGGAGACCGGCCTGATCCTGCCCATCGGCCAATGGGTCCTCGACACGTCCGCTCGCCAGGTCCATGCCTGGCGCGAGCAGTACCCCTTCTCCCACGAGATGACCCTGAGCGTCAACCTGTCGGTGCGCCAGCTCCAGCAGGCCGATCTGGCCGAGCGCGTCGCGCGGAGCCTGGCGGAGACGCGCCTGGCGCCCGGAGCCCTGCACCTCGAGATCACCGAGTCGATGATCATCGACCTCTCCGAGCGGGCCGGCACCGCCCTTCGCAACCTGCGCCGGTTGGGGGTCGCCATCGCCCTGGACGACTTCGGCACGGGCTTCTCCTCGCTGAGCACCCTGCGCACGATGCCCGTCGAAGTCCTCAAGATCGATCGCTCCTTCGTGGTCGGGCGCGAGACCGAGCGGAACCTGGCCATCGTGGAGGCGGTGGTGCGGCTGGCCCACGCCCTCAACATCGAAGTCGTGGCCGAGGGCATCGAGACACCGGCCGCCCGGGCTGCCCTGCTGGCCGTCGGATGCGACCGCGGACAGGGTTATCTGTTCGGCCGCCCGATGCCGGCAGAGGATCTGGAGACGCTCCTGGGCGTCGGCGCGACCAGCCTGCCAGCCGCCAGCTGACGCCCTTCGGCATCCCTGCGGGCGTCCACCGACCGCTGGTCGACCACATCGACTCGCAGCGTTCGTGCACCGGCCCGGATGACACTTCGGTGGCGGGCCGCACCGGGCCGCTGGGCGAACGGTGCGTTCACGCCATCGACCTTGGTACGGCGGGGCCGGGTACCCACACCTCATTGCCGCGCTTGTGGTGGAGGCCTACCGTGGGCTCGTGCCGTCGCGCTCAAGTGCCGGATGCGCACCCGAGGCGTCGACGACCGGGCCAGGGAACGGATGCGACCTCCGCGTTTTCAGGGACCTCGGCAACGGGGTGCATGGAGGACGCCGGGCCCCGGCAACGGGTCGAGTAACAGGCTCAACCGGCCATCCGGGCCGGCCGAACGAGCGGGACGGCGGCAATCATCGAACCGCGATCGATGACGAGACCCCGGTCACCCTGACCGGGGTCTCGTCCTATGTCAGGTCCGCTGCCGAGCGGCCGAACGGCGGCGTGATGGGGCGCACGCGCCGGACCACGCCTCGCTCGTCGAGGTCCTCCTGGAGGACACGAGCCCCCAACACGAGTTCGCGGTCGCGGGTGATCGTGCCGGCGATCCAGTCGATGTAGGTCGGCTCGAAGTCGGCCACCTGGCCCAGCGTGTGGCCGCGGAACTTGCCGAACTCGAGGGGCATCGCCTTGGCCTCGGCGAGCGTCGGGCGGCGCGAGCGGACGCCCTGGCGCCGGCGGCGGACCGGCCCGTTCGGGTCGCTGGCGCGCAGCGGCTCAGGCGCCTCGGCCCGTTCCCGCGCACTGCGTGGCCGGTGGCCGTTGAGCGGCGACGGGCCGTGGCTGGTGGTGGCGTTGCGCGGGCGGAGGTTCTCGCTCGTGTCGAAGCGGGCCGTGACCGGCCGACCCGGCCGCGGAGGAGGAGGACCCACGGACGTCTCACGGCCGCTGTCATCCGGCGGGGCCCACGTCCCGCGCGCACCGCGGGTGCCGTGGATCAGGTCGTAGCGGGCGCGTCTGCCCTTGTCGCGCAGGAGTTCGTAGGCCGCGTTGATGCGGGCCATGCGGCGTGTCAGGGTCGCCGTCGCCGCCTCGTCACCCCCCGCCCGGTCGGGGTGGTGCTCGTGGGCCAGTTCCCGCCAGCGACGCTTGATGGCCGCATCGGTCGACCCCGACGGCACGTCGAGCACGGCGTACGGGTCACCGCGGAACGTCTCGGGCTGGGGCATCCCCCGAGCCTAGCATCGCCCGGACCGCGCCGGGTCGACGGAAGGGCTTACGCTGGCCGCGCACAACGAGGAGCGACCGATGCGCCTGCCCGTCCAGCCACCGCTCGAGCCCATGCTGTCCAAGCCGCTGCCGGCCATCCCGACCGGCCCCGGGTGGCTCTACGAGCCCAAGTGGGACGGCTTCCGCGCGCTCATCTTCCGCGACGGGGACGAGCTGCTGATGCAGAGCCGCGACCTGCGGCCGCTCGACCGCTACTTCCCCGAGCTGGCCGTCGCGCTCCTGGCCGGCCTGCCGCAGCGCTGCGTCGTGGACGGCGAGATCGTCATCGCGGGGCCGCACGGGCTCGATTTCGAGGCCCTCCAGCTGCGGCTTCATCCGGCTGCCTCCCGGGTCAACCTGCTGGCCGAGCGCACCCCCTCGTCCTTCGTGGCGTGGGATCTGCTGGCCCTGGACGAGGAGGACCTGCGCGACGTCCCCCAGGGTGAGCGCCGCGCCCGGCTGGAGGCGGCCCTCGGTGGCGTCCGCCCGCCACTCCACCTCACGCCCGCCTCACGCGACCCGGCCGTCGCGGCGGACTGGTTCCACCGCTTCGAGGGGGCTGGCCTGGACGGCGTGATGGCCAAGCCGCTCGATGCGCCCTACCAGCCGGGCAAGCGGGCGATGGCCAAGATCAAGCACGCTCGCGAGGCCGACTGTGCGGTGGCCGGGTTCCGCTGGCACAAGAACGGCCCGGGCACGCTCATCGGGTCGCTCCTGCTGGGCCTCTACGACGACGCGGGGGCGCTCCACCACGTGGGCGTGACGTCCAGCTTCACGATGGCCGAGCGCGCGGCCCTCGTGGAGGAGCTGGCGCCGCTGCGGGAAGCCGCGCTCGACGGTCATCCCTGGGCCGAGTGGGCCTCGTGGGCGGAGGACGCCGCGGCCGCCGGCCAGCGCATGCCGGGCAACGTCAGCCGCTGGAACCGCGACAAGGACCTGTCGTGGGAGGCGCTCCGCGTGGAACGGGTGTGCGAGGTGGGCTACGAGCACCTGCAGGGCGACCGCTTCCGCCACGGGGCGACCTTCCGCCGGTGGCGACCCGATCGCCTGCCCCGCGACTGCCGATACGACCAGCTGGAGGTGACGCCGCCGTACGAGCTGGGTCGCATCTTCGCCGTCCGCTGAGGCGGCGCGGACGGTAGATTCGCGTCGGAGGTGAGCGCATGACCGATCCTCAGGAACCCAGCGCAGCACAGCCCGCGTCCGAGACCACGGCCGAGGTGCCCGCGGCGCCGCCACCCGAAAGGCCGTTGGCGGCACCCCCGACGGGGACGGCCTGGGGCGGGCCGCCGACCGCACCGCCGGCCGGTTGGGGTCAGCCGACCCCCCCGGCGACGCCGCCCCCGGCGGCACCGGGTGGCTGGAGCCAGCCAGGAGCGACTGCGCCGGGCTGGGCGATGACCGCGGCCCCCTCGGCGCAGCCGCAGGGCTCATCGATGGTGACGCTGGCCGGTGTCGTCCTGCTGGTCATCGGAGTCCTGCTCGGGCTCGCGGGGATCGGTCTCATGGCCGTCGGCCTGGTCGCCCGGACGGCCTTCGAGACGGCCCTCCAGAACGCCGATCCGGCCGGCTACTCGGTCGACGCCGTGCGGATCGCGGAGGGCTTCTTCCTCGTCCTCGGCGTGATCGTGGCGGTCTACGGCCTGGGCGAGCTCATCGCCGGGATCGGGGTGCTCCTCAAGCGCCAGTGGGGGCGCCTGCTGGGCGTCCTGCTGTCGTTCATCGCCGGCCTGCTGACGACGCTCGTGGCCCTTGGCGTGGCGGGCTCGGCGAGGGGCGGCATCGGTGGCGGCCTGGCGGTCTTCGTCGTATTCGCGGTGGCCTACTGGTTCGTGGTCGTCGCCCTGGCGCGCGGAGGGCAGGCGTTCCGCCGCGGCTGAGACGGCGGCTATGATGCGGCCATGGCTGACCGGCCCCTGAAGGTCCTCATCGCCAAACCCGGCCTGGACGGCCACGATCGCGGCGCCAAAGTGCTCGCGCGTGGCCTGCGCGACGAGGGCTTCGAGGTCATCTACACGGGCCTCCGCCAGACGCCCGAGATGATCGTCGCGGCGGCGCTCCAGGAAGACGTCGATGTGGTCGGCCTGTCGATCCTGTCGGGCGCCCACATGACGCTCCTGCCGCGCATCACGTCGGGCCTCAAGGCGGAGGGCCTGGACGACGTCCTCGTGACGGCCGGCGGGATCATCCCCGACGACGACATCCCGGCCCTCAAGGCGGCGGGCGTGGCCGAGGTCTTCGGCCCCGGCACGACGATCGGCGAGGTGGCCGACTACCTGCGGGCCAACGTCCACCGGCGCGACGCCGCGTGACCGACCGCCCGACCGGGGCGGCCGCAGGGGCCGGGCTGGCCCAGCGCGCTCGCGCGGGCGACCGCCGCGCCCTGGCCCGCCTGCTGACGGAGGTGGAGAACCGCACCCAGGCCGGTGAGCAGGGGCTCCGGGTCCTCTACCCGCAAGCCGGAACGGCGCACCTGGTGGGTGTCACGGGAGCGCCTGGCGCCGGCAAGAGCACGCTCGTCGCGGCGCTCACCGCGGAGGCCCGGGCGGCCGGTCGGCCGGTGGCCATCATCGCCATCGACCCCTCGTCGCCGATCACCGGTGGGGCGATCCTGGGCGACCGCGTGCGGATGCAGCAGCACGCCGGCGACCGCGATGTCTTCATCCGCTCCATGGCGGCCCGCGGGCATGCCGGAGGCCTGGCGCCGACCACGGTGGGGGCGGCCGCGGTCCTGGACGCCGCCGGGTTCGATCTCATCTTCATCGAGACGGTGGGCACCGGCCAGAGCGAGGTGGAGGTGGCGGCCATCGCGGACACGACGGTGGTGGTCCAGGCGCCGGAGATGGGCGACGAGGTACAGGCCATCAAGGCCGGCCTGCTCGAGGTCGCCGACGTGGTCGTCGTCAACAAGGCCGATCGGCCGGGAGCCCACCGCGCGGCCGCCCAGCTGCGGGCGATGCTCACCGTCGGGGCCCAGCAGGAGCGGGCCGCCCTGGCGGCCGGGCGTCCACGGCCCAAGCGGCCGGAGGTGCTCCTGACGACCGCCGCCAGCGGCGCGGGCGTGCCCGAGCTGCTGGCCGCCCTCGACCGGCGCCGCGAGCCGGCCGCTCCGGACACGTCGCGCCTGGCAAGAGCGCGGGTGCAGCTGGACGGCGTCCTGGCCGAGCGATTGCGGGATCGCCTCCGCGAGCCCGCCCTGGCGCCGATCGTGGACGAAGCGGTGCGTGACATCGCCGCCCACCGCCTGGACCCGTTTGCTGCGGCGGACCGTCTGCTGGCGGCGCTGGCGGTACGCTGAGCGCCATGGCCGCACCGTCCACCCGTGCACCTGGGCCCGTCGTCGTGTGCGGCGCGGGCCTCATGGGCCACGGCATCGCCCAGGTGCTTGCCGCGGCCGGCCATCGGGTGGCGCTCTACGAGCCCGAGCTGGCCCGCGCCGAGGCGGGCCGCGCCCGCATCGCCGGCAACCTCGAGCGGGCCGTCGCCAAGGGTCGGCTGGCCGCCGCCGAGTCGGCCGCCCAGTTGGCCCGGGTGGAGGCGACGGCGTCCCTCGCGGAGGCGGCCGGTAGCGCCTCGCTGGCGATCGAGGCCGTCTTCGAGGACGAGGCCATCAAGCGGTCGCTGCTCGGGGAACTGGATGCGCTCCTGCCCGCCCGGGCGATCATCGGCAGCAACACCAGCTCGATCTCCATCACGCGGCTGGCCGCTGCCGTGTCGCCCCGCCGCCGCCCGCGGGTGGTGGGCACGCACTTCTTCAGCCCGGTGCCGGTCATGCCGCTCCTGGAGATGGTCATGGGCGCGGAGACGAGCCTGGCCACCGCGGGCCACGTCCGCGCCATCGCGGTGGCGACCGGCAAGGAGCTCATCGTCAGCCGTGACCGCCCGGGCTTCCTCGTCAACCGCATCCTCATGCCCCTGCTTGGCGAGGCCATGCACGCCTACGAAGAGGGCGTGGGGACGGCGGAGGACATCGATACCGGCGCCCGCCTTGGCCTGCGCCATCCGATGGGCCCCCTCGAGCTGGCCGACTTCATCGGCCTGGACGTCTGCCTCCACGTCATGGAGGTGCTCCACGAGGGCTTCGGCTCGCCCCACATGGCGCCGCCACCGGTCCTGCGCCAGCTCGTCGATGCCGGCCACCTTGGCCAGAAGAGCGGCCGCGGCTTCTACGTCTACCCCCGCCCCGCGCGGGAGCCGGGCCGATGAGCGCCGCCCCGGCCTCCGGGCCAAGCGGGGATGTCTTCATCGTGTCCGCGGTGCGCACGCCGATCGGCCGCTTCGGGGGCAGCCTCGCGGACGTCGCGGCGACGACCCTCGGCGGGATCGCCATCGCGGCGGCCGTCGAGCGGGCCGGGGTGGCGCGCGACGGGATCGACGAGGTCCTCATGGGGCAGGTGCTCCAGGGCGGCGCCGGCCAGGCCCCGGCGCGCCAGGCGGCCCTCGCCGGCGGGCTCGCCGACACGACCAGCGCCACGACCATCAACCGCGTCTGCGGTTCCGGCCTGAAGGCGATCATGCTGGCGGCCGCCGAGATCCGCGCCGGGGACGCCGAGGTGGCCGTGGCGGGCGGCATGGAGAACATGGACCAGGGGCCCTATCTCCTGCGCAAGGCCCGCTTCGGCTACCGTCTCGGTCCCGGCGAGCTGGTCGACACCACCGTCTCGGACGGCCTGTGGTGCGCCATCGAGGGCTGCCACATGGGCACCCACGCCGAGCGGGTGGCGGTGCACGACCGGGTCAGCCGGGCCGACCAGGATGCCTTCGCCCTCGCCAGCCACCAGAAGGCCATCGCCGCTATCGACGCCGGGCGCTTCGCCGACGAGATCGTGCCGGTGCCGGTCCGCCAGGGCCGTGAGGAGGTCCTCTTCAGCGTCGACGAGGGCCCGCGTCGCGACACCTCCGCGGAAGCCCTCGCCCGCCTCAAGCCGGCCTTCGACCTGCCCACCGGCGCCGAGGGGCCCGCTGACGGGCAGGGCACCGTCACGGCGGGCAACGCCCCCGGCATCACGGACGGGGCGGCCGCCACCGTGGTCGCCAGCGAGCGGGCCGTGGAGCGCCTCGGCCTCCAGCCGCTGGCACGGATCGTGGGCTATGCGCAGGCCGAGGTCGCCCCGCGATGGCTCTTCCTCGCGCCGGTCCAGGGCGTGCGCCGGCTGCTGGCCCGGGTGGACATGCCGCTCGATGCGTTCGACCTCATCGAGATCAACGAGGCCTTCGCCGCGCAGGTCCTGGCCGACGGTCGCGAGCTGGGTTTCGACTGGTCGCGGGTCAACGTCAACGGCGGCGCCATCGCGCTCGGTCACCCCATCGGCGCCAGCGGCGCGCGCATCGTGGCGACGCTCCTCCACGAATTGCGGCGCCGGGAGGGGCGCTTCGGCCTGGCGACCCTCTGCCTTGGCGGGGGCGGCTCGGTGGCCATGGCCTTCGAGCGCGTCTAGAGGAGGCCCATGCAGCGCATCGCCCTCGTCACCGACTCGGCGGCCGACCTGCCGGCCGACCTGGCCGCCGCCCTCGAGGTCACGGTCGTCCCGCTCCTGGTCTACTTCGGGGACGAGGAGATCCGCGCCAGTGACCTCCCGCCGGAGGCCTTCTGGGAGCGCATGGCCGCCCCGGGCACGCCCCTGCCCAGGACCTCGGCTTGCAGTCCGGCCGACTTCCTGGCCGCCTTCCAGGCCTGCTTCGACGGCGGCGCCGAGGCCATCGTCTGCGTCACCGTCGGCGGCAAGCTGTCGGCCACGCTCAAGAGCGCCCAGATCGCCGCCCAGCAGCTCGCGCCACGCGAGATCCACGTCATCGACAGTGAGTGCGCCTCGATGGGGGAGGGCCTCTTGCTGCAGGTGGCGGCCGCGCTCCGCGAGGCCGGTGAACCGGCAGCCGCGATCGCCCAGCGGACGGTCGCGCGGGTCGCCGACCTGGGCTTCTACGTCGTCCTGGAGACCCTCGACTACCTCCGCCGCGGCGGGCGCATCAGCGGGGCCCAGGCCGCCATCGGCTCGGTGCTCGCGGTCAAGCCCATCATCACCATCAAGGACGGGGTGGTCGAGGCGCTCGACCGCGTGCGCACACGGAGCAAGGCCCGGGAGCGGGTGCTGGAGCTGATCACGGCCCGGCCGCTCGACCGGGTGGCCATCCTGCACGCGCAGACGGCCGACATCGAAGCGTTCCGCGACGAGGTGATGGCCCGCACCGGCCTGGCCCCGGAACGCGTCTTGACGGCTGTCATCGGGGCCAGCATCGGCCCGCATGTGGGTCCCGGGGCTTACGGCGCGGTGTGTCTATACCGCACGTCCTGACGGGACCTTCGGCCCATCCGGGGGTCCTGAGGCCCGGTGTAGACTCGCGGCATCGTCAAGCGAGTCGGCCCGTCCCGATCGTCAGGGGCCCGGCGCTCGCGCTTTGAGGGTCCGATCTTCATGACTACCGAGCAGGTCGCCGCCCACATCAATGCGTGGCACGTGGCCCAGCGCCAGTTCGACCTCGCCGCCGAGAAGCTCAACCTGGATCCCGGCCTCCGGCGCGTCCTGCGCGAGCCCCGCCGTGAGCTCACCGTCCACTTTCCCGTCCACATGGACGATGGCTCCGTCCAGGTCTTCACCGGCTTCCGCGTCCAGCACAACCTGGGCCGCGGCCCGGCCAAGGGTGGCATCCGCTACCACCAGGACGTCTCTCTCGACGAGGTCAAGGCCCTCTCGATGTGGATGACCTGGAAGTGCGCCGTGGTGGGCATCCCGTACGGCGGCGGCAAGGGCGGCGTCATCGTCGACCCCAAGAAGCTGTCGCTCAAGGAACTGGAGGGCCTGACCCGCCGCTTTGCGACGGAGATCAGCGTCCTGATCGGGCCCGAGCGCGACATCCCGGCCCCCGACGTCAACACGAACGCCCAGACGATGGCATGGATCATGGACACCTACTCCATGCATGTCGGCTACACCGTCCCCGGCGTCGTCACCGGCAAGCCCATCAGCCTCGGTGGCTCGGAGGGTCGCAACGAGGCGACCGCCCGTGGCGCCGTCTACTGCATCGTCGAGGCCGCCGATCACCTGGGCATGGACCTGCACAAGAGCACGGTCGCCATCCAGGGCTTCGGCAACGCCGGCTCCATCGCTGCGCAGCTGATGGCCGCCGAGGGTGCCCGCATCGTCGCCGTCTCCGACTCGACCGGTGGCATCCACCGCGCCGAGGGGCTCGACATCGAGCGTGTCATCGCGTGGAAGAAGGAGCATGGCACGGTCCAGGGCTTCCCCGGCTCGCGCGACATCTCCAACATGGACGTCCTCGCCACCGAGTGCGACATCCTCATCCCGGCCGCCCTGGAGAACCAGATCACGGCCAAGAACGCGGACGACGTCAAGGCTCGGATCGTGGCCGAGGCGGCCAACGGGCCGACCACGCCGGAGGCCGATGAGCGGCTGTTCGAGCGTGGCATCTTCCTCATCCCCGACATCCTGTGCAACGCCGGCGGCGTCACCGTGAGCTACTTCGAGTGGGTCCAGGACCTCAACCGCGACCACTGGACCGAGGAAGTCGTCAACGACAAGCTCAAGGTCATCATGGTCAAGGCCTTCCATGAGGTGCTGCGGCTGGCCCAGACCAACGAGGTCAACAACCGCGTCGGCGCCTACCTGCTGGCCGTCGACCGCGTCGCCTCTGCCACCGCCCTGCGCGGCCTCTATCCGTAGGCCGGCCGCTCGCTGATGCTCGATCACGAAGAGAAGTTCCTCTTCAAGGAGGAGATCCTTCACCTCGCCACGTCCATGGCCGAGCCAGGGGCGCTGGACAACGTGGAGGATCTCCTGACCGACGTCATCACCAGCCCGCGCTTCGACTCGGAGGTCTTCACCCTCGAGCGAAGCCTCCAGGTCATGCTCGGGCCGCGCGCCGGCAGCACGCTGGTGGGTCTCCTGACGGTCGCCCCGGACGTCTTCGATGAGGTCGCCGAGGTGCGCGTCCCGCCGGAGATCCACGAGCGCCTCGTCGCCTGGCGCGCGCGCTTCGGCCTGGCCATCGACAACGCCCTGAACTTCCTCAACAACCCGGACGGCATCCAGGGCCACAACTTCGCCACCCAGATCGCCCACGTGGACGATCGCCGGGTCCTCCAGGGCCGCCTCACCCTCGTCCGCTACAACAACGAGCCGCAGTTCTTCCTGGCCGACGCGCAGGTCTATTACGGCCTCATCGCCGACCTGCTCGAGCGCCTCGGCCCCTATACCGACACCGAGACGATCGAGGCCGAGGTGCTCACCCGGCTCAAGGACGCAGTCGCCCTCATCGAGCGCCGCGCCACGCCCCGGGAGCGCACCTAGAAGCCTGGGGGTC
>DATBOX010000049.1:0-11719 GCA_036561685.1 Candidatus Limnocylindrales bacterium | reverse complement strand
CCGGCGACAACGTCGAGATGAAGGTCGAGCTCATCACGCCCATCGCCCTGGAGACCGGCCAGCGCTTCGCCATCCGCGAGGGCGGCCACACCGTGGGCGCCGGCGCCGTCACCCAGATCCTGGAGTAGCAGCGTGGCGAAGGCGGAGAACCGACCGGTCATCGTCCTGGCCTGCACCGAGTGCAAGGACCGGGGCTACTCCACGACCAAGAACAAGAAGAACGATCCCTCCCGGCTGGAGCTCAAGAAATACTGCCCGCGTTGCCGCCGTCATACCATCCACCGGGAGGCCAAGTAAGCCATCGGAGGCGCGTAGCTCAATTGGTAGAGCTCTGGTCTCCAAAACCAGTGGTTGTCGGTTCGAGTCCGGCCGCGCCTGCCACCCCTAGCCCCAGCCCCCGCCGCCGTTCGTAAGGAGACGATCCATTGCAGCGCATCAGGCGCTACGTCGAGGAGTCCTGGTCGGAACTGAAGAAGGTGACCTGGCCCACGCCGCGTCAGACGTGGAACCTGACCGTGCTCGTCTTCGTCGTCAGCGCGATGGTGGGCGTCTTCATCTTCGGGGTCGACGCCGTCTTCACGACCGGCCTCAAGATCGTCACGAGCCTGTGACCATGGAAGCGACCAACGAGCAGGTCCAGGCGCCGGCCAAGCACTGGTACGTGATCCACACGTACTCGGGCTACGAGAAGAAGGTCAAGGCCAACCTGGAGCACCGCATCGAGTCGATGGGCATGGACGACCGCATCTTCCAGGTCCTGGTGCCCGAAGAGGACGAGATCGAGATCCGCGGCGGCCAGCGGGTGACCGTCCAGAAGAAGGTCTACCCCGGCTACGTGCTGGTGGAGATGATCCTGGACCCCGACTCCTGGTTCGTCGTGCGCAACACGCCGGGCGTGACCAGCTTCGTCGGCGGGGCCAACATCCCCGGCGTCCGCAACGAGCCCATCCCCCTCGACGAGACCGAGGTCAAGCAGATCCTGCGCCAGATGGGCGTCGAGGCGCCCAAGATGCGGGTCGCCTTCACCAAGGGCCAGAACGTGCGTGTCACGGACGGCCCCTTCGCCGAGTTCATCGGCACGGTCGACGAGGTCAACGCGGAGCGCAACAAGGTCAAGGTGCTGGTCAGCATCTTCGGCCGCGAGACGCCGGTGGAGCTCGACTTCCTGCAGATCGAGAAGCTGTGAGGCGCTGACCGGTGGCCAAGAAGATCCGTACCGTCCTGACCATCCAGCTGCCGGCCGGCAAGGCCACGCCCGCGCCGCCGGTGGGCACCGTCCTGGGCCCCCACGGCATCAACATCGTGGAGTTCTGCAAGACCTACAACGAGCGCACCGCGGCGCAGGCCGGGCAGGTCATCCCCGCCCAGATCACGATCTTCGAGGACCGCAGCTTCACCTTCGTGCTGCGCACGCCGCCCGCCGCCGACCTGCTGCGCAAGGCCGCCGGCGTGGAGAAGGGTTCCGCGACCGCCGGGCGCGAGGGCGTCGGGCGGGTCAGCCGCGACCAGGTGCGCGAGATCGCCCAGATCAAGATGGCCGACCTCAACGCCAACGACATCGAGGCCGGCGCCCGCGTCATCGAAGGCACCGCCCGCTCGATGGGCATCGAGGTCGTCAGCTAGCCGGCGCGCCGGCACGAGGAGTCACCCCATGAGCCACGGCAAGAAGTACCAGGAGGCGGCCAAGCTCGTCGAGCACGAGCGGGTCTACGAGCCCGACATCGCCGTCGGGCTGCTGCGCCAGACCAGCACGGTCGGCTTCGACCCTACGGTCGAGGCCCACATCCGCCTGGGCGTCGACCCGCGCCACGCCGACCAGATGGTGCGCGGCACGGTCGTCCTGCCGCATGGCACCGGCAAGCGCGTGCGGGTCGTCGTGTTCGCCCAGGGTGAGAAGGCCCAGGAGGCGCTCCACTCGGGCGCCGACGAGGTCGGCGGGGAGGACCTGGTCAAGAAGGTGGAGGGCGGCTGGCTCGACTTCGACGTGGCCCTCGCGACGCCCGACATGATGGGCATGGTCGGCAAGCTGGGCAAGATCCTGGGCCGCCGCGGCCTCATGCCGAACCCCAAGTCCGGCACCATCACCTTCGACCTGGAGCGGGCCATCCGCGAGGTCAAGGCGGGCCGCGTCGAGTTCAAGGTGGACAAGGGTGGCATCATCCACGTCCCCTTCGGCAAGGCCAGCTTCGAGGAGGCCCAGCTGGCCGACAACCTGGCCACGCTGGTGGACGCCATCAACCGCGCCCGGCCCAGCGCCACCAAGGGCCAGTACTTCAGAAGCCTGACGGTCGCCTCGTCGATGGGCCCGGGCATCAAGGTGGATGTCCCGGCGCTCCTCGCTCGAGCCGCCTGAGGGTCATGACGACGGCCTGAGGCCGTCCGACCCATAACCGTTCCGCCCCAGACAGCGCTGCGCCCGCAAGGGCTCAATCCGTCGGGGTCCGGCCACCTGGCCGGCCCCGTCGCGCACGCCGAGGCGGGGTCACCGTCCGAGGGCCGCTGCCCCCGGTGCTGCAGCCGCAGCGCGACCCCTGCGCGGGACATCGCAGCAGGGGCCGGCTCGTCCGGCGCCACCAGGGAAAGGAGGCTCCATGCCTACCGAGGCCAAACGGGCCACCGTCGCCGCCCTGACCGAGGCCTTCTCGGGCAGCAGCACGTCGATCGTGGCCGACTACCGCGGCCTCACCGTGTCCGAGATCACGGCCGTGCGGCGCGCCCTGCGCCAGCAGGGCCTGACCTACCACGTGGTCAAGAACCGCCTTGCCCGCATCGCGGCCGACCAGGCCGGGGTGGGGGAGCTGGCGGGGCTGCTGACCGGTCCGTCCGCCGTGGCCCTCGGCCAGGGCGACGAGTCGGCCGTGGCCCGTGCCTTCCTCGACGCGACGCGGCCCTACAAGGTCGTGGCCGTGCGCGGCGCGGTCGTCAACGGCAAGCGCCTCGCCGCGGAGGACGTCGGCCGGCTCGCCGCCCTGCCGTCCCGCGACATCCTGCTGGCCCAGCTCGCGGGCGCCATCGCGGCACCCCTGAGCGGCATGGCCGGCCTCCTCGCCGCGCCGCTGCGCAACCTCGGCGCCGGGCTCAGCCAGCTCGCCGACCAGCGCGGCGCGACCGGCGCCTGACCCCATCCGACTCGACCCCTAACCTGTCCAGCCCCCGGAGGTGACGATCACATGGCGACCCTGACCCAGGACCAGGTCCTCGAGGCGATCGACGGCATGACCGTCCTCGAGCTGTCCGAGTTCATCAAGAAGTTCGAAGCCCGCTACGGCGTCACGGCCGCGGCTCCCGCGGCTGCTGCCGCGGCGCCCGCCGCCGCTGCCGCGCCCGCGGCGGCCGCTGCCGAGGAGCAGACCGAGTTCACGGCCGTCCTGGCCGAGATCGGCCCCAACAAGATCCCCGTCATCAAGGTCGTGCGCGAGCTGACCGGCCTGGGCCTCAAGGAGGCCAAAGACCTGGTCGACGCCTCGCCCAAGCCGGTCAAGGAGGGGGTCACCCGCGAGGAGGCCGACAAGATCAAGGCGGCCCTCGAGGAGCAGGGCGCGAAGGTCGAGATCAAGTAATCGGGGTATGCTTTCGGGGCGCCACGGCGGCGCCGCGACCCCGCTCCCGAGGGGCCACGGTCTTTGACGACGCAACCGTTCAGTGGTATGCTGACCGGTCTGTGAGCGCGGCCCCTCTCGTTTCCCTCCTCCGCCAAGGAGCGGTTCATGCTGCCTGTCGTTGAGTCTCCCCGCTGGACCTCCCTGGCCACGGTACGTAAGACGTACTCGCGGATCCCCGAGGTCCACCCGATCCCCAACCTGATCGACCTCCAGTTGGATTCGTTCACCTGGTTCGTCGAGAAGGGCCTGCGCGAGCTGTTCGAAGAGATCAGCCCCATCCAGGACTTCACGGGCCGGGTCATGGAGCTCCACTTCGGCAAACATGAGTTTGGCGAGCCCAAGTACACCCAGCTGGAGTGCCGCGCACGTGACCTCACGTACGCCCGCCCGCTCTACGTGGACGTCGAGCTCCGCATCAAGGAGACCGGCGAGATCCAGAGCCAGCGGGTCTACATGGGCGACTTCCCTTTCATGACCGACCAGGGGACGTTCATCATCAACGGCGCCGAGCGCGTCGTGGTCAGCCAGCTGGTCCGCTCGCCGGGCGTCTACTACACCAAGACGGAAGACCCCAGCACCGGGCGCAACCTCTTCAGCGCCAAGGTCATCCCCAACCGGGGCGCCTGGCTCGAGTTCGAGACGACGGCCAAGCAGAACGTGCTGCAGCTGTGGGTCAAGGTCGACCGCAAGCGCAAGCTGGAAGCCACCAAGCTCCTGCGCGCGGTGGGCTACGAGCAGAACGAGGTCATGCTCGAGCTGTTCCGCACCATCGACACGAACGAGCCGGCGCAGATCGCGGCGACCCTGGAGAAGGACGCCACCACCACGCGCGGCGAGGCCCTCATCGAGGTCTACAAGAAGCTGCGCCCGGGCGACCCGCCCACCGGCGACAACGCCGAGAAGCTCGTCGAAAGCCTGTTCTTCAACTTCCGCCGCTACGACCTCGGCCGCGTGGGCCGCTACAAGCTCAACAAGAAGCTGGACCCGGTCGCCTCGCGCATGGGCATCGAGCTGCCGCGCGACGAGCGGACCATCACCAAGGAGGACATCGCCGCCATCGTCGGCCAGCTCATCGAGCTCAACGACGGCCTCGGCGAGCCTGACGACATCGACCA
The DNA here is from genome assembly GCA_036561685.1 of Candidatus Limnocylindrales bacterium. GTDB lineage: Bacteria > Chloroflexota > Limnocylindria > Limnocylindrales > CSP1-4 > DASPUH01. The sequence continues at coordinate 7,002 of DATBOX010000049.1, read as the reverse complement.
CCTGGGCAACCGCCGCATCCGCGCCAACGGCGAGCTGATCCAGAACGCCTTCCGCATCGGCCTCCTGCGCATGGAGCGCGTCGTCAAGGAGCGCATGACGATCCAGGAGATCGAGAAGGCCACGCCGAACGCCCTCATCAACATCCGCCCGGTCGTGGCGGCCATGAAGGAGTTCTTCGGCGGCAGCCAGCTCAGCCAGTTCATGGACCAGACCAACCCCCTGGCCGAGCTGACCAGCAAGCGCCGCCTGTCGGCCCTTGGCCCCGGCGGCCTGTCCCGCGAGCGGGCCGGGTTCGACGTGCGCGACGTGCACCACAGCCACTACGGTCGCATCTGCCCCATCGAGACGCCGGAAGGGCCCAACATCGGCCTCATCGGCTCGCTGGCGACCTACGGCCGCATCAACGCCTACGGCTTCATCGAGACGCCCTACCGCCGCGTCAAGCGCGTCACCGCGTACGACGACCCCGACGTGGAGCGCGAGATCGCCGGCACCGACCTGGCCACCAAGAGCGGCACGGTCGTCCTGAAGAAGGGCGACGCGTTCACCCGCGAGGCCGTCGCCGAGCTCAAGAAGCAGAAGGCGACCGCCTTCCCCATCCGCCCCCGCGTGACCGACCAGATCGAGTACCTGGACGCGCACGACGAGGAGGCCCACTACGTCGCCCAGGCCAACGCGCGCCTGGACGAGGCGGGCCATTTCGTGGAGGACCGCGTCTCCACCCGCCACCGGGACCAGTTCCCGGAGGCGCGCCCCGACCAGATCGAGTACATGGACGTGAGCCCCAAGCAGGTCGTCTCGGTGGCCACGGCCCTCATCCCGTTCCTCGAGCACGACGACGCCAACCGGGCCCTCATGGGCTCCAACATGCAGCGCCAGGCCGTGCCCCTCCTCGAGCCGGAGGCGCCCATCGTGGGCACCGGCATGGAGTCCAAGGCCGCCCTCGACTCGGGCCAGGTCATCGTCGCCCGCCGCGACGGCGTGGTCACCTCGGTGACCGCCGACCGCATCCAGATCGAGACCGACGCCGGCGAGCTGGACGAGTACCGCCTGGAGAAGTTCGTGCGCTCCAACCAGGGCACGTGCATCAACCAGCGGCCACTCGTCAACGTGGGCGACCGCGTCGCCACGAGGGAGCCGCTGGCCGACAGCAGCTCGACCGACCGCGGCGAGCTGGCCCTTGGCCGCAACATCCTGGTCGCCTTCATGAGCTGGGAGGGCGGCAACTATGAGGACGCCATCGTCATCAGCGACCGGCTGGTGCGCGAGGACCTCTTCACCAGCATCCACATCGAGAAGCACGAGATCGAATCGCGCGACACGAAGCTGGGCCCCGAGGAGATCACCCGCGACATCCCCAACGTGGGCGAGGAGTCGCTGAAGGACTTGGACGAGGACGGCATCGTCTACATCGGGGCGGAGGTCCAGCCGGGCGACATCCTGGTCGGCAAGATCACGCCCAAGGGCGAGACCGAGCTGACCGCGGAGGAGCGCCTCCTGCGCGCCATCTTCGGTGAGAAGGCCCGCGAGGTGAAGGACTCCAGCCTGCGCCTGCCGCACGGCGAGCGGGGCAAGATCGTCGACGTGCGCGAGTTCAGCCGCGAGCGCGGCGACGAGCTCCTGCCCGGGGTCAACCGCCTCATCCGCGTCAGCGTCGCGGCCAAGCGCAAGATCTCGGTCGGCGACAAGATGGCCGGCCGGCACGGCAACAAGGGCGTGATCGCCAAGATCCTGCCCCAGGAGGACATGCCCTTCCTGCCCGACGGCACGCCGGTCGACATCATCCTCAACCCCCTCGGCGTGCCCAGCCGCATGAACCTGGGCCAGATCCTGGAGACCCACCTGGGGTGGGCCCTGCACGAGCAGGCCCGCCAGAGCGGCACGCCCATCCACGCCGCGACGGCCGTCTTCGACGGCGCATCAGAGGAGCAGATCCGGGGCGAGCTGCTCGCCGCGGGCCTGCCCGAGAGCGGCAAGACGGTCCTCCACGACGGCCGGACGGGTGAGCCGTTCGACCGCGAGATCACCGTCGGCTACATCTACATGCTCAAGCTCCACCACCTGGTGGAGGACAAGATCCACGCCCGCTCCACGGGCCCCTACAGCCTCATCACCCAGCAGCCGCTCGGCGGCAAGGCCCAGTTCGGCGGCCAGCGCTTCGGGGAGATGGAGGTCTGGGCGCTCGAGGCGTACGGCGCCGCGAACATCCTGCAGGAACTCCTGACCGTCAAGTCCGACGACGTCATGGGCCGCGTCCAGACGTACGAAGCGATCGTCAAGGGCGAGGACATCCAGCCCCCGGGCGTGCCCGAGTCGTTCAAGGTCCTCATCAAGGAACTGCAGAGCCTGGGCCTCAACGTCGAGATCCTGAACGAGAACGAGGAGGAGATCCACTTCGCCGAGGACGCCTCGGCCTATCCGCTGCCTGATCTGGGCGGCATCAACCTCGCCGGGTTCGAGGACTGACGCCCATCCGCTGTCCCATCCCCGCGGCGCTGCCCCTCGGCCGGGGGCTGCGCTGCCCGCACCTTGCTCGCGCCGCTGCCGCCCCCAGCGTGGCGAAGGAGAACGATGCTCGAGGTCAATAACTTCAACGCCATCCGCATCTCGCTGGCGTCGCCCGACCAGATCCGTGACTGGTCCAAGGGCGAGGTCACCAAGCCGGAGACGATCAACTACCGCACGCTCCGCCCCGAGAAGGACGGCCTTTTCGACGAGCGCATCTTCGGCCCCACCCGGGACTGGGAGTGCTACTGCGGCAAGTACAAGCGCATCCGCTACAAGGGCATCATCTGCGACAAATGCGGCGTGGAGGTCACGCGCGCCAAGGTCCGCCGCGAGCGGATGGGCCACATCCAGCTGGCCAGCCCGGTCAGCCACATCTGGTACTTCAAGGGCACGCCAAGCCGGCTGGGCATCCTCCTCGACATCAGCCCGCGCAACCTGGAGCGCATCCTCTACTTCGCCCTGTACATCGTCACGTGGGTCGACGAGGACGCGCGCCAGCGCATGCTGCGCCAGCTGGAGGAGGAGGCCGAGGGCCGCGGCGGCAAGGGCGGCCGAGCCCTGGCCGAACTGGAGGACCAGCTCCGCGCCACGAACAACGTTCGCCGCGACGAGCTGACCGCCGCCCTCGAGGCGCGCCGGGCCGAGCTCGAGGAGCAGCGGGCGACCCGCACCGCTGAACTGGTCGAGGCGCAGCACCGCTCGGAGGAGGCCCTGGGGGCCGCCGGCAGCAAGGGTGCCGCCGAGGCCGTCGTCTTCGAGCCGACCGGCGAGGTCATCCTGCCCGCCGGCGAGGGGGCCGACAAGGCCGCCCGGACGCGCCTGCAGAAGGCCGCCAAGGACGAGATCGAGCGCGTCAACACCGACATCCAGGCCATCGAGGCCGAGGAAGAGGCGCGCGTCACCCGTGAGATGGCCGACCTGGACCTGCAGCGCGACGCGACCCTGGAGGCTGAGCGCGAGCGCCTCAAGCTGGAGGCCGAGGGCACCAAGGAGGACGTGCGCCGGGCGCGCGACGAGATCGAGCGCCTCAAGCCCGGCCTGATGCTGCCCGAGACCTCGCTGGACGGCATGAACCTGCGCGACCTGGACCGCAAGTACGGCTCGGCCGTGCGCGGCTCACGGCTCTTCGGGGCCGGCATGGGCGCGGAGGCCATCCGTGAGCTGATCCAGCGCATGGATCTGGAGGGCCTGGCCAAGCAGCTCCACAGCGAGGTGCGCACCACCTCCGGGCTGCGCCGCAAGAAGGCCATCAAGCGCCTGCGCCTCATCGAGGCCTTCCGCCGCAGCGGCACGCGGCCGGAGTGGATGGTCCTCTCCGTCCTGCCGGTCATCCCGCCCGACCTGCGGCCGATGGTCCAGCTCGACGGCGGCCGCTTCGCGACCTCGGACCTCAACGACCTGTATCGCCGCGTCATCAACCGCAACAACCGCCTCAAGCGGCTGCTGGAGCTGGGCGCTCCGGAGATCATCATCCGCAACGAGAAGCGGATGCTCCAGGAGGCGTGCGACGCGCTGATCGACAACGGCCGCCGCGGCCGCGCCATCGCGGGCACCGGCAACCACCGCCTGAAGAGCCTCTCCGACATGCTCAAGGGCAAGCAGGGCCGCTTCCGCCAGAACCTGCTGGGCAAGCGCGTCGACTACTCCGGCCGCTCCGTCATCGTGGTCGGCCCGGAGCTCAAGCTGCACCAGTGCGGCCTGCCCAAGAAGATGGCCCTCGAGCTCTTCAAGCCGTTCGTCATGCGGCAGCTCGTGGAGAAGGGCTTCGCCCATAACATCAAGAGCGCCAAGCGCATCGTCGAGCGCGTCCGACCGGAGGTCTGGGACGTCCTGGAGGACGTCATCAAGGACCACCCGGTCCTGCTCAACCGCGCCCCCACGCTGCACCGCCTGGGCATCCAGGCCTTCATGCCGGTGCTCGTCGAGGGCTCCGCCATCCAGATCCACCCGCTCGTCTGCACGGCCTTCAACGCCGACTTCGACGGCGACCAGATGGCCGTCCACGTGCCGCTCTCGGCGGCCGCCCAGGACGAGGCGCGGCGCATGATGCTGTCGACCGCCAACCTCCTGTCGCCGGCCAACGGCAACCCCATCGTCTCGCCCACCCAGGACATGGTGCTGGGCTGCTACTACCTGACCCTCAAGGCCGAGAACGACGAGCGGCCGGTGTCGACCTTCGCCTCCGAGGAGGATGCCGTCCTGGCGTACCACCTCGGGCGCATCGACCCGACCTCGCGGTCCCTGGCCCTCGACGCCCCCATCGACGTCGAGGTCGAGGCCTGGGAGCCGCTGGCCGCCTCGGCCGACGGCGAGGAGCCGGGCCCGACGGGTCATCTCCTCCGCCGGCGCATGCGCACGACGGTCGGCCAGGTCCTCTTCAACCAGATCCTGCCCACGCCGCTGCGCTTCAACAACGAGGAGATGACACGCTCCAAGCTGGGCGAGCTCATCGACCGCTGCTACCGCGAGCTGGGCCCCATCGAGACGGCCCACCTCGTCGACGGCATCAAGTCGATCGGCTTCACCTACGCCACCCGCGGCGGCATGACCATCTCCATCGCCGACATCAGCGTGCCGCCCCACAAGAAGGAGATGCTGGGCAAGGCCGACGCGAACGTGACCGACATCGACCGCCAGTTCCAGCGTGGCCTCATCACCGACGACGAGCGCTACGAGCAGGTCGTCCAGATCTGGCAGCGGACCACCCAGGACGTCTCCAACGAGATGATGGAGGCCCTGGACCCGCGTGGGCCGCTGACCATGATGACCCGCTCCGGGGCCCGCGGGAACAAGGGCAACATCGGCCAGCTGGGCGGCATGCGCGGCCTCATGGCCGATCCGTCCGGCCGCATCATCGACGTGCCCGTGCGGAGCAACTTCCGCGAGGGCATGACCGTCCTCGAGTACTTCATCTCCACCCACGGCGCCCGCAAGGGCCTCGCCGATACGGCCCTCCGCACGGCCGACTCGGGCTACCTCACGCGGCGCCTGGTCGATGTGGCCCAGGACGTCATCACCCGCGATGACGACTGCGGCACCCTCGAGGGCACGTGGATCACGCGCGACGAGACGGCGGAGTTCGCCGGCTCCGAGCCGGAGGCCTTCGCCCGCCGCCTGGTCGGCCGCCTGGCGGCCGCGCCCGCCAGCCATCCCACCAGCGGCGAGGTCCTCGTCGAGCGCAACGTGCTCATCGACGAGGAGACCGCCCACGCCATCGACGAGTCGGGCCTGAGCGGCGTGCTCGTCCGCTCACCCCTCACCTGTGCCTCACGGTACGGCGTCTGCCGTGCCTGCTACGGCCGCAACCTGGCCACCGGCAGCCTCGTCGGCGCCGGCGAGGCGGTCGGCATCATCGCCGCCCAGTCGATCGGCGAGCCGGGCACCCAGCTGACCATGCGCACGTTCCATACGGGCGGCGTGGCCGGCCTGGACATCACCGCCGGCCTGCCCCGCGTCGAGGAGCTGTTCGAGGCCCGCGTCCCCAAGGGCAAGGCGGAGATCAGCCACATCGACGGTGTCGTCGAGCTCATCCAGGGCGAGAACGGCGCGCGGCGCGTCAAGGTCACCAGCCGCGAGGGGTATGACACCCCGCTCGAGCTGGCCAAGTCGCAGGAGCTCCTCCTGGAGCCCGGCGACAACGTCGAGGTCGACCAGGTCGTGGCCCGCCAGCCGGGCACCGAGACGGCCGACGAACTGCGCAGCCCGGTCCGCGGCGTGCTGGTCAAGGCCGGCAAGCAGCTCTCCGTGCACAGCGAGGACGTCGTCGAGCGGGAATACCAGATCCCCCACAACGCCAAGCTGCGGGTGGAGAACGGCCAGGAGATCCGGGCCGGGGACGCTATCACCGACGGCCCCATCAACCCCCAGGAGTACCTGGAGACGCGCGGCCGCGACTCGGTCCAGCGCTACCTCGTCAAGGAGGTCCAGAAGGTCTACCGCAGCCAGGGCGTGACGATCAACGACAAGCACATCGAGATCATCGTCCGCCAGATGCTGCGCAAGGTCCGCGTGGACCAGCCCGGCGACAGCGAGCAGCTGCCGTTCGAGCTCGTCGATCGCTTCGACTTCGAGGAGATCAACGACCAGGTGCTGGCCGAGGGCGGCGAGCCGGCGACGGCCGAGACCGTCCTGCTGGGCGTCACCAAGGCATCCCTCAACACGAGCAGCTTCCTGGCCGCGGCCTCCTTCCAGGAGACCACCCGGGTGCTCACCGAGGCCGCCATCAACGGCTCCAAGGACCGCCTGCTGGGCCTCAAGGAGAACGTCATCATCGGCAAGCTCATCCCCGCCGGGACGGGTGCGCCGGCCGCCGTCGCCGCTCGCCGCGAGGAGGAGCGTCGCCGCGCTGCCGAGGCACTCGCCGGTGGCGAGCTGCCGGAGGGCTTCGGCGAGGAGTACAACCCTCTGCTGGAGGAGGCGATGGAGACCCTGCCCACGGGCGAGGCCTTCAACCCGCTCCTGGCAGAGGCGCTCTCCGGCGAACGCGACGAGGA
>DATBOX010000048.1:0-5846 GCA_036561685.1 Candidatus Limnocylindrales bacterium | reverse complement strand
TGGCCCACGAAGCCGTGGGCGACGAGAAGGCCGTCTGGTGGGCGCGTGCCGTCGAGGCCTGGCCCGACTACGCGACCTACCAGACCCGGACGGATCGGCAGATCCCCGTCTTCGTGTTGGAGCCGGTGGCGTAGGGCACCCGGCCTGGGGCTAGGGCTCGGTCACCTGGTGTCCGTAGAGGCGGTTCACCAAGGCCAGCGCGCCGAACATGGGGACCCAGCAGAACTGGGCGATGCCGAGCGAGACGGTGGCCACCGGGATCGACAGCACGAACATCACCGGCTGGATGAGCGCCCGGACGGCGTAGTAGCGGCGCAGCTCGGGCGTCACGCCGTCAGCGAGGCCGTGCGGGCCCGACCCGTACCACCAGAGCGCCGTCGCGGCCGACCCGATGGCGGCCATCGCGAGCGCGTACACGACCCATGCCGTGACGTAGCCGCCGAAGTGGCCCAGCACGGCCGTCGGCCAGGGGATGAAGACGATCGTCATCAGGAAGACCAGGTTGAGCAGCAACAGCCGGCCGTCATAGCGGTGGATCAGCCGGAAGTGGCGATGGTGCGTCAACCAGTAGGCGGCCACCACCCAGAACGTGAGCAGGAACGCGAGGACGTTGGGGACCTGGTCACCCAGCGCCCGTTGCAGGTCCGCCTCGGTGGACGCGGGCCCCAGACTAGGCACGGCCAGGTCGACGACGAGGAGGGTCAGGGCGACCGTAAACACCCCGTCACTGAACTGCACGACGCGGTCGACCGTGCGCCCGCCGGGGGAGGCTCCGGGCGACCCAGCCGGCGGCGCGGGAGGCGGAGGAGGCGTGCCCGCCACCGGGCGACGCCTCGATCGAGCCGGCTACTTGCCGCCGGTCCGCCAGTAGAGGACGGCACCCCAACCGATCAGCACCGCGCCGGCCCAGTCGACGAGCTCCGCGAGCAGCGTCACTCCGCCGCCCAAGCCGCCGCCCGCGATGGTCAGGCTGTGCAGCCAGTCAAGGAACCCGTCGAACTCGGGGATGACGACGGCCACCGCGAGGGCCGACAGGATCAGCCCGTACGACGCCGGCCACTGGATGTTCCGCCGGTTCTTGAGCCACACGGCCAGGATCAGCTCGGCCGAGGCGAGGACCACGGCGATGAAGTTGCCGCCGCCCCCGAACAGCGAGCCCAGCAGGAACTCGCCGACGATGACGATGAGGAGCGCCCCACCGACCATGAACTGCTCGGCCATGGAGAACGACTTGAACATGCCCTCCACGGCTGCCGCGGCCGCGCTGGCCGCCTGGCCCGCCGCCGCGCCGGCCTGGCTCGCCGCCTGGCCGGCCGACTCACCCGCGCGCGCCGGGGGTGGGGTCTGGGGCGCGGCTGGCGTCTGATCGGGCGCACCGCTGCTGCTGCCGCCGAGTTCAGGACCTGACATCGCTTGCCTCCACGCCGCTCACGTCCTCAGGCTGGGTCGTTGTGACCCATCGGCCACTCACGATAGCGAGCCCACGACCCCAGCGGAAGGGGTTCACGCTGCCGTTGTCAGCCGGGCTGGTTGTCGATCTGGGCGCGCTGCAGGCGCCCGCTGTAGTCGACGTAGATGGACTTCCACTCGGTGAACGTGTCGAGCGCGGCGTGGCCGGCCTCCCGGTGGCCGTTGCCGGTGCCCTTCGTGCCGCCGAAGGGCAGGTGCGTCTCGGCTCCGATGGTGCCGGCATTGATGTAGACCAGGCCGGCCGCCATGTCGTGCATGGCCCGGAAGGCCGTGTTCGCGTCCCGGGTGTAGATGGCCGCGCTGAGGCCGTAGGGCGTCTGGTTGAGGGCGGTGATCGCCGCGTCGTAGTCGGGCACCCGGATGATCGACAGGAGCGGCCCGAAGACCTCTTCCTGCCCCAGCCGGCTCATCGGTTGCACGTGGTCCACGATGGTCGGCGTGAAGTAGTGGCCGTGCTGCAGGCGGGCGACGCCGCTTGGCGGCGACCCACCGGTGACGAGCCGCTGGCCGTCGCGGCCGGCCAGCGCGGCGTAGCCGCCGACCTTGTCCACGGCCGGGCCGTTGATGAGCGGGCCGACGTCGGTCCGGGCTTCCAGCCCCGGCCCCAGGCGCAATGCCGCCGCGCGCTCTGCCAGGCGCTCGACCAGGGCGTCGGCGATCGCGTCCTGCGCGATGACCCGCGAGCAGGCCGTGCAGCGCTGGCCGGTCGTCCCGAAGGCGCTCCACACGATGCCGTCGACGGCCAGGTCCAGGTCGGCGTCGGCAAGGACGATGATGCCGTTCTTGCCGCCCAGCTCCAGTGAGAGCCGCTTCAGGCGGCGGGCCGCGAGCGCGGCGATGCGGCGGCCCGTGTCGCCGTGGCCGGTGAAGCTGAGCACGGGCACGTCCGGGCTCTCCACGAGTGGCTCACCGGCGTCCGCGCCCGAGCCGGTCACGAGGTTGACCACGCCGGGCGGCAGGCCCGCCTCTGCCAGGAGCTCCACGAAGAGGACCGCGCAATGGGGCGTGTCGCTGGCCGGCTTCCACACCACCGTGTTGCCCGTCACGAGGGCCGGCATCATCTTCCAGGCCGGGATGGCGATGGGGAAGTTCCACGGCGTGATGAGTCCGGCCACACCGATCGGCTCGCGGACGCTCATGGCCCATTTGTCGGGCAGCTCGCTGGGCACCGTGTCGCCGAAGAGGCGGCGCCCCTCCCCCGCCATGAGGTAGGCGATGTCGATCGCCTCCTGGACGTCGCCGCGCGCCTCCGGCAGGACCTTGCCCATCTCCGTGGTGAGCGCCCGGGCCAGCCGCTCCTTGTGCTGCGCGAGCAGCGCGGCGAAGTCGTAGAGCAACTCACCGCGGCGGGGGGCGGGCGTCCGCCGCCACGCCGGGAAGGCCGTCTCGGCGGCGCGCACCGCCTCCGCCACGTCGGCGGCATCCGAGGCGGCGAATTGGCCGATGACGTGCCGGGCGTCGGCCGGGTCGTGGGATGCGAACGTGCGACCACTGTGGCTGGGCCGCCAGGCCCCGCCGATGAAGTTGCCGAACACAGGTGGCGTGGGGGTCGTCTCAGGCATCACTGGGTCCCAGGAGGTGCTCCAGGCTGCGCAGCCGGAAGAGCGGCAGGAGGGCGATGGCCAGCATCACGAGCGTGGCCACGAGCAGCCCGTCGATGCCGCGCATCTGTGCCGCGACGCCGCCCACCAGGCTGCCCACGATCTGGCCGATGGCCAGGAACACACTGTAGAGGCCCATGATGGCGCCCCGATCGTCGGGGAAACGGCCGGAGATGTCGGCCAGCAGCCCGAGGGCCGCCGGCGTCGCGCCGGCGAGCACGAACAGACCCGCCGCGGCGACCGCGGCGAAGGCGATGGGCAGGACCAGCGGCATGCCCTCGCTGTGGTTGATGACGAGGCAGCTGGCGACCACGAGGGCGCCGCCGATGACACCGTAGAGGATGATCGTGCTGCGGCGGAGGTTCTTGAAGCGGCCGCCCCAGTAGAACAGGCCGGCCCCGAAGATGGCCATGATGACGATCGCAGCGAGGGTGATCTGGGTCGGGTCGAAGCCCCGATGGAGGAGCTGGTTGGGGAAATGGTCGTTGCGCCGCGCGAACTGGAAGATCGACTGGCTGAACCACAGGCCGATGGCGGCATTGACGGCGATCCAGGTCGGCGCCAGGAGGAGCACCTCGGCGTTGCCCAGCAGCTGGCCGTAGCGCCTCCAGCCGCCCTCCTTGGGCGCCGCGCCGACCACGTCCGCGCGCGGATCGGAGACGCCAAAGCGGAAGATCAGCAGCGAGACCACGTAGACGACCGCATTGAGGAAGAAGGCCGTCGTCCCGATCGCCTCGAAGAGCTTGGGGGCGACGACGAACCCGGCGCCAAGGCCGCCCAAGGTGGCCGCCTCGAAAAGGGCGGCGGATCGGCCGCGGAGCGCCTCGTTGCCCGCGGTGGCGGCGGCCACGTACCCCAGGATCGACGGCACGCTGGCCGCCGTCGAGGTGCCTTCAAGGGCCCGCGTGACGGTCAGGACCGGGACGAGCAGCGGCGCGGCGGCGGTCGCGACGAAGCGGCTCAGGCCGGTCACGATGGCGGCGGCGAAGCCGAACGCCGGCCCTGCCTGCATGACGCGGTGGTGCCCCAGCCGGTCGGACAGGATGCCGAACGGCGTCGCCAGGATCAGCTCCGAGAGGTAGAACCCGGCCGACATGAGCCCGACCACGAAGGCATCGATGTTCGTGCCCCCCAGGTCGGCCAGGTGGGCCAGGTAGAAGCCCAGCAACGCCCCCGTGAGGCCGGTGCTGAAGCGCAGGGTGAACGTGCCGGCGAAGCAGGCCGCCAGCGAGCGGCTCATACGGGTCAGCCCACCCGCAGCGAGGTGCCCAGGGCCAGGCCGGCGCCGATGACGGCGACAAGGGCGATGACAGCCGCCCACTGCAGGACCGGCGCCAGGCCGGGGTTGCGCTTGGCCGTGTCACCGGGCCGGCGGAACGCACCGCCCAGGGTCTGCACGCCGCGTGGCGCGATCACGAGGCCCAGCCAGATGCCCGCCAGGAGGCCGCCGATGTGGGCGAAGATGTCGATCCCCACGCCGCCCGCGTCGAGGCCCACGTCCAGCACCAGGTTGATGATCACCAGGATGGCGATCTGCTGGGCCAGGCCGCGCGCCTGCGGCACCATCGGCCGGTAGAACCAGAGGGTCGTGCCCAGGATGCCGAAGAGGCCGAAGATCGCGCCGCTCGCGCCGACCGCATCCTCCGGGACCAGGATGTAACTCAGGACGCTGGCCGCGGCTGCCGTCACGAGGTACATCACGATCCACAGGCCGTGGCCGTAGATCCGTTCGACCATGGGGCCCACGATCAGCAGGGCGTACATGTTGAAGCCCAGGTGGACGATCCCCGCGTGCACCAGCACGACCGTCAGCAGCCGCCACAGTTCGCCGTTCGCCACGGCCGCCTTGTCCAGGCCCAGCGTCTGGGTGAACACGTCCGCCGGGAAGTTCAGGGCGATCTGGGCGAGGCCGATGCCGACCGTGACGGCGATCACGAGGTAGGTCACCCACGGCGTGAAGTCGGTGCCGCGCGCCCGGCTGAAGTAGCCGCGAGCGCGGCCCGTGTCGCCGCTCTCCTTGTAGAGCCAGCCCAGGCGGGAGCTGATCTCGGCGCGCTGGTCGGCGGGCGCCCGGCGTTCGGCTTCGCGGTAGGCGTCGATGGCCGGTCGGATGGCACCGGCGCGCACCAGGGCCGCGGCGTGCTGCTTCCAGGCCAGCCAGCTGAAGGAGTTCTCGGGCGCCTGCGTGGCGGCCTGCCAGGTGGCCTGGGCGCCGGCCTCGTCATCGAGGCGGTAACGCGCGTCGGCCAGCCCAAGGAGGGCCGCCGTGTGGATGTCGGCGTCCGAGTGACCGACGAGGCGCTGGTACGCCCGGGCCGCCTCGGCGTACTCGCCCGACGCCGCCAGCACGTCCGCCTCGCGCATGAGGTTCATCGCCGAGGCACGGTCCAGCGGCCCCGGCACGCGGGGGTCGCTGCCGGGTGAGGTCGTCGCTCCAGCCACTGGGCAGAGAGTCTAGCCGCCCCCGAACGTGGCAAGCTAGGCGTGGCCCATGGAAGGTGCCAGGAGGAAACGAGCATGGACGACGCACAGCTCCTCGGACGGATCAACGAGCTGGCGGAGGAAGAGGAACGGCTGTACGGCGCGGCCGGCGATGGGAGCGGCCTGAGCCCTGCCGAGGTCAGCCGCCTGGAGGTCATCCGGGTCGCGCTGGACCAGTGCTATGACCTCCTGCGCCAGCGCCAGGCACGCCGCGCGGCCGGCCTGCCGGACGAGGCCGCGAAGCTGCGTCCGCCGGTCATCGTCGAGGGCTACGAGCAGTAGGGTCGGGCGGGT
>DATBOX010000047.1:0-44560 GCA_036561685.1 Candidatus Limnocylindrales bacterium | reverse complement strand
CGGTCCCTCCGGGCGTTCTGCTTGTCCGGAGGCGCGCGTGGCAGTCTGGTTCACCGTACGGCTGGAGGATCGGCCGGGCTCACTGGCGCGGCTCGCCGGTGCGCTCGCCGAGCGGCAGATCAACATCACCGGCATCGTCGGGGTGGCGGAGGACACGGACGGCACCCTGATGCTGACGACCTCCGATGCGGTCGTGGCGGAAGAGGTTCTGACGCGGGCGGGCATCGACTTCGAGGCCCACGAGAGCGCGGCTCTCGGCGGGGCCGGCGGGCCGTCGGCGGTCCGCCAGGGCCTGGCCGACCAGGGCTTCCACATCGACCAGGGCTGAGCCCTCTCAGGACGCGGCCAGCTCCACCCCGGCGGCCCGGACATCCTCGGCGTAGCTCTCCAGGGCCTCGTCGGTCGTGGCGCTCTCGCGGAGGAGCTGCATAGTCCGCCGCACGCCGATCTCGCGGTAGCCGGCCAGGATGTCGATGCGTTCCCGGCCGGGCGTGGGCGCGGCGCCCCACCAGATGTGGACGCTGATGCTCAGGCTTGCTGGATCGCGGCCGATCTCCTCGCACCGCGAGCGGATGACGGGCAGGGCGGCGGCGACCTCGGCGGGGGACAGGCCGTCCAGGTTCAGCTCATCGGCGTAGCGGGCGGCCAGCCGCCAGGTGACGTTGGGGCCGTTGCCGCCGACCATGAGCGGCACGCGTGGCTGCTGCAGCGGCTTGGGCAGGTTGATGGCGCCCTTGACCGCGGCGTGCGGCCCGCCGGCCGTGGCCCGCACGTGGCGCCCCGGCTCCAGCATGGCCGTGATGACCGCCAGGTGGTCGCCAAGCGCGGCCAGCCGCTCCCCGGTCGAGGGGAAGCCATAGCCGTACGCCAGCCACTCGTCGCGCTTCCAGCCGGCGCCGATGCCGAGCTCCATGCGGCCGCCGCTGATGACGTCCATGGTGCTGATCATCTTGGCCGTCAGGCCTGGGTTGCGGAAGGCGGTGCAGATGACGATGTGGCCGAGCCGCACACGGGAGGTCAGGGCGGCGAGGGCGGTCAGGCTCGTGAAGGACTCGAAGGTGATCTCGTCGGTCGGACGCGGGACCGTCGTGAAATGGTCGAACAGCCAGATGGATTCGAAGCCGAGTCGCTCGGCCTGGCGGGCCACGGCGACGGTCCGCGCCCACGCCTGCGCCGCGTCCCACCCGTCGTAGTCGCCTGTCCAGCCCTGCGGCACGATGATGCCGGCCTTCATCTCGCCTCCCTCCTGGGTTCGACGGTCGCCCCGTCGTCCCCCGAGCGTAGCGGACTTGCCGCCGTCGGTCGGGCGCCGTATCGTCCGCTCGTCCACGCCGCACTGACGGCCAGCCCCTATGGAGGCGCCACTCTCACATGGTCAAGATCCGTCGGGTCGACCGAGCCCTGATCGACCGGCCGCAGCGCACCGCGGTCCGCAAGACCCTCTCGCCCCGCGAACGTGAAGAGCGGATGTACGCGCGCTTGATCCGCAAGCTGGCCGGCCCCGAGGACGTATTCGAGGTCGCCCTGGGTCCCAGCGACAAGGCCCCCACCGTGCGGCAGCGCGTGCTGCGCACCGCGTCCACGCTCGGCGTCGAGGTCGCGGTCCGCAAGCACGAGAAGGGTTTCGTGGTGGGGTTGATGACACCCGAGCGCCACACCCGTCGCGGTCGGCCCCGCGCCAGCGCGTAGGCACGCCGGGCCGCTCGGCGCCGACCGGTGATGGACGACCGGGGCCCCGAGCCGCATCGGCCAGCCCGCGTCACCCGCTGGACCGCCGCCGGGGCCACGACGGCCGATGACGTCGTCGCCGCTGAAGAGCCCCTCCAGGTGGTCCTGGACGGCCGGCCTTTCGCGGTCATCATGCGCACGCCCGGGCACGACCTGGAGCTGGTGCTGGGACTCCTGTTCGTCGAAGGTGTCATCCGCTCCGCGTCCGACGTCCGCCACACCGCGGTGGCCGCCTCGGGCCGGCCCGGGGATCCCGTGCCGTTCCCGTTACGAGAGCTGCCGGAAGCGGAGAACCTGGTCGAGATCGACCTGATGGCCCCGCACGCGGAGGACCGCGTGGGGTGGCAGCGCAACCTCGTCGCCAGCAGCGCCTGCGGCATCTGCGGGGCGGCCGCGCTCGATGCGCTCCGCGACGATCTGCCGCAGCTGCCGCCGGGTCCGACCTTCACGCCGTCCGCGATCGTGGCCATGGCACCGGCACTCCGGGAGGCGCAGGCGACGTTCGAGCTGACCGGAGGCTTGCACGCGGCCGGCCTGTTCGACCGCGCGGGCCGGCTGGAGCGGATCCGGGAGGACGTGGGCCGTCACAACGCCGTGGACAAGCTGATCGGTGCGGCGCTGCTGGGCGATGCCCTGCCCCTCCGCGACCGGGCCCTGATGGTCAGCGGACGGGCGTCGTTCGAGCTGGCCCACAAGGCCGTGGCCGCCGGCCTGCCCCTCATGGCCGCCGTCTCGGCGCCGTCGAGCCTGGCCGTCCACGTCGCCCACACCTTCGGGCTGACGCTGGTGGGGTTCCTGCGCGGCGACCACTTCAACGTCTACGCGGGAGCCGAGCGCATCCTCGCCTAGGGCGAGAGCCGGGCCTGCGCGCGCCCATCCGGGCGCGCGGCGCCGCGTTTGCGCGCGGCGATCACAGCGACGGAGGACGGAGGCCGGAGGCGTCTGGAACGGCTCGCGGGAGGCCTTCTTCTGTCATCCGTTGCATCCCATGAATAGAGCGTCGCCCCGGCGACGAGACGTCCGTCGCTGTCGCCGGTGGATGCAAACGGCGCGGCCTGAGCCGGCCCGTGCATCGTGACCTAGGGCGAGAGCCAGGCCTGCGCCGGCTTCTCCACCGAGGTGGTGGCCGCGGCCTGCAGCAGGCTCGCGTCCTGACTGGAGAGACCGTCGGTCCAGGCGATACCGGTCGGACTCTGGTTGAAGATCGTGGCGAAGAACACGCATGCGGCCAGGTACGTACCAGCGGGCGTCGGGTGGCTGCCGTCATCCGACCACAGTTCTAGCCCGGGGTCAGCCCGGGTCACGGCGGACCAGGCGAAGCCCACCGGGGCAGCCGGCACGGCCAGTTGCTGGGCGATCGTGACGTACGCCGCGTCGATCTGGCGCTGCATCGAGAGGTAGTCGGGCAGGCCGTTCTCCGGCCAGCCGGCCTCGTGGGCCCAGGTCATGAAGAAGACGGGCGTGGCGCCCGCGGCCTTGATGCGCGCCACGAGCGACCGCGCCGCGGGGTACATCACCTGGTCGCGGGACGAGGCCACGGACGGGATCTCGCTCTGCTCCTGGAGCACCACGAAGCCCCACGTCGCGGCTCCCAGCTTGCTCGCCGTGGCGTCCGACGTGTTCGCGTCGGCGAGGGTCGCGCCACCCTCCGCGACGCTGTCCGTCGCGACGGGATGGCCGCCGGCCTGGGCCAGCTGCACGAACGTGCCCGGCAGGTCGTTGACGTAGGTGTAGCTGTTGCCGATGAACAGCACGCGCGTGCAGACGGAGCCCCCGCCGCACGCGTCATGGCCGGCCGAGCAGCCAGCGGCGACCGCGCTGATGACGACGACCATGGCCACGGACGCCGCACGGAGCCACGTAGGGTGCACGGCCGCATCGTGCGCGTGGCCGCACGTCCCGCCTCCGGTACGGAGGTTCGACGGCGGCCAGTACGGCCGCAGCATGCCTTTCCAGAGGGCAGCCGGCCGGGCTGACGGCAGAGCCCTAGACTCTCGCCATGAGCAACGAACCGGTGGCGCCTGACACGCAAGGCGTGACGGTGACCGTGCTCGCCACAGTCGACCTTGCGGGCGAGATCGAGGGCCTGGCAGGGCGCGAGCTGCGGATGCGCATGGTGACGATCGAGCCTGGAGGCGTGTTCGGTCCCGTCCACGACCATCAAGGTCGACCAGGCACCGTCTACATCCTGCAGGGGACGATCACGGACCATCGAAACGGGGTCGCGACGGACTACGGGCCGGGACCGGGCTGGCCGGAGGATCGGCACACGTCCCACTGGCTGGAGAACGGCGGCACGATCCCGGCGGTGGAGATCTCGGTCGACATCGTCAGGCGGGACGTGAGTTGACCGAAGTCAAGCTCGGCGCGCTCTGCTGGAACCAGTACACGGACTGGCCCGCCCTCCTGGAGGCCGGCATCCGGGCCGACCGTCTCGGCTACGACACCCTGTGGACGTGGGACCACCTCTACCCGATCATCGGCGACCCGCACGGGCCCAACTACGAGGGCTGGCTGACCATCACGGCCTGGGCGCAGGCGACGCAACGCGTCCGGATCGGCCTCATGGTGGGCGCCAATCCGTACCGCGAGCCGGCCCTCGTGGCCAAGATGGCCACGACCCTGGACCACATCTCCAACGGGCGCGCCATCCTGGGCATCGGGGCGGCGTGGTTCCAGCAGGAGGCGCACGACTTCGGCTTCGAATTCGGGGACGGACCGCCCGAGCGCCTGCGCTGGCTGGGTGAGGCCCTGCCAGTGATGCGCGGCATGCTCGACGGCAGCGAGCCCAGCGCGACCGGGCCCCACTACCGGACCGACCACGTGCGCAACCTGCCGGGGCCGATCCAGCCGCACCTGCCGATCTGCGTCGGGGGCGGCGGCGAGAAGGTCACCCTCAAACTCGTCGCCCGCTACGCCGACATGTGCAACATCGGCGGCGGCGTGGCCACGGTGCGCAAGAAGGACGCGATCCTGCGGCAGCACTGCGAGACCGTCGGGCGGGACGAGCGGGAGATCGAGCGCACGACCGGTATCGGGACGGTGTTCATCCGTGACGACCGCCAGGAGGCGCACCGCCTTTTCCGCGAGGCGTTCGAGCGAAACGAGATCGACCGCCTGTGGACGGACCAGCCGGTGGGTACGCCCGAGGACGTCGCCGACCGCCTGGCGCCGTACCTGGAGCTGGGCTACCGCCACCTCATCGCCGGAGTGCCGGCCATGTACGACGAAGAGTCGATGACGCGCTTCATCACAGAGGTCAAGCCGCTCCTCGAGCGCGGCTGACCGGCCTGGCGGCGCGCCTGGGACGCGGCCGGCCCCCGACGGCCCACGGGCGCGTTCTTTGCACGCAGCGGTGACAGCGACGGAGGAGGTGGCCTTCGCCCGTCGTTCTGGTCGCGCGATGCAAAGAATGACGCTGGAACGGCCCGACTCTGGGCCTGCAGGCCGGTCGTTCCGTCGCTGTGGTCGCTAGATGCAAACCGGCCGGGGAAGCCGGCGGGGGCCCCTGCGGCCGCTGCCATGTTGACGAGGCCGCGGACATGCGCCATCCTTCCACACGGTCCGGGCGCCGCCACAGGTGCCGCGCAGGGCCGGGAAGGAGGAGACCGATGACTGCCGCCGGGTACGTCTCATCGTCGTCACGCCTCCGGAGGCGCGCCGCCTGACCCGCTGACACCAGCCAGGGTCCTGTGTGAGCCGTCCCGCCGGGGACGGCTCCGTTGATTCCCGGGAGCCGCGTGACGATCGGATCGGGCGTCACCCGTTTCCCGGAGCCTCCCCTGTGGACCGCCACGCCAACCGTCGACCCGAGCGCCACGAGCGCGAGACCACGTTCCGGTGCAGCCACTGCTACCTGGACGTGCCGCTCGACGCGCCGGGCACCGCCCACCGCAACCACTGCCCCGGCTGCCTGTTCAGCCGGCACGTCGATGACGTGCCCGGCGACCGGGCATCCGGCTGCAACGCCTCCATGGAGCCGATCGCCATCACCGTCCGCGGTGACGGCGAGTGGGTCCTCATCCACCGCTGCCTGGGGTGCGGCGTGCTGCACGCCAACCGCTCGGCAGGGGATGACAACCCGCTGCTCCTGCTGCGCCTGGCCGTCAAGCCGCTGGCCCAGCCGCCGTTCCCGCTCGACCGCCTCGCGCTGCTGTGACGCCGCACGGCGGCGCGCTACGCTGGCCGGCGATGGGTGCGGCCGGCCGAGCTGAGACGGAGAGCGTCGGGCTGGTGCTGGCCGGTGGTCGCGCCAGCCGCTTCGGCGCCGACAAGCTGGCGGTCGAACTGGCCGGCCGGCCCGTCCTGCACCACGCCCTCACGGCCGTCGCGGTCGTGACGGGTCGCGTCCTCGTGTCGCTGGCTCACGACGCACCCCGGCCGGTCCTGCCCGACCTGGGCCGGCCGATCGAGCTCGTCCGCGACCGCTCGGGCGACCTGGGGCCGCTGGCCGGCCTGGCCGCGGCGCTCGAGGCCATCGCCCCGGCCGGCGACTGCCGCCTCCTCGTCGTGCCCGGCGATGCGCCGTCGTTGCCGGCCCCGCTGCTGCGGGGCCTCCTGGGCGCCCTGGACCACGCCGATGCGGCCGTCCTGGCCGACGGGGATGACTGGCGCCCGCTGCCGTGTGCCGTCCGCACCGGCGCGGCCGGCTCGGTCGTCCGCGAACGGCTCGCCGGTCCGCATCGCAGCCTGCGCGGCGTGCTGCTGGCCCTGCGCCCGTCTATCGTGGAGGAGACCGTCTGGCGCGCCTGGGACCCGGAAGGGGCGTGGCGAGACGACATCGATGAGCCCGCCGACATCGTTCGGGCAGCGGCACGTGCACATCAGGAGGCGACATGACGCGCGTGGTCTTTGCTGGAGGCCGGGTCTTTGACGGCACGCCGACCCTGCCGACGGCCGACGTGGCGGTACAGGACGGGCGGATCGTCGACGTCGGGTCGGGCCTGGACGGCGACACGCGCGTCGACGTGGCAGGACGGACCTTGCTGCCGGGCCTCTTCGACTGCCATGTCCACTTGGCCTTCGGGCCGGAGGACCTGGAGCTTCTAGTCTCGCTGCAGCGCCCGTTCTCGTATCACTTCTACAGCGCCATCGGCAACATGCGAGCGACGCTCGAGACGGGCATCACGACCGTACGCGACGCGGGCTTCATGGACCGGGGCATGAAGCAGGCCATCGAGGACGGGCTGATCGCCGGGCCGCACTCGCAGATCTCGGTCAACCAGATCAGCCAGACCGGCGGCCATGGCGACGGCTGGATGATTTCTGGCTACGACCTTGGCGATCTGCCTTACCCGGGCTTCCCGACCGGCATGGTCGACAGCCCCGACGCGATGCGGCTGCGCGTCCGCGAGCTGGTGCGGGCGGGGGCCGATGTCATCAAGGTCTTCACCACGGGCGGGGTCCTATCGCCGAACGACGACCCGCGCCACGCGCACTTCAGCGATGCCGAGCTGGCGGTCCTCGTGGAGGAGGCGACGCGGGCCGGGCGCTATGTCATGTCCCACGCCCAGGGCGCGCCGGGCATCAAGGCCGCCGTGCGGGCCGGGATCCGCAGCATCGAGCACGGCATCTTCCTGGATGACGAAGCCATCGACCTGATGCTCAAGAACGGCACCTGGCTGGTCCCCACCCTCGTGGCGGCCCGCGGGGTCATCGAAGCCTCCGAGGCCGGGGCGAACCTCCTGGAGGCCCAGATCCGCAAGGCCCGCTCCGTCGTGGAGGTCCACGCGGAGTCCTTCCGCCGCGCCGTGAAGGCGGGCGTGAAGGTCGCCATGGGCACCGATTCGGGCGTCACCGCGCACGGCGCCAACCTCAAGGAGCTCGTCCTGATGGAGGCGGGTGGCATGGCGCCCGTGGATGTCCTTTTGGCGACGACCCGCTCCGCGGCCGAGCTGATGGGCATCGCCGACGAGGCGGGCTCGCTCGAGGCGGGCAAGCGGGCCGACATCGTCGTGGTGGAGGGCGACCCGTTCGCCTTCGCCGACCTGCGGCAACGCATCCGCGGGGTCTACAAGACGGGGACCCTCGTCGCCGGGACCGCCTGACCGACGTATCCTCGCCGCGATGGCGTTCATCCAGACGGTGCGGGGCCCGGTCGCGCCGGGCGAGGTCGGCTTCACGCTGCCCCACGAGCACACGCGCTGCGTGCTGTGGCACATCCCCGCCCGCTGGGATTACTGGCAGCTCACCGGCGAGGACGAGGTCATCGGGCCCGAGCTGGCGCGGTTCCGCGACGCCGGGGGGACGTGCCTCGTGGATGTCACCCTGCCGGCCATCGGCCGGGATCCGCGCCGCCTCCTGCGTCTGAGCGAGGCCACCGGCCTGCACGTCGTGATGGGCTGTGGCTGGTACCGCGACGCCTACTACCCGGCGGCCGACGACATCGATCGACGCACGGTGGAGGAGCTGGCCGATCGCCTCGTCGCCGAGGCGACCGACGGCGTGGACGGGACGGGCATCCGACCCGGCATCATCGGCGAGATCGGCACCGACAAGCCCTGGCTGACCGCGCGCGAGGAGCGGGTCCACCGGGCGGTGGCCCGCGCGGCGCGCCGGACGGGCCTGGCCATCACGACCCACGCGGTGATGTCCGACGTGGGCCTGGCCCAGCTGCGGATCTTCGAGGAGGAAGGGGCCGACCCGAGCCGGGTGGTCATCGGCCACGCCGACTCCTACCCCGACCTGGCCCACTACCTGGCCCTCATCGGGCGCGGCGCGAGCATCGAATTCGACTTCCTTGGCATGAGCTTCACCGCGCAGGAGCGGGCCGGCGAGCCGCGCGTCATCGCCCTGGTCCTGGAGCTGCTATCGCGCGGCCATGCCGGTCAGCTCCTCTTCAGCCAGGACGTGTGCCACGACGGCCAGCTGAGCTCGTTCGGCGGCCATGGCTACACGTACCTCCAGCAGACCTTCCTGCCCCGGCTCGCGGCGGCCGGCGTGGATGCGGGGACGCTCCAGACCATCACCGTCGACAACCCGCGGCGGCTCCTCAGCCTGCCCGGCACACCCTGAGGCGCCGATGGCACCACCCGTCGTCCCGGTGCAGATCTTCGGTCGCCGCGACTCGCGCCCGACCCAGCAGGCGCTGCGGTTCTTCAAGGAGCGGCGCATCCCCATCAGCCTGGTGGACGTGGCCGTCAAGGCGCCGGCCCCGACCGAGCTGCGCCGCTTCGCCTCGCGGTTGGGGACGGCGACCCTCGTCGACGCGGGCGGGCGCCGCTACGCCGAACTCGGCTTGGCCTACCTGCGGATGACCGACGAGGAGTTGCTCGAGCGGCTGCTCGGCGACCCCGGCCTCCTGGCGCTGCCGCTCGTGCGGCGGGGCGACCTCTTCGCGGTCGGGCCCGACGAGGCCCGCTGGCTGGCGATGCTCAGCGTGCCTGCCTGACGCGCAGCGCGCGGATGACGAGCAGCGCGCCGGTCACGGCGACGACGAGGCCGATCACGGCCCAGATGCCGTTCCCGCTCATGAAGCCGCCGCCGATCAGGCCGACGCCCTGACCGATCCAGAACAGCCCGATCAACGCGATCAGAGCACCGACCACCAGGGAGACCCACGCGGGGCCGCGCGACATCATGGTCGTGTTACGTCGGCGCGCGCCAGGCGGGTTCGGGCGGGCCGCTCCACCCGGGTATTGGCCTCGCGCTCGGTGCGCCGGCCATCCTGCGCGTAACGGTCCATGACCATCAGGTCGAAGGCGTGGACGGCCGCTTCCTGGTTGGAGAAGCGCCCGGCCACCCAGCTCCGCGACCGGGTGCCCCGCTGCTGCAGCTCGACGACGTGATAGTCCTGCCGGTTGGTCAGGTCCCAGAACTCGACCGCGTCGCTGACCGACACGGCGCCGACGTCGTTGGCATGGACGTACAGGTCGCACACGACCCGGGTCCGCTCCGGCCCGTCGGGCCAGGCCTGGTGCGTCAGGACGTAGTCGGGATGGACGCTGACGATGAGGTTGGGCCACAGGATGTAGTAGTAGATGCGGCGAGCGTCCACCGCCGTCGTGTGCGGCAGGAGCGGGCGGCCGTGGCGGTCGCCGTCCATCGACATCGTCTGGAAGCCGTCGGCAAAGCGCATCCAGCCCCCCTTCCACGGCCCCTGGGGGAAGAAATCCTCGCCCTGGTCGTACGGAGTCAGCTGATCGAGCAGCGGGTGGACGCCCGGGCAGTGGTAGCACTCGGAGTAGTTCTCGGCCACGATCTTCCAGTTGGCCGCCACGTCGTACTCCAGGCGGGCCGCCCGGCGCAGGCCGGTGTAGTCGCGGTCGAAGCCCGCGTGGTGCTCGAACCAGTCGCCCATGTACGCCTCGAGGGGCGGCGCCTGCTCGCTGAAGCAGAGGAAGACGAAGCCCTGCCAGGTCGCCAGCCGGATGGGCGTGAGGCCGAAGTCCTCGAGGCGGAAGTCGGCCAGGTCGTCGGTGTGCCTGGCTCGCACGAGCGTTCCGTCAAGGTCGTAGATCCAGGCGTGATAGGGACACTGGAAGCGCGGCGCGGTGCCGGACGTGGATTCCACGATGCAGGTCCCGCGGTGGCGGCACACGTTGTAGAAGGCCCGCAGCACGCCGTCGCGCGCCCGCACCAGCACCACGTCCTCGCCAAGGAAGTCCAGCCGCTGGTACGTGCCGGGAGCCGCCACGTCCTCCTCGCGCCCGACGCAGACCCAGTCGGCGAAGAACCATCCCTCGCGCTCGAAGTCCCAGACCGCCTGGTCGTGGTAGGCCCTCGCCGGCAGGAGCGACGCGGCGCGGAAGGGCCGTCGCACGGCGGCGATCTCCTGGGGCGTGAAGAGGGGACCGCGGCCGTTCGTGCCGCTCATGCCGGCCACGCCAGCTCGATGGCCCCGTCGCGGATGCGCAGGGGGTAGTAGCGCAGGCGCCTGATGCGGGTCGCCGCCCGCGCGCGGGCCTTGAGATCCGTCGGTTCGGGCCGTGCCTCGCGGTCCGGCGGGCTCCAGGTGGGGTGGTAGCCGCCCTCCGCGTCGAGGCCGCCCGTGGTCGGGAACTGCACCACGCCGCCGCTCGCCAGGTCGAAGCGGCCGCTGTGCAGCGGGCACCCCACGATGCAGTCCTCGAGTGCGCCGAGCGACAGGGGTGCCGACATGTGCGGGCAGCGGTCGTCGATCGCGACGAGGCCGCACGAGGTGTAGGCCAGGAGCACGTCAAGGTCGCCGCGCGTGACGCGGCGCATGGCTCCCAGCGGCAGGTCCTCGAGCGGCAGCACAGGCTCGAACGGCCGGTGCCCGGTACCGACCGCCTGGAGCCCCGGCGGGATCGGCATGACCACGGCCGCGACGGGCATCGTGGCGTCCGGCTCGGTCAGGCGGGGCATGGCCGCATGGTAGCGGGGAACCGGGGGGCGGCACGCGGCGTCCTCAGGGCAGCATCGTCTCGCGCAGCACCATCGGGAGGCCTCGCATGAACCGCCCATCCGGACATCCGCACCGCACGGCCACCGTGCTCTCGGTGGCGGTCGTCGCCCTCCTGGTGGTGGCCTGCGCCGGCGCGGCCGACCGTGGCGCCCTGAGCAACGTGGGCACCGCCGTCGACGCCGGGCAGGGCGAGCCGGCAGCCGCACCGGCGGCGCAACCGGCGCCGGCCGACGCGCAGTCCGGCGGCAGCACCGGCACCACCACGTACGATGCGGCCGCGGCGGCCGCCGAGCAGGCGCTCGTGGTCAAGACCGGCACCCTCGACCTCCAGGTCGCCGACGTCGACGCGGCCGTAGTCCGGGCACGCACGCTCATCAGCGGGTTCGGCGGGTATGTCAGCGGCTCGCAGCAGTCGACCAAGGGCGACCAGCCGGTCGCCTCGATCACCTACCGCATCCCCGCCGACCAGTGGGACGCCGCCCTCAATGCCCTGCGCGGCCTTGGCACGAAGGTCCTCAGCGAGAAGACCGACGCCACCGAGGTCACCGGCCAGGTCATCGATCTGGGCGCGCGCATCCAGAACCTGCGGGTCACGGAGACGGCGCTCCAGGGCATCATGGCCAAGGCCACGAAGATCAGCGACATCCTCGAGGTGCAGGGCCAGCTGACCAACGTCCAGGGTCAGATCGAGGAGCTCACGACCGAGCAGACGCACCTCCAGCAGCAGGCGGCCGATGGCACGCTGACGGTGGGCTTCGAGGCCCCGGTGGTGGCCGTCACGACCGCGACCAACGACTGGAACCTGGGTGAGCAGGTCGACAAGGCCGTCGCCCAGCTCCTGCAGGTCGGCCAGGGCGTGGCCACGGGCCTCGTCTGGCTGGGCATCGTGGGCCTGCCGTTCCTGCTGGTCCTGCTGATCTTCGTGGGCCTGCCGCTCATGCTCCTGCGGCGCCGCATGGCTCGCCGCCCGGGTGGCGGCCCCCTTTCGCCGACCTCCGACGCGGGCGGCGCCGCCTGAAACCAACGCGGTTCGACGGGGAGCGGCGGGGCCGTTCCCCGTCTCACCAGCCCTGCTGGTGGTAGGCGACGTGTCGGGACCAGGTGAGCCCGACGGAGCCGATCACCAGGCTCAGCATCAAGCGGCAGGCGGCCGATGAGCCGTCCGGGAGCCCTCCGATGAAAGAGCCCGGTCCGTGTGGGCCGGGCTCTTGCTCTATCGGTCGATGGGTCGCCCGCGGGTGCGGGCCGAGGCGCTGATCAGTCGGCGGCGGGAGCGGCGGACCCGCTCGGCTGTGGCCGGGCGAACTCGGACGTCGGGTTGTGGGTGGCGCGGAGCGGCAGCTCCGTGAGGAAGAGGGTCGAGATGCCGGCCACGATAGCGGCCCCCACCCCGACCCACATGGAGTTGGCCAGGGCGATGGAGAAGGCGCCGTGGAAGCCGTTGAGGAACGCGGCCTGGGCGGCCGGCGGCACCTGGGAGAGGAATGAGCCCAGCGGGTCGCCGCCCACCTGGGTCAGCTGCTGGCTGATGTTGAAGCCGTTCGGCGCAGTCGCCGGCACGAAGGCTGCCGGTGCGCCCGCGGCGATGATCTGCGACCGCAGCAGGTCCCAGGTCAGGTTGTTGGAGAAGATCGTGAAGCCCACGGTGAGGCCCACCGACGTGCCGATCTGGCGCATCAGCGTCAGGTCGGCTGTGGCGGTGCCCAGGCGGGTGAACGGCACGGCGTTCTGCACGATCAGGGTGAAGGCCGCGAAGGATGGGCCTACCCCGATCCCGGCGATCAACATCCAGACCCACATGACCGGCGTGGGTGTGTCGGCCCGCAGGTTGGTGAACAGGGCCAGGCCGAAGGCGACGAGCCCCATCGCCACCACCACGAGCCACTTGTAATGGCCCGTGCGGCTGATCACCTGCCCGGTCACGATCGAGCTGAAGATCAGGCCGATGAGGAACGGCAGGAGGTCGTAGCCGGAGGCGGTCGTCGAGGCGCCCTGGACCACCTGGAACCAGAGCGGCAGGAAGATGATGGCCACGGCGAAGCCGAAGCTGGCCAGGAAGGTGGCCACGCTCGAGACGGTGAAGGTCCGGTTCCGGAACAGCTCGAGGGGGATGACCGGATCCTCCGCCCGCGCCTCGGCCAGGATGAACAGCACCAGGAAGACGGCCCCGGCGATGAAGCCGCCGATGACGCCCGGCGCCGACCAGTCGCCGTTCTCGGCGAGGGTCAGGGCGACCAGGACGGGCACGATCGCCAGCGTCATCGTGGCGATGCCCACGACATCGATGTTATTGCGGGCGCCCTCGCGGCGGATCGTCGGCAGCAGCCGGGCGATGACGACGAGGGCGATGATGCCGATGGGCAGGTTGACGAAGAAGATCCAGTGCCAGCTGGCGTTGTCGGTCAGGACGCCGCCAAGGAACGGACCGACCAGGAAGGCGATGCCGAAGACGGCCCCGAAGAGGCCCTGGTACTTGCCGCGCTCGGCCGGCGTGAAGAGGTCGCCCACCACGGCCAGCGAGATCGGGAAGAGCGCTCCGGCGCCCAGGCCCTGGATGGCGCGGAAGAGGATCAGTTGCCACATCTCCTGGCTCAGGCCGGACAGGGCCGAGCCGACGAGGAAGATGCCGATGCCGATCATCAGCAGCGGCTTGCGCCCGTAGAGGTCGGAGAGCTTGCCGTAGACGGGGATCGTCACGGTGCTGGTCAGGAGGTAGACCGTGACTACCCACGTGTAGAGGTCCGCACCCTTCAGGTCGGTCACGATGTGCGGCAGGACGGGGCCCACGATGGTCTGGTCCAGGGCCGTCAGGAAGAGGCCGAGCAGGACGGCGAAGAGGATCTCGAACTTGGTGCGGTTGTCGAGGCCCAGCGCCGGATCGTGAGCCGTGTCAGGCTCGAAAGCGACGGCCTCTCGGGGCATGGCTTCCATCAGGTCGGTGATCTCCCTCTGTCTGGTCAGGCTGTCTGGGGGTGGTATCGCTGGTGGCCGTGCTCGTCCGCGGAAAAGACGGGAAGTTCTCCCGCGGTGCGGGCCGCCTGCATCGCCTGGCGCAGGTCGGCCAGTGTATGCAACAGCCCGGCAAGCTGCGTTGCATCGAGGTGCCGCAGGACGGTCGCCACGAGGTCGCTGCGCACCAGGTCCACCTGGGCCAGCAGTTCGCGGCCGTGATCGGAAAGGCTCACCAGGACGATACGTCGGTCGTCGGGGACGCGGATGCGGTCGATGACGCCGCGCTCCTCCATGCGGTCCACGAGGCCCGTCGCATTGGAGAGCGAGATGTCGAGCATCTCCGCGAGGTGGGTCATGGACAGGTCGCCGTGGCTCTGGAGGATCCACATGACGTGCAGATGGCTCATGCTGACGCCGGCCCGGACGAGGCGCTCGCTGCCCCCGCAGCGCCACGCCCCGAGGGCGTCGGACAGCTCGTCGAGGACGCGGCGGGCGACCGGGTCGACATCGCCTCCCGTGGTGGGGACGATGGGATCCGGCGCTGCGGCGGCGGCGCGATCGGCGATAGTTGCCATGAGATGAACCATTCTACACGCCAGAATGGTTCTGTCAACCTTGATGGTTCACGAGGAGAGTCCGGATGCGCTACGCGCTGATGCTGGAGCCGCAGCAGGGCCTGAGCTACGAGGAGCAGCTTGCCGTGGCGCAGGTGGTGGAGGCGGCGGGCTTCGAGGGCCTCCTTCGCTCCGACCACTACGCCAGCTTCCCGGGTGCGTCCGACAACCCGACGACCGACGCCTGGGCCGTCCTCGCCGGCCTCGCCCGCGAGACCCGCCGCGTCCGCCTGGGGGCCCTGGTCTCGCCGGTAACCTTCCGCCTCCCGGGTCCGTTCGCCAAGCTCGTCACGACCGTCGATGCCATGAGTGGCGGCCGCCTCGAGGTCGGCCTGGGGGCCGGCTGGAACGAGGCCGAGCATGCCCAGCTGGGCATCCCGTTCCCCCCGATGGCCGAGCGCTACGACCGCTTCGAGGAGGCCCTCGAGATCATCCACGGGCTGTGGACGCAGCCCGACGGCTGGACGTTCGAGGGGCGCTTCTGGCAGGTGCGGGGCTCGCTGTACCGGCCCCCGGCGGGGCGCGACGGCCGGCGCCATCCGCATCTCATCGTGGGCGGCACCGGCAAGCCGCGCGGCCTCCGGATGGCGGCGCGCTTCGCCGACGAATACAACCTCTCGAGTGCCGCGCCCGCTGAAGCCGCCGTGGTCCGCGAAGCGCTGCGCGCCGCCTGCGTGGCCGAGGGTCGCGATCCGGACACCCTCGTCTTCTCGGCCATGACCGGTGTCCTGCTCGGCGAGGATGAGGGCGAGGTCGCCGAGCGGCTCGGGCGATTGATGGTCGATCTGCGCCGCGCGGACGAGACGCCCGAGGCGCTGGCCGAGTGGCTCGCCGTCCGGCGCGCGCGCTGGCTCTTCGGCACGCCCGAGCAGGTGCTGGAGCAGGTGGCCGCCTTCCGCGCGGCCGGTGTCGAGCGACTCGCGCTCCAGGACCTGCTGCCACGCGACCTCGACATGATCACGGCCCTGGGCGGGCTCCTCGCCGGCGCCGCCTGATCGTCGGCCTTGGGGCGCGGCGTTTGCATCTGGCGGTCACAACGACGGAGCAGGATGCCCCGAAAGCCTCCAGGAGGCCGTTCCTCCGCCGTTCGTTGCATGCGGCGCTCGGAACGACGGACAAAGCCACCGTCCTCCGTCGCTGTTGCCGCTGCATGCAAGGCGCCTGACCCGCCGGGCCGGTGAGGCGCCCCGCGCCTGATCAGCGCAGCAGGCCGATGCGCCTCAAGGGCCAGTAGCGCGCCCACGCCCGCCCCGTCACGGCCGAGGCCGGGAGCGGCCCGAAGGCGCGCGAGTCGGTGGAGGCGTCGGGCGAGTCGCCGTGCAGCTCGAGCGAGCCGTCGGCCGAGGCCCGGCCCACCCGCTTCACCAGGAGGCGGGCCGGCTCACGAGGGTCGGGCGCGACCACGATGTCGCCGACGGCCGGCCCCCGATCGCGGTAGGCCAGCGGGTCGACGAGCAGCCAGTCCCCGGGGCTGAGCGTGGGGACCATGCTGCGCCCCTCGACGGCGACCCGATGGGGCCACGACCGGATGGTTCGGCCGACCCACGGGGCACCAAGGAGTGCCACGGCCAAGGCGCCCACGCGGAGGGGACGGCGCGTCGCACGGCGCAGGACGCGCCGCACCCTGCGCACCGGTCAGGCGGCGCGGACCTCCCACGCGATGGCGTTCTTGGGAGCGCCGTCGGCGGAGGGCTTCATGGTGTGGACGGGCGCGTTCTTGGTGGTCCAGAAGATCTCGGCGAAACGGGCGACCTGCACCTCGAGGTCGGCCGCCGCGGCGGCGTCGACGCTCTGCTTGCACTTGCCGGCCTGCTTGAGGATCTTCCACGTCAGGTCGTGCAGCTCGGGGAACTGAGCCACGTGCTCGGGCTTGAAGTAGTCGCTCCAGATGACCTGGACGTCGCGCTTGACCTGCTCGGCGTGCTGTTCCTTGACGGCCACGCAGCGGGCGAACTTGTTGCGGTCCTCCACCTCGCCGCCGCCGATCCCCCCGATGAGCTCGACCATGCGTGAGACGGTGCGCGCGGCGAGCTGGGCCGTGGCGGGATCGTAGATGCCGCACGGCACGTCGCAGTGGGCGTGCGCCGTCCGCCGTGGCTTGAGGGCGTCCATGACGCGGGAGAACGACATGAGGGCTCCTTTCATGCGCGCCGCTGGGGCCGATGGCGGCACCTGCGGTCGTCTCGGCCATTGTGCCCGCATCGGAGCCGCACCGCTGCCGGTATCATGCCCGCGATGACCGGACGCGCTGTCGAGCCCGTCGAGATCCCGCCGGCCTGCCCCTTCGTCGCCTTCGAGGACGATCGCGAACGGCGTTCGACGGCCCCCGACCACCGGCACCGCTGCTACGCCGAGCCGCGCCCCGCGCCCCGCGCCCTGGCCCACCAGGAGCGCTACTGCCTCACGCGCGACTTCCCGAGCTGCCCGACGTTCCAGGCCTGGGCCCGCCGCGAGGCTGCAAAGGAGTCGGATCCGGCCGCGGCGAAGGAGGTGCCGGCCGGGCGCCCGCCGGTCGATCCAGGTGCCTGGGTGACCCAGCCACCGGTCTCCTCGAGCTCCCGATATGCGCCGCCGGCGTCCCGCGGGGACGTGGGCCAGCTGGCCGCCTTCGATGATGCCGAGCCCGAGCCGGCCGACGAGGCCCCGGAGGCCGAGCCTGCCGACGAGGGCGCCGGCCATGCCGAGCTGGCCGCGCTCGTGGGCGGTGCGGCGGCTGCCGCCGGCGGAGCAGCGGCAGCGTCCGCGGCCGAGGCGTCCGATGCACCGGCATTCCTGGCCGGCCGCGCAAGTGGGACCCGGACCGGCGCTCCGGCTCCGCGGACCGGGCGCGCCGCGCCACGGCAGCCCCAGCCGCCGAGCGATGGCACCAACCCGCCGTGGGAGCGGCCGCGGCGCCAGGAGCTGTACCCGAGCCTTCGGACGCGCAGCGGGCTCCCGTCGGTGCCCCCCGTCGCCCTGGCCCTGACGGCCCTCGTCGTGGCCGCGGTGGCCCTCTTCCTCCTGCCGAGCTTCCTGCCCGGCAATACCGGGACCACCCCGACGGGCTCGGCCGGCGCTTCCGACACGGCGGCCGCGACATCGATCGCGCCGACGCTGGCCGCGGGGCCGACGCCGTTCATCTACACCGTCAAGTCCGGTGACCTGCTGTCGACGATCGCCGCGCGCTACCACCTCACGCTCGCCGAACTCGAGGCGGCGAACCCGCAGATCACCGACCCGAACAAGATCAAGGTCGGCGACAAGATCACGATCCCGATCCCCGGCGCTTCGGCCAGCGCCAGCAGCGGACCCTAGGTACGCTCGTCAGGCACGAGCGGCGCCGCCAATGCGCGGTAGCCCTTCACCGGAGTGAAACCGCTCTGCTCATATAGCCGCAGAGCGCTGGCGTTGTCGACTTCAGTCTGGACCGCCAGACGCAGCGCGCCCACAGCGGTCGCCGAGCTGCGGATGCCATCGAGCAGGCCGCGCGCCGCGCCGAGCCGACGTCGGCTTGGCGCCACGAACAGATCCCGGATCTGCCAGTAGTGGCCCAGCCGCAGCGAGGCCGGCACGTCCATCGTCACGGCGAAGCCGATCAGCTCCCCTTGCATCTCCGCGATGAACGCGGTCAGACGCCCGTTTCGCAGGTTGTGCCTCAACCACGAGGCCGAGCGCCCTGCCTGGATCGCCTCACCGTTATGGGCGCGGTACTGGTCGAAGAGATCGGCGAGTCGGGTGATCTCGGCTTCAGTCGGCGCTTCCAACTGCCTCACCAGGATCCCAGTGTCCACGCGATCGGCCCGCGCGGCCCTAGCGGGGGGCGAGGTTGATGGCCGTGATGCGGCCGGCCTCCACGCGGAAGGTCGCGTCAAGGTGTTGCGAGTTCACGCCGGGGCGTACCACGAGGACGTCGCACTCGTAGGTCGAGCCGGTGTCGCGGATGTCGGCGGGGATCATCTTGAGGCCCTTGTCCGCGCGCAGGAACCAGCCCCCCACCCGCTCCACGCCGCGCAGCAGCTGCGAGTTGTCGCCCACGTGGATACGCATCTCCGCGTTGTCGGCCATGAGGGCCACGGCGGCCTCCCGCTCGCCCGCGTTGAGGTGCTCGAAGAACTGTTCCATCGTCTCGACGGCACCCACGAGCCCAGTCTAGCCGAGGGCGCCGCCGCGGTCAGAAGCCGCCGCCCGCCCCGCCGCCGCCGAAGCCGCCCCCGCCGCCGAAGCCGCCCCCACCGCCCCCGCCCGAGGAGCTGGGGGTGTTGCCGATGGCGCCGAGCGCGGAGAACATGCTGCCGAAGTCGGGGACGGGCGAGGCGGAGAAGCTGCCGGCCGCGAAGAGTCCCGTGCCGCCGGCTGCGGCGAACTCCGAGCGCGAGGTGGTCGAGGACCAGGCCGGGCTGAACCAGAGGGGGAACCAGACGGCGCTGCTGGGGGCGCCGCCGGCTGCTCGCTGGTCGTCGAGGGTCCGCTGGAGCACCGTCTCGATCTCGCTCTGTAGGCCCAGGGCGACCCCCCACACGGTGGCCAGGTCGGGCGTGTCCAGCCATGCCAGGTTGGCCTGCTGGACCACCTGCGGCATCGACCGCGCCTGGGTCATGGTCGCCTGGAGGGTGCGCCGGTAGGCCTTCAGCATGGCCTGGATGCGCGCCCCGTCGAGGGTGCGGGCAGGCATCACCTGGGCCAGCAATAACGTCACGATGGCGGCCGCCCCGGCCGCGACGGCCAGCAGCACGAGCCCGCTGCTGGGCAGGTTGAGCCCGATGATGCCGAGCACGATGGCCAGCCCCAGCTCGGCGAGGGCAAGGAGCGACCAGCGCTGGATGAGATCGCGCGGACGCCGCGCGAACCAGCCCTGATCGACCGCATGCTGCTCGAGCCGCTTGTCGAACTCCGGGGTCTTCTGGCCGAAGCGCAGGACGTCGGAGGGGTCCAGGTAGTCCGAGGAGATGCCGCGGACGGCGTCGACCAGGTAGGTTTCGGCATCGGACAGCGGCCGCCGCCGGGCCGCCGCGAGGGACGCATCGTCAGGGTGCGGGTCCAGCACGCGGATGCCCACCTTGGCATGGCCCTCGGGGGCGAAGGCCAGCTCGCCGCGGCTGGCCAGGTCGACCATCGCCGTGGTCAGGCTGTGACGGCTGGAGCGGTCGTCGTAGACGAGGGCCGCGGTGGCGGCGGTGAGGGCCTCCGGTGGCCCGGCCATGAGGACGGACGGGTCGTCCGTGTACACGGCATCGCGGCCCTTGCGGTACCAGGTCAGCACGGCGTACCCCGCGGCGAGGATGAAGAGCAGCGGGGCGATGATGAGCCCGACGACCGCGTTGACCTCACGTGCGAAGGCCAGCTGCTGCGCGCCCTCCGGTGTCATGCTGGCGTCGATCGGGGCGATGGCGGCCTGGATGGCCCCATCCATGTCGCAGGCGCCGCCCGCGAGGTGGGGCAGCACGTCGTTCTCGTAGACGCCCTGCAGGTCGCCCTCGCTCATGTAGGTGGCGGCGAACCCCGGCCCGGGGTCGAGCCGCACCTGGCCGTGGCAGCGGGTCGCGTCGAGGTCGAACAGGATGACCAGCCCGTTGTCGAAGCCGGCCTGGCCCACGCCCCACTGGTTGCCCAGGGCGTCCGCGTCGTCCCTCGCGCTCTGCTCGTCGACGCCCGGCTTGACCTGCGTGTAGACCACGATCTCGGCGCCGGTCCGCTGGCGGATCGCGGCGATCTTCGACTGGACCTGCTCGACGACGCCCGGCGAGAAGACGCCGGCCATGTCGTAGACGTACTGGCCGGCGACGGGGGCGGGGAACGGTGGGCCGGCCGCGATGACCGGGGCGACGAGGGCGAGCAGGAGCCCGAGCGAACCGAGGGCCGTCGCCAGCAGCTTGGCCTTCATGGCGACAGGGTACACGTGCGGTACGATGCCGCCGGCCCGTTCGCGCGACCCCTGACACGCCCGAGGACCCCATGCCCGACAGCACGCCGCCCGACCCGTCCCTGGCCGCCCTCACCGCGGCCCTGCCACCCTTCAGGGCCGCCGGGCCGGACCCTCGTCCGGCGCCGGTGACGCCCTACGAGCGCGTCATGCACGACGCCCTGGACGTCCTGTTCGGCGCCTATCCCGTCTTCGCCACCGAGGCCGGCTATCACGCCCTTGACGATCGCTGGCCCGACCTCGCCGAGGAGGCTCGGCAGCGGCTGGTGGCCCGTCTGGGCGAGCTCGTCGACGCGGCCCGCGCGCTACCGGAAGCGGACCTGTCGGCCGACGAGCGGGTCGACCGGGGGATCCTGGTCGAGGCGCTCGAGGGCGTCATCTTCGACGAGGACGTCCTGCGCGAGTCGGCCTGGGATCCACTGGGGGTCGTGCAGGTCGCCGGCAGCGGCCTCTTCGAGCTCGTCGCCCGTGACGCCACGCCGTGGCCGCAACGGGGCCTGGCGTTCACCTGGCGCGTCGCTCGCCTTGGCGACTTCCTGGCCGGCGCGAGGTCGGCCCTGCGCGGCCTGCCGGACCGTCCGGTCTCGCTGCTGCACACGGAGACCGCGCTGGCCCAACTGGGCGGCGTGATGGAGCAGGTTGACGAGGGCGTGGCCATCGCCGCGGCGACCGACGATGGCGGGCTGCACCTGGCCGAGCACCTGACCGCCCTCCGCCCGCACATCGAGGCGGCCGTCGAGGCGTACCGCACCTTCCTGACCGATGAAGTCCGCCCGCGCGCGCAGGGCGAGGGCCGTCTGGGCCGGCGGCTGTTCGCCGAGAAGCTGCGCCATACCCTGGCCAGCGACCTGGGCCCGGATGAGGTCGAAGCCCGGGCGCGGCACGACTACGCCGTCGTGCGTGCCGAGCTCGTGCGGCTGGCCCGGGTCGCGTGGCCCACGTGGCGGCCCGACGACGCGATGCCCGAGGACGAGGACGCCCTGGTGCGCGGGGTCCTGGACGCCATCGCCGCCGAGCACGGCGAGCCCGCCGGCCTGCTGGACGACGCTCGCACGGAGGTGGCCCGTATCGAGGCCTTCGTCCGCGAGCGCGGCCTCATCAGCCTGCCCGACGAGCCGCTGGAGATCACCTGGACGCCCACGTTCATGCGCGCCTATGGCGGCGCCTTCCTGTCCCCGCCCGGACCGCTCGAGGTGGGCCAGCGCAGCTACTTCTGGATCACGCCGCCCGGCGACGACTGGCCGCCCGAGCGGCTGGAGTCCTTCCTGCGCGAGGACAACGACCGGATGCAGCGGCTGCTCTGCATCCATGAGGCGATCCCCGGCCACTATCTCCAGCTGGCGGCCGCGGCGAAAACGCCGAACCTGACCCGCAGCATCTTCCAGTCCGGCATGTTCGCCGAGGGGTGGGCGGTCTACGTCACCCAGGTGATGATGGACGCCGGCTACGGCGACCACGAAGCCGCCCTGCTCCTCAACCACTGGAAGTTCTACCTGCGGGCGATCGTCAACGCGCTGCTCGACGTGGCCATCCACACGGGCGACATGACCGAGGCGGAGGCCATGGACCTGATGGTCCACGGCGCCTTCCAGGAGGAGCAGGAGGCGCGGGCCAAGTGGTTGCGGGCGCGGCTCACGGCGACGCAGCTCAGCACCTATTACATGGGCTCGCTCGAGTTCTGGGACCTCGAGCGGGCGGCGCGACGCCGGGCCGCCGAGGCGGCTGGGGCGGACGCGTCGGCGGTGCCCGAGCCGCGCGTCGTGGGCGACTTCGGGGCGACGCCCGGTTTCGACCAGCGGGCCCACCTGGAGGCCGTCATCGCGCACGGCGCGCCGCCCATCAAGTGGGTTCGCCGCCTCGTCCTGGGAGCCTGACGCGAGCGCGCCCGAGGTCCCTCTGCGGCGTCCGGCGGAGACGCGCCCACGGGCTGGGCCGGAAGCGGTGCCGCCGGCACCGGATGCCGCCGAACAGGCGGCCATCGAGGACCAGCTGGTCGCCCTCTGGGTCCACGCGGGGGCCACCCTGACGCCCGATCCCGCCCTCGGCGCGGACCTCGTCGCCTGGCCGGGCCGTGGCCTGGCCTTCAATCATGCCGCCCGGCCGCGGTGGACCGAGGCCACCTGGGCGGCCCAGGCCGACGCGGTGGCCGCCCGGCTGCGCGGGCTCGGTGAGGTGCCCGCCATCCTCCTGGTCGACGAGCTGGCCACGCCGCCCGACCTCGCCGCGCGGTTGCAGGGGAGGGGCTGGGTGGAGATCGGTCATGAGCGCATCCTGTGGACGCGGCGGGCGGCCGCCGTGCCGCACCTGGCACCCAGCCTCCGCCTCGAGGCCGTCACGCCGGCCACGGCGGCCGCGTACGAGGCGACCGAGCGGGCCATCTTCGGGCTCGCGCCGGCCGAGGCCGCCGACCGCGTCAGGTCGCTGCAGGCCGGTCTGGAAGGCGGCCGCCTGCGGGCCTACCTGGCGCGGTTGGACGCGGCGCCGGTGGCGACCGCGCGCCTCATCCGGAGCGACGGACTGGCCGCCCTCCAGGGGGTGGGGGTGGTCGCCGCGCGGCGCCGCCAGGGCTACGGGACGCTCATGACCACGGTCGCGACGCGCGCGGGCCTGGCCGGCGGGGCGCGCCTGGTATGGCTTTCCGTGGAGGCCGACAACGCGGCCGCCGAGGCCCTGTACGCGGGCCTGGACTACCGGCCGGTCCTGACGTGGCGGCGGCTCATCGCCCCGGAGGCGGCCGGCAGGTAGAGCTGAGCCACGTACTCCTCGAGCATGCGGGTGCTCGAGAAGCGCCACGTGATCGAGGCCAGCGAGCGGCGCATGAGCTCGAGCCAGCCGTGCGGCAGCTTGTCGTCGCCGCGGGTGTAGTAGAGGGGCACGATCTCGTCGGCCAGCAGGCGGTACAGCGCCTGCGCGTCGGCCCAGTCCTGGGCCCCCTCGTCGGGATCGATGTCGCGGCCGCCGATGGCCCAGCCGTTGTCGCCCGCGTAGCCCTCGTCCCACCAGCCATCCAGGACCGAGAAGTTGATGGCGCCGTTGGCGCCGGCCTTCATGCCGCTGGTGCCCGACGCCTCGAGGGGGCGGCGCGGCGTGTTGAGCCACACGTCCGTGCCTCGCACGAGGCGGCGGGCCATGCGCATGTCGTAGTTCTCCAGGATCAGGACCCGTCCGCGCAGGCGCTCGTCCCGGCTGCGGGCGAAGATGTCGCGGATGACCTGCTGGCCGGGCCGGTCGGCTGGATGGGCCTTGCCGGCCATGACCACCTGCACCGGTCGGTCACGGTCGCACAGGATCGACGCCAGACGCTCTTCGTCCAGGAAGAGGAGCTCGGCGCGCTTGTAGGTCGCGAAGCGCCGCGCGAAACCGACCGTCAGGACGTCGGGATCCAGCGCCTGCGACAGTTCCGCCAACGCCTCGGGCGCCTCCCCGAGGCGGGCGAACTGGTGCCGCAGGTGGCGGCGGGCGAAGAGCGCCAGCTCCACCTTGAGGTGCCGGTGGGCGGCCCACAGACGGTCGTCCCCGATCGAATCCAGGTGCTCCCAGAAGCGGTCGGCCGGGCGGGCCGCGTCGAGCCGGTCGAGGTCGGCGCCGCGCTGCTCGTACAGGCGCCGAAAGGGCGTGCCGAGCCATGAGGCCACGTGGACCCCGTTGGTGATGGCCAGGATGTCGCGGCCCGCGACGTCGTGCCAGGTGGCGTTGGCCGTCCGCCCGTGGAGCTGGCTGACGGCGTTGGCCCCAGATGTGCTGCGCAGACAGAGGGCCGTCATGTCGAACTCGGCGGCGTTCCCGTCGGGTCCCCGGCCAAGCTCCAGGATCCGCTCCGCGTCCAGGTCGACGCCGGCCAGCAGGGGCGCGATCAAGCGGCGCACCAGGTCGGCGGCGAACCGCTCGTTGCCGGCCGCCACCGGCGTGTGGATGGTGAACACGGAGGCGGCGCTGACCGCGGCCAGGGCCTCCTCGAAGGGCATCCCGCCGGCCATCAGCTCGCGGGTGCGCTCGACCAGCAGGAGCGCCGAGTGACCTTCGTTGAGGTGCCACGCGGCCGGCTCGATGCCCAGCGCGCGCAGGGCGCGCACACCGCCCACGCCGAGCACGAGTTCCTGGTGGAGCCGCATCTCCCGACCGCGCACGTACAGGATGTGGGTGATCGGCCGGTCCTCCGGGACGTTCTCGGGCACGTCCGAGTCCAGCAGCAGCAGGGGCACGCGGCCGACCTCGACCCGCCACACCGCGCAGTGGACCGTCCGGCCGGGCAGCTCCACCGGCACCAGCAGCGGCGCGCCGTCAGGGCCGATGACGCGCTGGAGCGGCATACGGCGCGGATCGAAGTCGGGGTAGGCGTGCTCCTGGTGGCCGTCGGCGTCGATCGTCTGGCTGAAGTAGCCGTGGCGGTAGAAGAGGCCGACCGCGACGAACGGCAGGGCCATGTCGGAGGCGGTCTTGCAGTGGTCGCCGGCGAGGACACCGAGGCCGCCGGAGTAGAGACCGAGCGTCTCGTGGATGCCGTACTCGGCACAGAAGTAGGCCACCGGACCGGGGAAGGTGGCGCCGGCGCCGCCGGGGTACCAATGGCCGGCGCCGTTGGCGAGGTAGGCGTCGAAGCTGGCCAGGACCGCCTCGTAGTCGACCATGAAGCCCTCGTTGTCGAGGAGCTCGGTCCAGTCCCGGTCCAGGTGCAGGAGCGGCACGGGGCTGCGATAGCGATCCCAGGCGCCCTGGTCGATGCGGCTGAAGAGCTCGCGCACCTCCGGGTGCCACGTCCAGTAGAGGTTGAAGGCGAGACGCCGGAGGCCGGCCAGGCGGGGTGGCAGCCGAAGCGCGACGAGCTCCTGGGCCGGGATCTCGGGCATGAGCATGAGCCGGCATCGTACACGACGCGCCCGCCACGGCGGCTACGATGCGTGCGTGCGGATCGCCATGGTCGCCTCGGAGTGCGAGCCCTACGCCAAGACCGGCGGCCTGGCCGACGTCGTCGACGCGCTCTCGCGCGCGCTCGGCCGACTGGGTCACGAGGTGGATGTCTACCTGCCGTTCTACCGGGGCATCCGGCTGCCGGTCGACCCGCCGCCGGTGCGGAGCGCGATCCGCGTGCCGCTCGCCACGAGCCCGCGCCGGTCGGGCCACGTCGAGGTCGGCCTCCTGACGTTCGCCGGCGACGGCTATCGCGTCCGCCTCGTGGATCATCCGGCGTCGTTCGATCGAGCCGGGCTGTACGGCGAGGCGGGCGCCGACTACCCCGACAACGCGGGCCGCTTCGCGTTGCTCGGACGCACCGCCCTGGAGACGATCCGGGCGGAGGGACGGCCCGTCGACATCGTGCACGGCCATGACTGGCAGGCCGGTCCGGTGCTCCTCCACCTGCGCCACGGCTATGCCACCGATCCCGTGGTGGGTCGCGCGGCCAGCCTGCTGACCTGCCACAACCTGGCGTACCACGGCTGGACGCCGCGGACGGAGGCGTGGCGGCTGGGCCTGCCCGCGTCGGTCGGTGAACCGGCGGGGGTCGACCTCCTGCGCGAGGGCCTGGCCCACGCGGACCTCGTCAACACCGTGAGCCCCACCTACGCCAGCGAGACGCTGGGGCCGGCGTACGGGGCCGGTGTGGACGACCTGCTGCGCGGCCTGGGCGACCGCTACGTGGGCATCATGAACGGCATCGATACGGCGCTCTGGGACCCGGTCCGCGATCCCGTGCAGGCCGCGGCGTTCAGCCGGCGCGACCCCGCCGGGAAGGCCGCCTGCAAGGCCGACCTCCTGGCGCGCCACGGCCTGGCGCCTGGCATCGGCCGCGGCTGGGACGTGCGGGGCGCGCCGCTGATGGGCCTCGTCGGCCGTCTGGACCCGCAGAAGGGCTTCGACCTGCTGACCGGCGCGGCCCCGGCCCTGCTGCGCATGGGCGTGCGCCTCATCGTGCTGGGGACCGGCGATGCGCGGCTGGTGGCCGGCCTGCAGGCGCTGGCGGCCCGCCACCCCGACCGGCTGGTCGTGCTCGAGCGCTTCGACCGGGACGAAGCGCGCCGCATCTACGCGGCCACCGACGCCTTCCTCATGCCGTCCCGCTTCGAGCCGTCAGGCCAGGGCCAGCTCATCGCCCTGCGCTACGGGTCGGTGCCCATCGTGCGGGCCACCGGAGGCCTGGCCGATACCGTCTTCGACGCGGATGCCCGGTCGCGGGGCAACGGCTTCACGTTCCACGACGCGACGCCGGCCGCCCTGCGTGAAGCCGTGCGGCGAGCCGTGGCCGCCTATCGGGACCCGGCGCGGTGGGCCGTCCTCGTGCGCCGCGGGATGGCCGAGGACCACGGCTGGGGCGTCCCGGCGCGTGCGTACGAGGCCGCCTACGAGCGCGCGATCGCCGTGCACGGGGGTCGCTCCTAGGCCGTCCCCGTCAGTGCCACCGGGCCTCCGGTCGAGACCGTCCCTCCCTGCGAGCTCGCCCCTGCCCGTGTCGAACCCGTTCGTTCAGCTGCCCTTGCCCACTGGGCAAACCTTGCTCCACGGACAAGCAACGAACAGGGACATGGCGTCCGGCCTCCCTGGATGGCCCCATTGGACTGCAGATCGGGCCGATTCGGCCGCAGGAGCCCTGCCGGCTCCCGGATCCCCAGGCCTGGGAGCTCGCCCAGACCTCGGGAGGGCCCGATCGAGAGGTTCGTGCCGTGCCACGAATACCCGGGGAGAGCCGGGATGCTCCTTGCTTGCCTGGAGGGCAAGGATCGGCTTGTCCAGGTGGCAAAACCAGGTGGGCTCCGAGACCGCTTAGGTCTTGCCCGCGGACTTCGGCTTGTCGGACCCGGGGGCGGGCGGCGGGCCTGGCTCGACCGGTGCCGGGCCCGGCTCCGACGGCGCCCGCACGGGGTCGTACACCCGCGTGCCGGGGATCGGCGGGATGAGCCGGGGCGTGCCGCACCGGTAGCAGACCGCCGTGCCCGGATCGTTCCGTGCGCCGCACGTCCCGCACTGCCACTTGTCATCCATGCGCGTCCTCCCGCTGGGTGGGTGCCCTGCTCACTCTACGCCGGGTCGCGTGGCGCAGCCGCCCCATCGGCCTAACCCAGGTCGACCTCCTCGCGCCAGGCGGGGCGGTGAGCGTTCAGGCCAAGGCCCTTGATGCGCGCTTCCACGGCCAGCTCCGCATCGGGATCGCCATGGACGATGAAGATGGTCCGGGGACGGCGCGTGCCGGTCGCGAAATGCGCCAGCCAGGCCGCCAGCTCGTTCTCGTCGGCGTGGGCGCTGAAGCCGTTGATCGAGCGGATCTCGCACCGCACATCGCGCCACACCCCGTTGAGGCGGACCTGTTTCGCGCCGGCCTGGAGGTGCGCCCCGAGCGTGCCCTCACCCTGGTACCCCACGAAGAGCAGGATGGCCTTGGGGTCGTCGATCAGATCGTCCAGGTGGTGCACGATGCGGCCGCCGGTGAGCATCCCGCTGGCCGACACGATCATCATCGGCCGGGCAGCGTTGGTGATGGTCTTGGACTGTTCGGCCGTCGCCGTGACGATCTGGCCCGGA
Source organism: Candidatus Limnocylindrales bacterium (assembly GCA_036561685.1). Classification (GTDB taxonomy): domain Bacteria; phylum Chloroflexota; class Limnocylindria; order Limnocylindrales; family CSP1-4; genus DASPUH01. The sequence goes on along the minus strand of DATBOX010000047.1, from coordinate 16,488 downwards.
TACTCCAGCGGACGTTCACCGGTCGTGAGGAGGCGGCCGGTCTCGGCGTCGTAGTACTCCGGATGGTGGATGTACACGGCCGTCGCGCCGGTGGCCATGGGCGAGTCCAGGTAGAGCGGCAGGTGCGGGATGCGGCCCGCCTCGAGCAGCCGGTCCAGGACCCACAGCATGTCCTGCGTCCGGCCGATGGCGAAGGCCGGGATGAGCAGGACGCCCGAATGGTCGGCGGTGGCGTGGATCGCCTCGGCGAGCAGCCGGATCGCCTCGTCCTCCGGTTCGTGCTCCCGACCACCGTACGTGGACTCGACGAGGACGTAGTCGGCGCCGTCGAGGATCGTCGTCGGGTCGCGCAGGATCGGCGCGTCCGAGCGCCCCAGGTCGCCCGAGAAGACGAGCCGCTGCGGCGCGGCGCCCCCTTCGGTGACCTCCACCACGATGATGGCCGACCCCAGGATGTGGCCCGCGTCGTGGAAGGTGGCCCGCACCCCCGGCACGACGTCGATGGCGGTGTCGTAGTCGATGCCGCGGAACTGGAGCATGGTGACCGCCGCGTCGTCGCGGTCGTACAGCGGCTCGATGGGCTCGTCCTGGTACGCCGGCAGCTCCGGATCGCCGCCGCCGCGCGGGAAAGGCCCGTGGTCGGAGGCGACGTGCGGGACGGGCACGACGGCGGTGCGGACGCCGGTCGTGACCACCGGGGTCGGGGCGGCGGGCCCGGCCGCAGCCGCGGCGTCGCGTGCTTCGCGCCGGGCTTCGCGTTCCAGCCGGTCGTTGTGCGCCTGGGCCTGCTGGACCTGCAGCTTGCCGCTGTCGAGCAGCACCAACTCGGCCAGCTCACGGGTGCCCGAGGTGGTGATGATGGGGCCGCGGAAACCGCCCTTGACGAGCGCCGGGAGCATGCCGCAATGGTCCAGGTGGGCATGCGTCAGGAGCACCGCGTCGATGGTCGCCGGCTCGTAGGCGAAGCCGGCCCGGTTGCGGGCCGCCTCAGCCGGGCTGCCCTGGAACATGCCGCAGTCGACCAGGATCCGCGCCGACGCGGTCGTGACCAGGTACTGCGAGCCCGTCACCGTGCCGGCCGCGCCGAGGAACTGGATCTTCACGGGCGGGCCCTCATGCGGTCAGTGTAGGGCGCCGCGAGGTACGCTGGACGAGGGACATACGGGAGGCGACGCATGGGGCTGCTCGACGGCAGGAAGGCGCTGATCTTCGGCGTCGCCAACGACCATTCGATCGCCTGGGGCATCGCCCGCGCCCTCCATGCGGAAGGCGCGCTGGTCGGCTTCAGCTCGATCGAGAGCCTCCTGGACAAGCGCGTCCGGCCGCTGGCGCAGACGCTGGGGGCCGACTTCGTGGAACCGTGCGACGTGCAGGACGACGCACAGATCGCGGCCGTCTTCGAGCGCTGGCAGGCCCGCCACGGGAGCCTGGACATCCTTGTCCACGCCCTCGCCTTCGCGCGCCGCGAGGACCTGGAAGGGGCGTTCGTGGACACCTCGCGCGAGGGCTTCGCGACCGCCCTGGACGTCAGCGCCTACTCGCTCGTGGCCCTCAGCCGGGCCGCGCTGCCGCTCATGCCACACGGCGGGGCCGTGCTGACCCTGAGCTACTACGGAGCCGAGAAGGTGGTCGCCAACTACAACGTGATGGGTGTCGCCAAGGCGGCCCTGGAGGCTTCCGTGCGCTACCTCGCCGCCGACCTGGGTCCCCGCGGGATCCGCGTCAATGCCATCAGCGCCGGCCCCGTGCGCACCCTCGCCGCGGCCGGCATCGCCGGCTTCAAGGGCCTGTACGGGTCGTTCCGCGACGTGGCGCCGCTCCGCGCCAACATCACCCCGGAGGACGTCGGTCGCGCCGCGGTCTACCTGTGCAGCGACCTGGCGGGCGCGGTCACCGGCGAGGTGCATTACGTCGACGGGGGTTTCAACGTGCTCGGTGTGCCGCTGCCCGACGCATGACCGCGGGTCCCGGGCACAACGAAGCGCCCGAAGGAACCGCCGCTCCATCGCCTCCGGTCCAGCATCGCTGCCGGTCCTGAGGCCCCTGTCACTGCTGGTAAACCATCAGCGCCAGGTCCGGTGCAGGGCCCCTTCGGGCAAGACAAAGACTAGGGTCGGGGGCATCCCGGGTCAAGGCGAGTTCTCCACGAGATTCCCGTGACTTCGGGCACTTATCCACCCACTATCACCAATCGGCGCGTGCCAGACTCGAGCTGATGCGCCGACCCGACGACCCGCTGCCCGGCGCGCCCGACCCGTGGGTCGGCTCCACGATGCCGCCGGTGCGGCCCGGCCCGCCATACCTCATGACCGAGATGATCGAGGCTGAGCCCGCCTTCGCCGAACGTGTGCTGCGGCGGCTGCTGGCCGACGGGGGTGCGGCCGAACGCCTGGCGCAGGCGGTGCGTGCCACCGTCGAGGCCGGCCGGGACGTGGTCGTCGTGGGCTGTGGCACGAGCGAGCACGGGGCCATGGCGGCCGCGGCCATCCTGTCGCACACGGCTCGCTCCGCGTCGGGCGCCGGTCGCATCGTCGCCCGTCAGGCGCTGGAGGCGGCCCTGGCGCCGCAGGACGCGGGCCTGCTCGTGGGCATCAGCCACGAGGGCGGGACGTGGGCCACCAACGAGGCCCTGGCGGCCGCGCGTGGTGCCCAAACCCTGACGGCGCTCATCACGGTCAGCGAGCGCTCGCCCGGTGCCGCCCTGGCCGACATCGTGGTGACGACCGACGAGGCCGACCAGTCGTGGTGCCACACGGTGGGCTACCTCTCGCCGATCCTGGCCGCGGCAGCCGTCGGTGCCCTGGAGCAGGGCGCGACGCTCGACGTCGCGGCAGTCCGGGCCGTGCTGGCGGCGGGGGTCGCCCAGGCGGCCGCGGCCGGATCGATGGCCGGCGGGCTGGGGTCGGTGGACCGGTTGCTCGTCGTGGCGTCGGGGTCGGACCGGCCGGCCGCCCGCGAGCTGGCCCTCAAGGTGGAGGAGGCAAGCTACCTGCCGACGGTCGCGCGCGACCTCGAGACGATCCTGCATGGCCACCTTCCCGCCACCGGGGCCACCACGGGACTCGTCCTCATCCTCACCGATCGCGAGCGGCGTGCGGACCGGGCGCACCGGGCACGCGGCGTGCTGGAGGCGGCGCGCGTCCTGGACATGCGGGCCGGTGCGATCCTGGCCCAGGACGTCGCCAACGACTGGCCGGCGGAGCTGACCCCGGCCGGACGCCTGACCGTGCCGGACGCGCCCGGACTGGTGGCGCCGGCGGCGGCGCTCATCGGGTCGGCCGTGCCCCTGCAGTGGCTGGCCGAACGGCTCGCGCGGGCGCGCGGCACGGATCCCGATACGTTGCGGCGGACGGATGCGCGGTACACGGCGGCGGCCGCCGCGGCGGAGTAGGGGCGGCTAGCAGCCCGAGCTGTCGGCGGGCGCGGGGGCCACGTCCAGCCGCGTCAGGATCGTCTCCAGCGACCGCAGGAAGGCCGCGCGGTCGCGCGCCGGCAAGACCGTCAGGAAGTGCTCGGAGATCGCCTCGTCGGCGGTCGGGCGGGCCCGTTCCAGGTGCTCGTGGCCGGCCTGGGTCAGGACGGCGAACGCGCCGCGCGCATCCGTGGCGCACTTGTGGCGTGTCACGTAGCCGTCATCGGCCATCCGGTCGACCAGCCGGCTGGCGCCGCTGCGGGTCAACAGGAGGCGGTCGGCCAGCTCGTTCATGCGCAGACGGCCACCGGCCAGCGACAGCTGGAGGAGCGCCTCGTAGTCGGCCAGCGAGACGCCCGCGGCGTCCTGCAGCTCCGCTTCCAGGCGCCGGGTGAGCGCCGCGTGGGCGCGGATGAAGGCGACCCACGGGCCAAGATCCCGCTCGGAGGCGGCGGGCGTCGCGGCGGGCGCAGCCTGCGGGGCGGTCGGGCGATCGAGGGTGGGGGCAGTCATGACCGCTCGATGATACCCCGCTTGGTGGGCGATCCGGGACGCGGTCGCGGGGTGCTCTCCTCGGCGGGAGGGGCCGGCGGCGCATCGGCCGGGCCCTCGGTCGGGCGTCGACGGGCGGCCATCGCCGCGTCCAGGTCGGGCACGCCGGCCGTCCCGATCTCCGCCGCGAGATCGGCCCAGGGGCGGTCGGCCGGCAGCCTGCGCCAATCGAGCAGCACCCGGCAATCGAACGCCCCGAGTCGGACGTCGTAGCCGTCACGCGCCAGGGCGGGGCCGTGGAAGAGGTGCTCACGGCCCTCCACCAGATCTCGTGCCGCGTACCAGGCGTCCGCGCCCGTCTCCAGGGCAAGGGCCTCGGCGAGGTCCTCCGTGCGGGGCCCTCCGCCCTCGCCGGCCGCGAACGGCACGCTCCGCGTGATGGTGCCGTCGGCCTCCCCCCAACGGTTGTGGAACAGGACCAGCGAGCGCTCGCCGTCGGCCCGGTTGGTGTAGGCGAAGACATCGCCAAGAACCTGCCCGTCACCCGCCGTCACGTCGAAGAGCCGGAACGTGGCGGCCGCCGCGAACTGCGCCCGGCGCCGCAGGAGCGGGAAGAGCCGCGCCGCATGGAGCGAGGCGAGGTCGGGGTCGGGCCGCTCCTCCAGCTGCGGTCGTCGGAACTCCATGCCGTAGCGCTCGTGATAGCCCTCCAGCTGGCCGTGCGCCAGCAGCGGCAGGCCGGGCAGCGTGGCCAGCAGCGTCGCCACGCCCGCGTACTTGCCGCCCGTGCCGAACTGGTCGGCCACGGTGCGCTCGTCCGGGTTGCTCATGAAGTTCACGTAGCGCTCCAGGACGCGCGGGTCAAAAGCTACGGTCTCGCGCAGGATGGCGCGGTAGGCGTCGTTCTCCTCGTCGCGCAGCATGTGCATGAACGCGCTGTTGTACACGCGGTGCATGCCCAGCGTGCGCACGAAGTAGCCCTCCATGAGCCAGAAGGCCTCCGCCAGCAGCAGCGTGTCGGGGGCCTCGTGCGCGACCCGGTCGACCACCTCGCGCCAGAACTCGTGGGGCATCCGGCGGCGGAAGGTGGCCGGGCTCAGGCGGCCGTACTCGGCCCGCGAGGGGATCGCCCCGCCGTGGCCGGGCGGCGGATACCAGAGGCGCTGGATGTGGCGGCGGGCGAGGGTCATGGCCGCGTCGAAGCGGATGATGGGGAAGCGCCGCGCGACATCCAGGATCAGCCCCATGACGGCTTCGCGGACCTCGGCCTGGAGGTAGTCCAGCTGGGCCGTGTCGTTCCACGGCGTGGCCGTCCCGTCGTTGCCGTGGTAGATGTAGCGGGCCTCATCGCTGGAACGGTCCAGGCGCCTGAAGACGACCGCCGCATCGCTGTGGTCCCAGTACCCGTCCTCGAGCTGGATGACCACGCCCGGGTCGGGGGAGAGATCGGGGCCGGTGAAGCGGTAGCCGGGGTACGGCGGCTCGTCAAGGCCGATGAAGCGCTCGGGGTGCTGCAGGACCCAGGCGCTGTCGATGCCCATGTGGTTGGGCACCATGTCGCTGGCCAGGCGGATGCCGTGCCCGTCCGCCCGCTGGCGCAGGAGGTCCAGGGCCGCGTCTCCCCCGAGGTCGGCGGCGATGACGTAGCGGTCGATGGCATAGGCGGAGGCCGCCGCGTCCGGGTTGCCCATGCGCTGCTTGATCTCGCGAGACGCTCGGCTCCGCTCCCACAGGCCGATCAGCCAGAGGCCGTTGACGCCCTGCGCAGCCATCGCGCCGAGCACTTCGTCGGGGACCTGGTCCAACGTCGTGATGGTCCGGCCGTAGGCCCGCGAGAGCTGCTCCAGCCAGACGTACGCATTCTTGGCGAGCAGCACGACGCGGGGCATCCACGGGGCATCGGCGGAGAACCGCTCGGTCTCCTCGGCCGACCCCAGCTCGGGCGCCTCGCCGTCCCCGCCGCCTGGACCGGCGTCCCGATCGCGCAGGGTGCGCGCATGCGCCTCTTCGGCCAGCAGGTCCAGCGCCAGGGTGAGGCGGCGCCGGGCCTCGGGGGTCAGCTGGGTCGCCCAGTGGCGGCGGACCCAGAGCAGCTGCCCGGCGAGGGAGTCGGGTGACGCGGCGATCGGCCCGCGCAGCAGGCGCATCAGCCCGGTGCCAGGACGGCCGGTCACCGCGGCCCGATGGCCCTGGCCGGCCACGGCGGCCTCCCGCGCCTCCGGTGGCTCGTCCAGCGCTTCCAGGACCCGCAGGTAGTCCGTCGAGGCCGCGAGGTCGGCGTCGTCGAACAGCCGGCGCACGCCCCGCAGGGCCGGATTCGTCGCGTTCAGGCGGAGCAGCACGAGCTCCTCGAGCGCGCGGCCGGCCGCGGTCCGGTCGCCCGCGGCGCTGCTCTCGGCGCCCGGGTCGGGGAGCGGAGATGCGGTCGGGAACGCCGGGCGGAACGCCCGCAGCGTGCCGGTCACGTCGGGGGCGTTCGCGGCACGGGTGATCCGCCGCCGGGCCGACTCGAAGGGATGGGCGGCCCCGGCGGCCTCGCGGTCGAGGATGCGATGCGTCACCTCGTGGAGGACCGTCGCCCCCAGCAGGTCGCCGGCCTCGAGGCCGAGGTCCGCCGCGAGCTGGCGGATCGCCGCAAGCTCCTGCCCGCCGTGCCCGTGGGTGGGAGGTCCCGGGCGGCGGGCGCGACGAGGCCGTGCCTCGACGGCGGCGCGAGCGATGGGGATGCCCATCGGCCGAGGATACGCTGGCTCGTGGGGCGCAGGAGGCTCAGCCCAGGCGGGCGACCACCTCGTGGGGCAGGGGGAACCAGCGCAGCGACTCGGCGTCCGGGTCCATGGCCGAGTCGTCGCCCACCTGGCCGTGGAGCGGTCCCGGCGTCGAGGCGGAGGCGAGGATGCGCCGGCCTTCAGCGAGGTAGTCGGCCAGGTGCGACTCGGGCTCGCGATGGCGGTGCGCCTGGTAGGTCATCCGGCCATCTTCGTAGCGCACGTCATGGAGGCTCAGCGGAGGCTCGATGGGGTCGCCACCGTGGCGCCACATCCCGCTCGCCGCGTCGAACCGGTAGCGCGGCAGGACCCGCCAGCCATCCGTGGCGACCAGCTCGACCGCCTCCAGGATGTAGTCGAAGACGGCCTCCGAGATGAAGTAGTTGAAGTTCACCCGGACCCAGCCGGGCTTGATGCCCTCGCAGCCGCGCCCGATGGCGCGTTCGAACTCGTGCGACGTGGCGAGGTCGATGCCCAGCAGGCGGTGGCCGTACGGCCCGGCGCACGAGCAGCCGCCGCGGGCCTGGATGCCGAACAGATCGTTCAGCAGCGCCACCACGTAGTTGTGGTGGAGGTACTGCTGGCCGTAGCGCACGACGAACGAGACGATCGAGAGCCGTTCGGCGTCCAGGTTGCCCAGGACCTCGATCCGGGGATGGTTCCGCCAGCGGGCGATGGCCCGCGTGATGAACGACGCCTCTCGCTCGCGGATGGCGTCGGTCCCGACCGCCTCCTTCAGCTGGAAGACGAGCCCCGCCCGGATGGACTCCACGATGGCCGGCGTGCCGCCCTCCTCACGATGCTCGATGTCGCTGAGGTAGACGTGCTCGCTGGGGTTGACATAGGCCACGGTGCCGCCGCCGGGCACGGTGGGCACGCGGTTGCGGAAGAGCTCGCGGCGCGCCACGAGGACGCCCGGCGTGCCGGGCCCCCCGATGAACTTGTGGGGCGACAGGAAGATCGCGTCGAGGTGATCGGGCCGCACGCCCGCTCCCATGTCGATGGCGACGTAGGGGGCGGCCGCCGCGTAGTCCCAGCAGGCCAGGGCCCCGTGCTGATGCAGCAGCGCACTCACGCCGCGGACGTCGCTAGTGATGCCGGTGACGTTGGAGGCGGCGGAGAAGCTGCCGATCTTCAGGGGCCGGTCGGCATGGCGCACCAGCTCCGCCTCCAGCTGCCGCATGTCGATGTGGCCGTCGTGATCCTCCCCGATGGTCACCACATCGGCGATCGACTCGCGCCACGGCAGCTCGTTGGAGTGATGCTCGAAGGGGCCGATGAAGACGACCGGCCGCTCGGCCGCGGGGATCGCCTCGAGCAGGTGGTAGCGATCGTCCAGGTCGGCCGGCAGCCGCAGGTTGAGGACGTCGACGAAGCGGTTGATGGCGGTCGTGGAGCCCGAGCCGCAGAAGATCACGGCGTGCTCGCCGGTGGCCCCGACGGCCCTCCGGATGATGTCCCGCGCGTCCTCGCGGAAGCGTGAGGTCTGCAGGCCGGTGCCCGACGACTCGGTATGGGTGTTGGCGTACAGCGGCAGGACGGCGTCGCGGATGTAGTCCTCGATGAACGTCAGGGCCCGGCCCGACGCCGTGTAGTCGGCATAGATGACGCGGCGTGGCCCGAACGGCCCGGCGACCGCCTCGTCATCCCCGATGACCGCGAAGCGGATGGCGTCGATGAGCGCCTGGGACGGGTCTGCCACCGGCGTCGTCACGGTCGCCCCGCGTGCAGGGCTTCGCGGCTCAGCTCGTAGGCCCGGGCGTGATCGCCCGTCTGGGCCGCCAGCTCGGCCAGTTCGGCCAGCACGTCGCGGAGCTGCTCGGCGCGGCCGAACCGGCGGGCGGTCTGGGCGGTGGCCTCCAGGCTGACGGTCGCCGCGCCGACGTCGCCCGCCGCCCGGAGCGCCCGACCAACGGTCAAACCAGCACTGACCTCCGCCTTGCGGTTGTGGCTCGTGCGGGCGTGGGCCTGCGCCTGGCCGGCCAGCTCGAGGGCGTCGGCCGGCCGACCGGCGGCGAGTTCGAGCTGGGCACTGGTCTCGAGCGCGTGGGCCAGGAGGCGCCGGTCGTCGAGCGCCCCTGCCCGTTCGACGGCCGCTCGCGCGTATCGGCCGGCCTCGTCCATGTGGCCGAGCGCCAGGTGGGCCAGGGCCAGTTCGTTCTCCATCGCCGCCACCTCGCCCGCCCCGGCCGAGGCGCGAAAGAGGGCCAGGCTGCGTTGGCCCGTGGTGACGGCCGCCTCCAGGTCGCCGAGTTCACGGTACGAGGCGGCCAGGCCGTGCAGGAAGGCAGCCCGGCGCCGGTCGTCCAGATCGGCCGCGACGCCGCGGGCCTCCTCCAGGTAGGCCAGGGCCCGTTCCGCGTGGCCCTCGCGGCCCTCGGTCGCCCCCAGCGCGATCAGCACGCGCAGCTGGAGGTCCGGGCCGATGGCGGATCCCGTGCGCGACCGCTCGAGGAGCTCCAGGAGCACGGTCCGAGCGTCGGCGGCGGCGTCCATGAGGTAGGCGGCACACGCCTGCCAGTAGCGCGCGTCCGCCGCGCGGTCGGCCAGACCGAGCTGTTCGAACGCACCGGCGGCTGCCAGCGCCGCGGGCAGGGCCTCGCGCCCGCGATCCAGCCGGCAGAGGGCCTCTGCCAGCCCGGCCAGCGCCGCGGCCCGCACCGGCCCAGCGACCCCGGCGTCGAGCACGGCCCGGTACCGCTCGATCGCCTCCGGCCAGGCGCCGGTGGCGAGGGCAAGGTCCGCCTCCAGCGATGTCCAGGCGCCGTCTTCCAGCCCGCCGAGCAGGCGCGCCGAGGTGGTCCCCAACTTGCCCGCCAGGTAGCCCAGGGCTTCCACCGAGGGGTTGGCCAGGCCGTGCTCGAGGGCCGAGATGTGGGCCTTCGTGTAGCGGACGCCGGCCAGCTCCGCCTGCGTCAGGCCGGCCCGCAGGCGCGCCTCGCGCAGTCGAACCCCGAAGGCGGCGCCTTCCGGCCCGGTCGTCGTGGGGTGGGCGGGCGAGGCGACGCGCGGCATGGGCCGGAGTATACGCGGCGGTCGCATGGCATTTGACCGGCCGGCGGCCGCCGCGAGGCCGGGAGGACCCGCCGCGCTGCGGGTGAGCCGCTGGTAAGGCGGCGCCAAGTCAGGGCCAAGAGCCGCCTGTCTCAATGGACGCCAGCGGCCCGCCCTGAGGGCCACGACACGGAAGGAGCGTCGGATCGTGCTGCGTCACCAGTACCACCAGGTCCGGGCGGCGGCTGTCGGGCTGCTGCTGGGCGGCTTGCTGACGATCATGAGCGTGGCGGCCGTCTTCGCCGACAGCACCGGGCCGCCGTTCCCGCGCTGAAGGGTTCGGACCGGCCGCCGGGGTCACCTGATCGCGGCGGTCGCGTCCGCTCAGGGCACTGCACCTATGTACCTTGACGGTTACGTACCCTGATGGGTACATTGCGCGCCATGGACGCGATCCTGCAGGCGGTCAGCGACGGCAGTCGGCGCACGATGCTGGACGTTCTCCGCGATCGTGACGCAACGGTAAGCGAGCTGGCAGCCCTGCTGCCCATCGCCAGACCGGGCGTCTCGCGGCATCTGCGCGTGCTTCGCGAGGCAGGGCTGGTCGAGGCGCGCACGGAGTCGCAATGGCGCATCTACCGACTTCGGCCGGAGCAGCTCGCCCAGGTGGACGAGTGGCTCGGACGTTACCGCCCCCTCTGGGAGAAGCGGATCACGGACCTTCACACGGAGATCGACCGGGGAAAGGACGAGCGAAGGAGGCCGACTTGGCGAGCACCAGCACCGTGATCGGGTCGCTCCGGCTGGCGGACGGCAAGGCCGTCATCCGGATGGAGGATCGCTTCGCTACCGATGCCCGAGATCTGTGGTCGGCCCTGACGGACCCAGGGCGCCTTGCGCGATGGATCGCGCAGGTCGATGGCGACCTCCGCGTCGGCGGCGAGATCCACGCCGTTTTCACCAGTGGCTGGGAGGGCCCGGGTCGGATCGAGGTCTGCGAGCCTCCGAGCAGGCTGCTGCTCCGGATGTCACCGGGTGAGGCGGACGAGACCGAGATCGAGGCGCGAGTCTTTCCGGAGGGCTCGGTGACGCGACTCGTCGTCGAAGAGCGTGGGCTCCCGCTGGGCGAGGCCGCGGCGCACGGCGGTGGGTGGCAGGCCCACATCGAAGACCTCGCCGCGCATATCGCGGGCCGGGCATCCAGCGACTGGCGAGCCCGATGGGCCGAGTTGACGCCAGCCTACGAGGATCAGCAGGCCCACCTCACGGAGGAAGCCCGGGGCACCACCGGAGGCGCAAGCGGCTGATCGCCTGCCCCCGGGCCGCGCCGGCGCGCCGCCGCGCCGGTTCAGGCCGTGGCGGGTGCGGCGTCCTCGAAGGGGTCGCGGCCCGGGTCGTCGCCACCCGCGGCCACGTCCAGCCGGTCCAGGTAGTGCCACCAGCCCTGGTCGTGCTGGGCCATGGCGCCCGCGGGCAGCCCGGAGTGGCGCAGGTGCAGGACGGTCTCGGCGCCTTCGGCGACCAGCGAGATCTCCACCAGCGAGGACCCCGGCGGGACGGCCGGGTTGCCTTCCCAGCCCCAACTGAAGACGACCCGCCGGGGCGGTTCGACGACGTGGTACTCGCCGAGCGCGATGCCGCCCGGCATCACCACGCGGTAGATGCCGCCGGGGCGCGGATCCAGTTCGGCCTCGCGGCCCTTCCAGCGGCGGTAGAGAGCGGGATCGGTCAGGAAGGCGAAGACGGTCTCCGGCCGGGCGTGGATGCGCTTTTCGACCTGGATGGTGTCATCGGTGGCGGGGCTGAGGAACGTCATGCGATGCCCCGCTCGACCTGCTCGGCCAGGTCGGCCAGGACGTCCAGTCGCTCGGTCCACATGGCGCGGACCACATCGGCGAGGGGGCCAAGGCGGTGCTGGTCGGTGCGGTAGAAGCGCCGCGTGCCCTCACGCCGCTCGACCACCGCGCCGGATTCGCGCAGCACGGCCAGGTTCTGCGAGACGGCCGGCCAGCTGATGTCGAAATGGCGCGCGATGTCGCCGGCGGCCATCTCCCGGTCCCACACCAGGCGCAGGATCTCGCGCCGTCGTGGGCTGGCCACGGCGCGCAGCAGGTCGGCTTGCATGGGCAAAACTTAAGCGAAAACTTCGGGATTGACAAGGGGTCGCCCGGCGGTGATAGTTTAGAAGTCCCTTAAATAACGGCAGTAGTCAGCCAGGAGGCATCGAGCGATGGCAGCCAAGGTGATCCACGTCGAGGTGACGGGCAAGAACGGCCCGGCCCTCCAGAAGTTCTACAGCCAGGTCTTTGGCTGGGATCTCGACACGAGCAACCCGGGTGGCTACGGCATGGCCCGCGGCGTCGCCGAGAGCGACTTCACGGCCGGCATCGGCGCCACCCAGGACGGCTCGGCCGGCGCGGCGACCTTCTACGTCCACGCGGACGATCCGCAGGGAACCCTGCGGCAGGTGGAGGCGTTGGGCGGGCGCGTGATCATGCCCCTCACCGAGGTCTCCCCGGGCACGACGATCGCCCTGTTCAGCGATCCGGAGGGCCACGTCGTCGGCCTGATGTAGGCCGCGGCGACGTCCGGGCGTCAGCCGGCCGCCGTCAGGGCAGCTGGCTGACGCTCCACACCTGGTTCAGCACGTAGCGCCCATCGGTCGTCGGATCGATGAGGTTCGGCTGGGCCTCATCAAGCACGACGTAGGGATGCAGGCGGGCCTGCACGAGCGTGGTGCCGGCGAAGGTCAGCTCCACCACCACGCCCTCCATCGTCTGGCGGCTCCAGTCCTGGCCGAACAGGAAGTTGCCGTGGCTGCCGATGACGAACTGATCGGCCCCGCCGGGCCCCGGCGTGATCGAGACCGCCGACGCCCAGTGGGTACCGCTGCCGAGCACGTCGTCGGCGCCGTCGGCGAAGAACATCGCCCGCTGCGTGAGCTCCAGCTTGGTGAAGCCGTTGTGGTACTCCGGCCAGCCCCACTGCGGCATGGCGAAGACCACGTCCGCCTGCTTGCGGGCGGCGGCGAGGGAGGTCCTCACGTTGGCATTCGTCAGGGGCGCCACGCCGGGTCGTCCCGGGGCCGCGGCCCCCGACCCGACGATGTCGTCCCACCCGACGAAGCCGAACTTCACCCCCCGCACGTCCACCACGGCCGGGGCGAGCGCGGACGTCAGGTCCAGCCCGGCCCCCGTGTGGGCGATGTGGTCGGCGTCCAGGATCTGCAGCGTCTGCCGCACGCCATTCGAGCCGGCATCGGTGATGTGGTTGGACCCCAGCGTCACGACCTTCACGCCGGCCGACGCCAGCAGCGGCCCGACCTTGGGATCCACATTGAAGACGGTGCCCTTCGAGTGGAAGACGAACCCGGCGAGCATGGGGCACTCGAAGTCGTTGACCGTGATGTCGGAGTCGGAGATGAGCGCCCGGACCGACCCGGTCTGGCCGGTCCGCTTGGCCAGGACGACCGGCCAGCCGTTGCCGGTCGGGCCGCTGTAGCGCGTGTCCATGTACGTGCCGGTGTAGCGGGCGTAGCCGCCGTCGAGGGTCCACGGCCAGCCCTTGTGCAGCACGATCGCCTCGTTCGCCGGCCCGCGGTCCGGACAGGTGTCACCGGTCGAGTCGATGGTGCGGATCTGCGACGCGTCGTAGGCCGTCCAGGTCGCGGCGAGCCCGTTCGCGGTCGCCGTCAGCGGGTACGGCTTCGAGCGGATGACGGGGCCCCCGAACAGGTCCGCCCCGTCGACCTGCAGGACCTTGACGCGCGGACCGACGAGCCCCGGCAGCAGGAGGGCGAGCAGGCCGGTGTGGCCGTGGACCCGAGCGGTGATCTGGTCGGCGGCGACGCAGGGGGTCGACGGCAGCGCGAGCGCCGCCCCGCCGAGCCGCAGGTCGGTGAGGCCGCAGGGGATGAGGGCCTTGCCGAGGGCGGCCCGGACCTCGGCCGCCGTCAGGCCCAGGCGCGGCTCGCGGACGTCGGCGACCAGGGCGAGGTCGGTGGACACCGATCCGAGCGTCGGCACAGCGGTCGGCGAGGGGCTGGCCGACTCCGCCGGCGTGGCCGTCGGGGACCCGCCCGGGACGTTGGTCGGCGTCGGGGACGGAGTGGCCTGCAGGACCACCGTGGGCGTGCTGGTGCACGCGGCCAGCACGACGGCCAGCAGCGTCACGACGATCCGGCGCCGGTCGCTCATCGAACCTCCCCGCCGCGCCCTGGTCACCTGCGTGACAGCGCGGCCCAACCACTCTACGCTCCCGGCGATGGATGGCCATGACGCGGAGCGGGTCCTGCGGGCGAGCGGCGTCGATGTCGCGGCGTTGCTGAAGGATCCATCGCGCGGCCCGGGCCGCACGGCCGTCGGCCGCCGGCCGCTCGTCCTGCTGCTGGCCACCACGGAGGGACCGCACCCCGAGTTCTGCTCGTACCGCAACCGTCGCGGCAAGCGGTGCGAGCAACGGGCTCGCTGGCGCGAATGGGACGGGGTCCTTGGCTACTGCACGATGCACCGGGCCAGCGCCGGCCTGGATGATCCGACCGCCTGAAACCGCGAGGTCAGCGGGTGAGCGTCACCTTGTTGAGGTGGGGTGGTCGCTCGGGGTCGATACCCTTCGCGATCGCCAGGTGGTAGGCGAAGAGCTGGGCCGGCACGATCGCCGGGAGCGGCGCGAGCCACTCGGGCACGCCATCGGGCAACGCCAGCGCCGTCCGCCCCAGGCGCCGGGCCGCGTCGTCGTCCGAGGCGACCAGCAGGTCTGCCCCGTCCGCCCGCAGGCGCTCCAGCAGGTCGATGACGCCGGCGAGGGCGGGTCCGCCGCTGGCCACTGCGAGCACGCGGGTGCCGTGGCCCACGAGCGTGATGGGGCCGTGTTCGAAATCGGCCGCCGAGTAGGGGTCGGCGAACACACCGGCCACCTCCTTCAGCTTGATCGACCATTCCCGCGCCGTGGGGTACTGGAAGCCGCGCCCGATGACGATGCAGCCGTCCATCGCGGCATGCTCGCGGGCGACGCGTGCCACGTCGGGCTCGGTGGCCAGCGCCCGCTCGATGGCCGCCGGCACCTCCGCCAGGGATCTGCTCGCGGCCGGGTCCACGCCGCCGTCGAGGGCCAGCGACAGGAGCGCCACGGCGGTCAGTTCGGCGACGTAGGTCTTGGTCGCCGCGACAGACTGCTCGGGTCCGGCGGCCAGGTCCACGGCGAACTCGGCGGCGGCCACGAGCGGCGAGTCCGGTTCGTTGGTGATCGCCACCGTCAGGGCACCCTGACGACGCGCGTCCTCCACCACGCCCACGACGTCCGGCGAGCGGCCGGACTGCGAGATGCCCACCACGAGGGCGCGGGCGACATCCGGGGCGCGGCCGTAGAGGCTCACCAGCGACGGCGCGGCGAGGGCCACGGCCAGGCCGTTGCGGGCGCCGAGGACGTACTGCGCGTACGTGGCGGCGTGATCGGACGTGCCACGGGCGGCGATCAGGGCGAAGGCGAGGTCGCGGCCGCGCGCGGCTGAGGCGATGGCCTCCATCGCGGGCCCGGCCGTCTCGATGAGGTTGCCGACGGCCGCCGCCGTCTGGCCGATCTCGGCCCGCAGAGTCATGCCAGGGCCGCCTGGGCGAAGTGAGCGACCTTCGAGGCCCGCGGGACAGACACGACCGGTGACTTACCCCTGTAACGTGTCCGCATATTGTCACCCCATCACCCGGAGGTCGCCCGACCGACCGTGAGTACGTCGCACCGGCTGCGCGGTCGCGCCATCGTCGGGGGCGTCGAGCGCCCGGACGTCGTGGTGGAGGTGGTCGACGGGCGGATCTCGGTGGTCGTCGATGCCAGGCTCGGCGGCGCGGTGGCGCGGGGCGCGCAGCGGCTCTCCGACGACCTATTCCTGGCGCCGGGATTCGTCGACATCCACGTCCACGGGGCCGGCGGCGCGAATGCCATGGACGGGCCGGATGCCATCCGCCACATGGCGCGAACCCTGGCGGCACGCGGCGTCACGTCGTTCCTGCCGACGGCCGTTTCCGCGCCACTGGACCGGCTCGCGACGTTCGCCGGCGAGGTGGGTCGGGCGAGAGGGCCGTCGGACCCAGATGGCGCGACCGTCCTGCACGCGAACCTGGAAGGGCCGGCCCTGGACCCCGGGCACGCTGGGGCACATGCGCACGCCGCGCTGGTGGACCCCGCGGTGGTGGTCGCGGCGTTCACCCGCGATCCGGCCGCATGGGAGGCCGTGAAGGTCGTGACGGTCGCCCCCGAGCGCCCCGGCGGCCTCGATCTCGTGCGGCTGCTGGCGTCCCGCGGCATCGTCGCCAGCATCGGTCACAGCGGCGCGTCGTACGCCCAGGCGGTCACGGCCTATGACGCCGGCGCGCGCTCCACGACCCACCTCTTCAATGCCATGACCGGCCTGACCCACCGCGGGCCGGGCCTCGCGCTGGCGGCCCTGCTGGACCGCCGGCCGGCGGTCGAACTGATCGCCGACGGCCTGCACGTGGACGCGGCCATGTGGCCCCTGGTCCGCCGGCTGGCGGGCGGGCGCGTCGTCCTGGTCTCGGACGCGCTGCCCGACGCGGGTCTGGCTGGCGACCGGACCTTCAGCCTGGGCGGACTCGAGGTCGGCGTGCGCGATGGTCGGGCGACGCTGGCCGACGGGACGCTGGCCGGTTCGATGATCCTCCTCGCGGACGCGGTCGTGCGGTACGTGGCCCATGGCGCGTCGCTCGCCGAGACGGTCGCGGCCGCCAGCACGCGACCGGCCAGGCTGGTCGGGGCGCGGCGGAAGGGCCGGCTCGTCAAGGGCGCCGACGCGGATCTCGTGGCGCTGCG
>DATBOX010000046.1:0-35508 GCA_036561685.1 Candidatus Limnocylindrales bacterium | reverse complement strand
GTGGCCGGCTCGTCGAGGAAGCGGCCGCGGGAGACGGGCACGGCCGGCTCCTCGGGCGCATCAGCGGCCCGGCGGGCCGCTTCTCCGGCGAGCGGCACGAGGGCGTCGAGAGACGCGTTGACCTGCCTCTCCCACTCGCGGCGGATCATGCCGAGGACCGCGCGGTCCTTGGCCGAGCGCGGCCGCGCCGCGCGGAACTGGACACGCGTCCCGCCGTCGGCCGCGTCCAGGGCGATCGTCATCGTGATCTTGGGCACGCCCGGGATCGGCAGCTTCGAACGCGTCGTGACGTAGTCGGTGGGCTGCCAGTCCAGGATCTCCTCGACGACCGCGTTCTTGCCGTGGACGCAGTGGTTGACGGTGCCGACGCCGCGGCGTCCGGCGACCGGCTGCTCCAGGACCGCGGTGACCCGTGGCTGCCAGGACGGACGGAGGGCGGGAGACGTGATGTACTCCCAGACCACCTCAGGCTGGGCCGGGATCACCCGCTCCACCACGATGGCCGCCTGGTCCGGGGCGATGCACAGACGCGAACGGACCTCCTCGGCGGCCCAGGCCGCGGCCAGGTCTGCGACCCAGCCTCCGACCTCCCCGACGCCCTCGAACGCCTCACGGTACGGGCGCATGCCCAGCCCAGCCGGGTCGCCCAGACCGCTCGCCTGCAGGCAAGCGTCCGTGTACAGCGCGTACGCGATCGCGTCCAGCTCCTCGGCGACGTGGTTCTTCAGCAGTCGGTGGACGACGATGACGTCGCTCCCGACCAGCTCGGTCATGCCGGCCATCGACTGATGGGCGACCTGGCCGTGGTGGACGACGAACTTCAGACCCAGCGTCGGGATGCGGATGCAGGCGTTGCATGCACAGCTCGTGGCCTGGGTGATGTCGCGCAGCCGGCGTCGGAAGGCGAAGTAGCACCGTTCCACGGTGTCCATGAGGGCCGAGCCGTCGGCCGCTGCGCCGGACATCGACATGAAGGCGGCGTCGCCCTCGAGCTTGGCCAGCCTGAAGCCAGGTCGGAGGCTGGTCACGACCGTATCGACCAGGTCCGCCAGGATGTCCTGGGCGTGCTCCAGTTCGACCGCGGCGAGGTAGCTCGTGTAGCCCGAGATGTCGGCGATGAGGAGCGTGGCGGGCTCGGTGGCGGCGAACATGCGTGCCTGGATGGTACGGCGCGCCACCCACCCTGGACGAGTGGCCTGGCGTCGGTCGAACGCGTGGCCGCGGCCGGGAGTACCACCACGCGGTGCGGAGGTGACCTTCGGGTCGCGCCGTGGATCGGCGCCGCGACGTACGGTCTCGCTCATGCGAGGACCCACGATGCCGGCCGGAGCAGACCCCCCGGCGACGGCGCGGGACGAGCAGGCGTCCGTCCTTGGTCGCCTGGCCGCCGCCGCACAGGCGGAGGACCCCGCGGGCCGCATCTGTCGCGAACTCGCCGGCCTGGCCGGCATCGACCGGGCGATCGTGCTCGGCGTGGATGCCGCCGGCCACCTCGTCGCCCTTGGCGACAGCGACGCGTCCGACCCGGCGATCGCCGTGAACCGGGCCCTGGCAGAGCCACTCGAGGCCCGCCTCCGTTCGCGCGTCGACGCTGGACCGTGGGTCGGGCCGTGGGACCCGGCCCCCGGCTCCGTGACACCGCGCACGAGCGGTCCCGATCCCAGCACCATGGCCGTCCTCCCCCTCCAGGTCGGGCCGCGGACCACCGGCGCGCTGGTGCTGGGGGCCGCCGGCGAACGGATCCGCTGGCTCGCGGAGCGCCTCCCGGCGTTCGAGGCATTCGCCGCGGTCACTGCCTCCGTGCTCGGCGCGGAGCTGGCCGGGCGCCGGGACCGCGTGCTCGTCGACACGGAGATCGCCGCCCTGGTGGCCACACGCGCCTTCCGTCCCGTCTTCCAGCCCATCGTGGCCCTGGATACCGGCCTGACCGTCGGCCACGAGGCGCTGACGCGCTTCGACGACGGCGTCCGCCCCGACCGCCGGTTCGCCGACGCCGCCGCGGTGGGCCGCGGGGTGGAACTCGAGCTGGCCTGCCTCGAGGCGGCCATCGACGCCTCTCGGGTGCTCCCCACCGGGCCTTGGCTCAGCCTCAACGTCTCCCCGGCAGCGATCCAGGCCGGCACCCGGCTGCGCCGCTTGCTGGCGCGATCGACCCATCGGGTCGTGCTGGAGATCTCCGCCCACGCGCCGGCGGACGACCGGCGGGCGCTCCGTCGGGCGGTCGCGTCTCTTGGCCATGGGATCCGGGTCGCCCTCGACGACGCCTCGTCCGGCGCGGCGAACCTGCGGCACGTCGTCGGGCTGCGGCCGGACTTCGTGAAGGTCGACATGGGCGTCGTCCACGCCATCGAGCGCGACCCGGTCCGCCAGGCGGTCGTGGCCGGCCTGGCCTACGTCACGATACGGAACGGGGGCACGCTCATCGCCGAAGGCATCGAGCGGGTGGAGGAGCAGGACGCGTTGCGCGACCTCGGCGTCGCCCTCGGCCAGGGCTTCCTCTACGCCCGACCCGGGCCGGCCGCGACCGTCGCCCTGCTCGCCGGGCAACCCGATGCCGCAGGTTTCGTGGGGTTGTCGTGAGTCGCCCTTGACCTTCAAGTCACTTGAAGGTGTACGGTGACGAGATGAGGGTCGCCGACGTCGCCCGCCGGGTGGGGATCGCCCCATCCGCCGTCCGCTTCTACGAATCCGCCGGCGCGCTGCCGCCGGCCCACCGAGCCGGCAACGGCTACCGCGAGTACGACGAACGAGACGTCGCGCGGCTGCGGCTCGTCATCACGCTACGCCGGCTGGGCCTCGCGCCGGTCGAGGCCGGGCGGCTGGCCACCCTGTGCCTCACCCGCGGCGCGGTCGACCTTGACCTGCAGCCGCTGATCGCCGGGCAGCGGGTGGCCATCGAACGCCAGCGCGGCGACCTCGCCCGGCTCGCGGCCGAGCTGGACGACCTGGAAGCGACCATCGACGCCGCCCGCCGGGCGACGCAGGGAGGATCCACCGTGACCGATGCCCCGATCCGTGTGCTCTTCGTCTGCACGGGCAATTCGGCCCGCAGCCAGCTCGCCGAGGCGCTCCTGCAGCAGCACGGCGGACCGGCCTTCGAGGTCCACAGCGCGGGAACCGAGCCGCGCGGCATCAGTCCCTACACCGTGCGTGCCCTGGCTGCGGTGGGGATCGACTGGTCGGCCGCCCGCAGCAAGTCGGTCGAGGGGTTCCTGGGCCAGCCGTTCGACTACGTCATCACCGTCTGTGACCGAGCGCGCCAGTCCTGCCCGGTGTTCCCCGGCTCGTACAACAGCCTGCACTGGGGCCTGGCGGACCCGGCCGAGGTGGATGGCAGCGACGCCGAGAAGCTGGCCGCTTTCGAGCGGACGCGCATGGAGGTCATGATGCGGCTGCATCCCTTCATCGAGCTGGCCCTGCGTGCCGGCGCGGTCACCCCGGGCGTGCAGCAGCGGCCGTAGGCCGCAACTCGAACATCGGGTGGGTCCGCGCCTCGCGCCTGCATGGGGGTCGTGAGACTGGGCTGATCGGGCCGAGGCCCGGCCGGAGCGTCAGCCGTTCGTCCCGGAACCCTGAGGTGCGGCCGAGGGCTTGGGGGCGCCGGACGCTCCCGGGTGGTTGCCCTTGAAGGGCCGATCGACGCGGAAGTTGCCGCCCTGGACGGTGAAGGCGTGGATCGTCCCGTCGCTCGCCTGCGGTCCACTGGCGACGATGGTCATGCCGACCGTGATGGCCGCCAGATCGCTGGTCGAGGCGCCCTGGACGCGATAGGTCGTGCTGCTGTCCACGTCGATGGTCTGGGTCGTGCCGTCGAAGCGCTTGATGGTGATCGTGGTGGCCGTCTTGGCCGTGACCTGGCCGACGACGCTCGGGGTGACGATGACGAGCCCGGTCACGGTGAACGTCCCGTCGCTGTTGTGCTTCTCCTGGAGCCGTACGGCCTGCCCCACCTTGAGGTCGCCGGCGCTCATCGTGCGGCCGGCCTCGGTGACCTTGACCGAGCCGTCGACGGTCACGGTGCGGGTCCAGCGGTCGGCCGTCTTGAGGCCGACCGTGGTGCCGTTGATGGAGGCGATGGTCACGCCGCCGAACGGTGAGACGGCCGCGCCGGGCAGGCCCCCGCCGAAGCCGAAGATCCCACCGATCGACGGGACGCGGAACGGCTGCGGGCGACCCGACGCCTTTGGCGAGCTCGAGGTCTGCGGCGCGGCGCCGGCCGTATTGCCGTCGCTGGTCGGCGCCGTCCCGGCGACCACAGCCACGCTGGCCACGATGGCGATCCCGGCCACCAGGCCGATGGCACCCTTGAGGATGTTCCCCCGATCGAGGCGGCCGTGGAAGGCCGGCGCCTCGGCGGAGACGGGCACGACCGATGTGAGGGAGGTCGAGTCGGATGCGGGGGCGGTGCTATCGACGGCCGGCTGGAGCGACGCGGGCTCGGTCGGCTGCCACACGATCGGCTCGTTGGGTTCGCTCACGGAGGGCCTCCAGGCAGGGTCGCGGTGGTCGGCGATGGCGGTTCGGTCTTCAGGCGGCGTGACGTTGCACGTCGCCAGTCAACAGTACAGCTCCCCGTCCTGAAGCCGTCATGAAAGGGGGCCGTTCGCTGGTGCGCCGCCGCACCGGTGAGACGCCGGCCGGATGGCCTACACGCCGGCTCCTCGGGCGGTTCGATCTTGTCCCAAGGGCAAGCAAGCGACTGATCAGCACGCCGTGTCGGCCTCGCCGGCCGGTCGACCGCCGATGATGGGTGGAACATGCGGCCGGAAGCTGCCGGCTCGATGCATGAAGGCTGGATGACCGGTCTTGGACTGCATGTCTGGTTCCCTGAGCGGCGCATTTCGCCGCCGCGCCGGCCCCGTCGAGGCGCATGACGTCGCTTGCTTGCCCATGGGGCCACAGTTTCCTGGGAGCAAGCGATCGGCCGCGGGCCGTTCGGGTCGGCGGGCGGCGGCCGGCGATCCGCTAGTGGCCGACCTCTTCGGGCTCCTGGTACCACCCCAGGCGGTCGCCCGCGCGAGAGCGCATCTTCCAGCGGGCCGACTTGGGCGCCGCGTCGATGGCGGCCCGGAGGGCCAGCACCTGGGCGCGCGCATCGTGACGCGCCGGCCGGCCGAACTCGAGCTCGCCGTCCGCGATGTCGTGGTCCAGGAAGGCGACCAGCCTGTCGAGGTTGCCCGTGGTCGTGCGCCACCAACCCCAGTCGTTGCTGGTGAACTCGGTGATGCGCCGCAGCGAGATGGCCCGGCCTCCGCCGTCGTCCTCGGCGAAGGGGTACTCCGACAGCAGGGCCAGGATGTCGAGGACGTCCTTGCGGTTGATCTTGACCACCTGCAGCTTGGAGAGCAGCAGGTCGGCCGGCGGCAAGGTGACGTCGGCCACGTCCAGGCGATGCATGAACCCGAAGCGGTGGCACATCTCGAGGTTGTCGACCAGCACGTCCACGGGGCGCTGGTGCGGCACGTCGACGAAGTAGAGCTGCTTGTGGCCGTAGAGGGCGTTGTACTGCTTGTCGGGGGTGTAGCCGTTGGCCACGAGCAACTCGGCCAGGGCCTTGCGGTCCCTGGTCCGGGTGGCCAGGTCCAGGTCCCGCCCGGAGCGATTGATGCGCGCGGTCCAGTCGGGGCAGCAGGCGTGGAACGCCAGGCCGCCCATCAGGCGGACCTGCAGACCCCTGCTCTGGGCCAGGGCGATCACGCGCCGCGCCTCGGCGAGGGGGTCGTCCAGGGTGACGGGTGCGCCGACGCCGGCGCCGGCGGACGGGGCGTTCTGGCCTATGGCCGGGCAGTATACTCACGCGGTTCCGTGGCGTGAGCAGCCAGGCGGCTGCAGGTGGGATGAGCGGCCGGGACCTCAGTGGGCAGGCCGTGGCGTCCCTGTAGAGGAGGCACGCGTCGCATGGCAGCTCCGGCTGGGCGGACCCTGTTCACACGGCAATCGTCGGGCCTCGTCCGCGAGGTCAGCGTCGCCAACGCCCTGTTCTTCAACACGGCGGCCTTCATCGGGGGCACCCTCGGTGGCGCCTACGGCATCGCCGTCCTCGGGGGCGTCCCGATCATGGTCATCGGGGGCTTGACCAACTGGTCGTGGACGGCGTTCATCGTCGGCGGGCTGTGCATCATCCTGGCCCTCATCTTCGCCTCGCTCACCTCGGTCATGCCGCGGTCGGGTGGCGACTACGTCTTCACCAGCCGGATCGTGCCCCGGGTGGGGCCATTCCTGGGCTGGCTCGAGAGCTGGCTCCTGGCCTTCGCCTCGATCGCCCTCCTCCAGTTCGAAACGGCCCTGACGCTGCGCGGCGTCCAGATGGAGGGCCGCATCATCGGCATCGGGACCGGCAGCGACTTCTTCAACGGCGCCAACAGCTGGTTCACCAACCGCACCGGTGAGGTGACCGGCGTGCCGGGCATGATCGCCGGGCTGGTCGTGCTCGCCGTGGTGGGCCTCGTCGTACTCCAGCCGACGCGCCGCTTCCACAAGATCGTGACCTACCTCACGGTCATCGGCATCGGCGGCTGGATCCTCATGGCCGTCTTCGGTGTCCTTACGTTCAACGCGACCGACTTCGCCACGAACCTGCCCAAGTACGCCAACGGGGTGACCGTCGACCAGCTGAGCGCCGCCGCGAGCAGCGCCGGTCTGACGTCGGGCTTCAGCTTCGGCCCCTCCACCCTGACGGCCTGGCCGCTGATGATCCTGGCCGGGGTCATGCTCTTCCAGTTCATCGGCTTCCAGTACTCGGCCTACATCTCCGGCGAGGTCCGCGGCAACGTCAAGCGGGGCATCCTCATCGCCGTCATCGGCGCCCTCGCCATGGCCGTGCTCATGAACTCGATCTACCCCGAGGTCCTGGCACGCCTGCTGGGCCTGGATGGCCAGACCGGCTGGGCGGCGGCCTTCTGGGGTTACGTCACGAACCCGTCGTTGCCGATGGGCCAGCCCAACTACTTCCAGCTCGTAGGGGCCATCGCCCAGCCGTCGCTGTGGCCGATCTGGGCCCTCACGGGCGCCGCGTCGACCCTGTTCCCGTTCCTGCTGATGCCGGTGTACGTGATCTTCATCAGCCGCATGGCCCTCGCCTGGAGCCTCGACCGTCAGGTCCCGGAGTGGCTGGGCGCGGTCTCCGAGCGCCTGCGTGCGCCGGCCAACGCGATCGTCGCGACCCTGGTGATGGCGGCCATCTTCCTGCTGTTCTCGAACTTCCCGATCCTCAAGGCGATCGGCCTGGGGGGCCTGGCCCAAAGCGCCGATCCGGCCCAGAACGGCAAGCTGAATCTGGTCGCCTCGGCCTGGTTCACGATCCTCGCCTCGTCCCTGTCCTGGATCATGCCGGGCATCAACGCCCTGATCGCTCGCCGTACGCGGCCCGACCTCGTCAAGGACGCGCCGTGGGTGCGCTGGCTGCCGCTGCTGGGCCTGGTCTGGCTGGTCTTCGCCCTGGTGCTGTACTGGTTCGCAGGCCTGGCCCCGATCTACAACAACATCACGTCCGCCGAGAGCCCGCTGCAGTACCTCAACTCGTCAGGTGTCAGCTTCGTCGGTGTGGTCGCCTTGTTCGGCATCGTCATCTACCTCGTCCAGACGTGGCGCAACCGCCGCGCCGGGGTGGAGACGCAGCTGATGTACCAGATGCTGCCACCGGACTGACGACGGTCCTGCTGCACCGCGCCGGGGGCCGCTGGGAGGTCGTGCATGGCCGCCCCTGACGACCACGCGGACCTCGTGTTCGTGGGCGGCCGGGTCATGACCATGGATGCCGACCGGACCGTGGACGAGGCGGTCGCCGTGCGCGACGGCCGCCTCGTGGCGGTCGGGAGGTCGGCGGACGTGGAGCGCCTGGCCGGTCCCCGGACCCGTCGCGTCGACCTCGGCGGGCGGACGCTCCTGCCGGGCTTCCAGGACGCGCACGTCCACCCCTCGATGGCCGGCGTGGGCCTGCTTCGCTGCCCGCTTCATGACCTGCCGGTCGACGCGGCCGGTTACCTCGACGCGATCGCCGTCTACGCCGCGGCGAACCCCGACGCGCCGTGGGTCCTCGGGGACGGGTGGTACATGGCCGCCTTCCCGGGCGGCACGCCGCTGGCGGCCGACCTCGACCGCGTGGTCCCTGACCGGCCGGCGTTCTTCGTCAATCGCGACGGCCACGGCGCCTGGGTCAACACCCGGGCCCTGGAGGCAGCCGGGATCACGTCCGGCACCCCGGACCCGCCCCATGGGCGCATCGAACGTGACGCCAGCGGCGCGCCGAGCGGCACCCTGCACGAAGGCGCGATGGAGATGGTCCGGGCGATCGTGCCGGCGCTGAGCCTCGAGGATCGGGCGCAGGGCCTCCTCCTGGCCCAGGCATACCTGCAGCGGTACGGCATCACCGCCTGGCAGGACGCGTGGGTCACGGCGGAGGACCTCGAGGCGTACCGGCTCATCGCCGAGCGCGGCCAGCTCACCGCACGGGCCACGGCTGGCCTGTGGTGGGAACGCGAGCGGGGCCCCGAGCAGATCCAGGAGCTGGTCGAGCGTCGCGACCGGTCCGCGATCGGGCGGCTCAAGGCCGACACGGTCAAGATCATGCAGGACGGGGTGGCCGAGAACTACACGGCGGCCATGCTCGAGGCGTACCTCGATGCCGACGGGCGACCGACCGCCAACCGCGGCCTGAGCTTCGTCGAGCCGCTGGCGCTGCAGCGCGATGTGACGCGGCTGGACGCCCTCGGCTTCCAGGTCCACTTCCATGCCCTGGGCGACCGGGGCGTGCGGGAGGCGCTTGACGCGGTCGAGGCAGCGCTGCGGGCCAACGGGCGGAATGACCACCGCCACCATCTGGCCCACCTTCAGGTGGTCGACCCGACCGACCTGCCCCGTTTCCGGACCCTCGGCGCGACGGCCAACATCCAGCCGTACTGGGCGTGCCACGATCCGCAGATGGACGAGCTGACCCTCCCGTTCCTCACGCCCGAGCGAGCCGCGCTGCAGTACCCCTTCCGCTCCCTCCTCCGCGCCGGGGCGCGCCTGGCCGGCGGCAGCGACTGGACGGTGAGCACGCCGAACGTGCTGGCCGAGCTGGAAGTCGCCGTCACGCGGGTCTCGCCCGAGCATCGTGACCAGCCGCCCTTCCTGCCCCACGAGGCGCTGGAGCTCACCGACGGCCTGGCCGCCTTCACGATCGGGTCGGCGTATGTGAACCACCTCGACGACCGCACGGGCAGCCTCGAGGTGGGCAAGCTGGCCGACCTCATCGTCCTGGACCGCGACCTGTCCGGGCCGGGACTCGGCCATCTCGGCGACGTCCGCGTGCTGCTGACGATGATCGAGGGCCAGGTCGTCTACGAGCATCCCGACGTGGAGGCCGCATGACCGACCCGGCCCGCCTTGACGCGATGGGGCAGGCGGACCTCGTGCGCCGCGGCGAGGTGACGCCGCGCGAGCTCGTCGAGGCGGCGATCGGCCGCATCGAGGCACTGGATCCGACCCTCAACGCCGTGGTCACGCGCCGTTTCGAGGCGGCTCGAGCGGAGGCCAGCCAGGCGGCGCGTGCGACCCGGGACGGCGCCGGCGCCCGCTTCGGCCCGTTCGCCGGCGTGCCCTTCCTGCTCAAGGATCTTGGCGCGACGCTGGGCGGGGTGCGCCAGACCAGCGGTTCGCGTGCCTTCCGGGACCACGTGGCCCCGGCCGACAGCGAGCTGGTGCGGCGCTATCGGGCGGCCGGCCTGATCATCCTTGGCAAGTGCAATACGCCGGAGTTCGGCAACCACTCGACGACCGAACCGGCGCTGTTCGGTCCCGCCCGCAACCCATGGGACCTGACGCGGACGACGGGCGGCTCCTCCGGTGGGTCGGCGGCCGCCGTCGCCTCGGGCATGGTCCCGGCGGCCCACGGCAATGATGGCGCCGGGTCGATCCGCATCCCCTCGTCGTGCTGCGGCCTGGTCGGCCTCAAGCCCAGCCGCGGCCGCAACTCGTGGGCGCCGGCCCCGGATCCGCTGGCAGGCCTTGCCGTCGAGCACGTTCTGACCCGTTCGGTCCGCGATAGCGCCGCACTCCTTGACGTCACGGCGGGACCGGCCCCCGGTGATTCGTGGGTCGCTCCGCCGCCGGCCGGGTCGTTCCTGGCGGAGGCGGGCGCCGACCCGGGCCGCCTGCGCATCGCCTTCAGCACGACGCCGCCGCTCGACGTCCCGGTCGATCCCGCGTGCCGCCGGGCCGTGGAGGAGACGGTCCAGCTTCTCGGGTCGCTGGGTCACGACCTGGAGGAGGCGGCCCCGGCACTCGACGGCGAGGTGCTCATCGAGCCGTACGTCGCGATCTGGGCGGCGGCCAACGTCCAGAGCTGGCGCGAGGCGACCCGCGAGCTGGGACGTGACCTGCGTCCGGATGAGCTGGAGGTCACCACCTGGGAGCTCGTCGAGCATGGTCGCAGGCTGGAGGCCGCGGAGCTGCTCGACGCGTTCGACGCCCTCGCCACCGCGACGCGCGAGGTCGCGCCGTTCTTCCAGCGCTACGCTGCCTGGGTGACGCCGACGCTGGCCCAGCCGCCCCTGCCGCTCGGCGTGCTCAACGCGTCGTACGGCGGCGCCGTCGAATGGTGGCGCTTCGACTGCGGCTTCAACCCGTGGAACCCCATCGCCAACATGACCGGGCAGCCGGCCATCTCGCTGCCGCTCACGTGGACGGACGGCGGCCTGCCGGTCGGCACGCTGCTGACCGGCCGCTACGGTGACGAGGCGACCCTCATCCGCCTGGCCGCGCAACTCGAGACGGCACGCCCGTGGGCGGACCGCTGGCCGCCGGTACACGCCGGGCAGGCCTGACGCGCCGGTGGCCAAGCCGTTCCGCATCTACATGTGCAGCGACATCCACGCCTCGGAGCGGGCCTGGCGCAAGTTCGTCAACGCGATGCGCACCAATGTCTACAAGGTGGACGCGGCGCTGATCGCCGGCGACCTGACCGGCAAGGCGCTCATCGCGGTGGTACGCGACGAGGGCAAGGGTGCGGGTGGCGAGGTCTGGACCGCCGACCTGCTCGGCCAGCGCCGTGTCGCGCGCGGCGAGGCCGAGCTGCTGGAGCTGGAGCGGGCGATCGCCGACGTGGGCTACTACGCGGTCCGGGTGACCGAGGCGGAGCGGGCGGCCATGGACGCCGACCCGGCGCTCGTCAAGCGGGCCTTCCATGAGCAGATCACGCGACGGGTCCGCGAGTGGATGACGCTGGCGAGCGAGCGCCTGGATGGGTCGGGCGTGCCCGTCTACCTGATGCCAGGCAACGACGACGATTTCGAGATCGACCCGCTGCTGGCCGAGTCCACCTACTGCCGCAACGTCAACGAGCAGGTCGTAGAGCTCAGCCCCTGGCACCAGCTCGTGAGCATGGGCTGGTCCTCGCCGACGCCATGGTCGACCCCCCGCGAGCTGCCGGAGGAGGAGTTCCTGGACCGCCTCGCCGCCCTCCTGGCGGGTGTCCGCGACACGCGACGGACGGTGATGATGACCCACGTCCCGCCCTACGACTCGGGCCTGGACACCGCCCCGCTCCTGTCACCCGACCTGCGCCCGACCGTCTCGGCCGGCGACCTGCTGCGGGGCCCGGTCGGCTCCACCGGCGTCCGCCGCGCGATCGAGACCTTCAAGCCTGTGCTCGGGGTGCATGGCCACATCCACGAATCGGGCGGTGAGCGGCGGGTCGGTGAGACGTTGTGCCTGAACGCCGGATCCGAGGCCAACCACGGAGTGTTGCGCGGCTACCTCGTCGATCTGAACGCCGACGGGGTGGCCAGGACCTTGCGCGTCGAGGGTTAGCCGATCAGGCCTCTGACGGTCGCTCCTGGCCCGCCAGCGCGCGGCCGGTGAGCGGCACGAACACGCCCGCCAGGCCAGCCTGGGCCCCGATGATGAGGAGCAGCAGCAGGCCCGGCAGGCCGAGCAGGGCGCCGGGCACGAGCCACTCATAGCCAAGCGGGTCGATGGACCCGAGATCCACGGACACCACCGTGTCCTGCCCGCGGGGCGCCCCCACCGCGACGTCCTGGCCCGCCGGCGATCCGCCGCCGCTCCCCGGCCCGGCCACCGGGCCGGCGGGCGCGGCGGTCGGGGACGGCGACGCGGTGGCCGTCGCGGTCGGTGACGGCTCGGGGCTGCGGAGCGGGGGTGGGGTCGGCGTCGCGGAGGGCGACCGCGCCGCGGTCGGGGTCGGCCTCGGGGTCGGCGCGGCGGTCGGGCTGGCGGTCGGGGCCGGGGTGGGTGTAGGCGTGATGGTCGGGGTCGGGGCCGGGGTCGGGGTGGGGGTGGGGGTGGGCGTGTCGGTCGGCGTCGGCGTGGCCCCCGGGATGATGACGAAGGGCAGCAACGGCAGCAGCGGCGGTCCCACATCGGGGCTGCCGGAGCAGGACTTCCCGCTGTGGGCGGTGGCCGTCCAGGCGGAGCCCGTCGCGGTCATCGGCATGACCTGGACGCGGAAGTCGGCCACCTGGAGCAGATCGATCCCGCCAGCCCCACTGCTGTACGAGAAGGTGACCGAGGTCGGTCCCGCGCCGCTGGAGCGCGCGTTCCAGGTCTCGCCGGGGGGGATGGTGACGACGCTGGCGTCGAGCACGTGGTAGTCGGCCGGCACCGAGATCAGGAGACACCGGATGCGGTCGGTGCCGCCGGTCACGGTCAGGGTCACGTCCGCGGCCTGACCTTCCGTCAGAGTCAGCGGCGTGGCCGTGATGGTCCAGGCCGTCGTGAGGACCGCGGCCACGGTGAACGGCGTGCTCAGGAGCGCCATCAGGGTGGCCAGCGCGACGGCCGCGACCGTCGCGGTGGCGGCGCGGCGTCGAGGCGGGAGGGCGGCGCTCATGCGACCCGAGCCACCGCCGCGTCCGGCACCCACAGCCGGCCTGCCAGGGGGACGGTGGGGCTCGCCGGCTCGACCGGCGCGTCGCTTGCCGTGCGCATGGCATCCACGAACGTGCGCACCAGTTGCTCGTCCAGCTGGGTGCCGGCCGCGTCCTCCAGGCGACGGAGCGCCTCCTCGATCGACATGGCCTTGCGATACGGGCGGGTGGTCGTCATCGCGGAGAACGCGTCGCCAACCGCCAGCAGGCGGGCGATGAAGGGGATGTCGGCGCCCTGCAGGCCGTCGGCGTAGCCGCGGCCATCCCATCGCTCGTGGTGGTGGCGAACGCCCGCGCGCACGAGTTCGAGGTCGGGCAGGCCATGGATGATGCGGTCGCCGAGCGTGACGTGCTGCTTGACGATGGCGTACTCCTCGTCGGTCAGCTTGCCCGGCTTGCGGAGGATCGTGTCGGGGATGCCGATCTTGCCCACGTCGTGGAGCAGGCCCGCCGTGTGCACGGCGCGACGCGTCTCCGGGTCGAGGCCGAGCTCCCGGGCCAGGAAGTCCCCGAAGCGGGCGACGTCCTCGGAGTGGCGGCGCGTGTACTTGTCCTTGGTGTCCACCGCGATGACCAGGCCCTGGAGGATGTCGAACGTGTGGACCTGGGTCTGCTCGCCCGTGTGCGAATCGGCCACCCGGACGGCATCGCCCCCGCCGGACTTGGCCTCCTCGAGCGTCTCCGCCGCGGTGGTCAGCAGGGGCGTCACCGACGCGCCGTTGAGCGGGTAGAGGGCGATACCGACGCTGACCGTCACCGGCAGGCGCTCGGAGCCGTGGAACGTGGGGCCGAGCTCGGCGAGCGAGCTGCGGACGTCCTCCATGGCGGGTTCGAGCGCGCCGGTGTCGCGCGGTGAGGCCACGACGAGGAACTCGTCGGGCCCGTAGCGGCCGACGAGGGCGGTGGCCGGCGCATGGCGCCGCAGGAGCCGCGTCACCTCGAGCAGCACCGCGTCGCCGGCGGGATGCCCGTGCGTGTCGTTGAGCAGGCTGAAGTTGTCGACGTCGAGGAGGGCCACGCTGGTCGAGCGTCCGGCCTGCCGGGCCTCCTCGAGCCGTGCTTCCAGGAGCTCCACCAGGGCGCCGTGGTTGAGGAGTCCCGTCAGCGGGTCGTGGCGGGTCGCCTCGACGAGCTGCCGCCCCTGGCGCGCCAGCCGCCGCTGGGCGGCCCAGAAGATGAAACCGAGCAGCACCGTGCAGAGGAGCGCGGCCGTCAGGGTGATGCCGACGATCTCGAGCCGTTCCTGGTCGAGCCTGGCCAGCAGGGGCGCTGCGTCGCGCCAGAGGGCCATCACGGCCCGGACCTGGCCGCCCCAGATGAGGGGCACGTACTCGCGCATGACGGCGCTCGTAGCCAGGGTGCCGATCGCACCGGCCTGGGTCGGCGTCGTGATGGCGGCCGTGGCGTGCTGCCCGGCGAGCGCCGTCCGGAAGTCGTCGGTGACGGGCGCGCGGCCTCCCACCGCGGAACCATCGCCGCTGGCGACCACCGTCCCGTCGGGCAGCAGCACGGCCACCGCCATGAGTTCGCCACGCCGGACGAGGAGCGGAAGGGCGGCCTGCAGGGTGGCGCGGTCGGCGGCGGTCGAGGTCGCCGGATCGAGGAGGCTGGGCGGGAGGTCCGCGGCCACGAAGGTCCGGACCGTCGAGATGTCGGCGCTGACCGAGGCGCCCAGGAGCGCCTGCTGCTGGTCGGCGGTGACCAGCGCCGCCTGGCCGCTCGCCGAGATGCCCACGATCAGCAGGAAGGCGCCAAGGACGAGCACGAGCAGCCTCGGCCGGCCCACACGCCGAACCGGCGCGTGGTCCGTGGCCTGCGTGGCTGACGGCGAACTCACAGCCCGATGAAGGCTATCGACGGGCCGCGCTGGTGCGAATAGGTCGATTGTCCTGACCCCGGCGGTTCGCGCCCGCACCGGCCGCGTTCGTGCTGCCGCCGCGCACCGGGGGTCCTAGGACCGGTTCGCCGGGTCAGCCCCGTGCGCGGTGCCACGCCTCCAGGAGTCGGTCGTGGGGGATGGCGTGAGCCGTGATGCCGTCGCGGCCGACCATGGTGGTGGCCGCGACCAGGGCGTTCCAGATCGCCTCCTCGGTGGCCTCGATGGCGGCCACGAAGAGGGCATCGAGCTGGTCGATGGCCAGGGCCCGGAGGGTGACGATCGGGCCCTCGCGCCCCCTGGCCGTCACGCCGCGCTGGGCCGTGGAGAAGGCCAGCATCAGGTCGCCAGAGTCATTGGCGCCGGTGCCCCCGACCCGCCCGATGGCCAGCGCCGGTCGCTGGGCCAGGCGCGTCAGCTGGTGCGGCAGCAGGGGCGCGTCGGTCGCCACGAGCACGATGATCGAGCCAGCCCCCTCGTGGGCGGCCGGCGCAGCCTCCCACGGCGAGGGCACTTCGCTGGTCGGGATGGCCCCGCCGATCGGCACGCCGTCCAGCCGCAGCCGCAGGCGCCGGCCGTAGTTCGCCTGCACGAGCACCCCGAGCGTGAAGGCAACGCCGGGCAGCTCGACGAGGCGAGAGCTGGTGCCGATGCCGCCCTTGAAGGCGTGGCAGATCATGCCCGTGCCGCCGCCCACGTTGCCCTCGGCGACGGCGGTGCCGGCCGGTCCGAGCGCGGCGGCGACCGCGGCCTCCACGTGGGCGGCCTTGACGTGGAAGCCATCGATGTCGTTGAGGCGGCCGTCCCACGTCTCGGCCACGACCGGCAGGGCCCAGCTGATCTCGTCGGGGACCCGGCCGCGTGCCTCCAGCGCCACCAGCGCGTCGCGTACCACACCCACGCTGCTGGTGTTGGTCAACGCGACCGGCGAGGTCAGCAGGCCCGACTCGCGGATCCATTCCAAGCCCGTCATCTCACCGTTGCCATTGAGACGGTGCGCGCCGGCAAACACAGGTTCGCGGCCCAGGTCGCCGTCATGCGGCAGGACGACCGTCACCCCGGTGCGCACGGGCCCCCGGCCGACGACGAGCGGCCCGTGCCCCTCGATGAGCGTCACGTGCCCCACGCGCACGCCGGGCACGTCGGTGATGGCGTTGGCCGGGCCCGGTCGCCCCTCGCCGATGGCCACGCCGAGGTCGCGCAGCCGCATCGATCCGCTCAGCCGGGGGTCAGCGTCGCATCGGGCACACCCGTCTGGGACGGGTCCGCCTTGAAGTACGGCCGCGGCTTCCAGCCGAAGATCGAGGCCAGCAGGACGGCCGGCACCTGCTGGATGCGCGCGTCGTAGCGGTAGACCATGTCGTTGTAGAGCTCGCGGCGGTCGGCGATGACGCCCTCCAGTCGGGCGATCTCCGCCTGCAGGGCCATGACGTTCTCGTGGGCCGTCAGGTCGGGATAGTGCTCGACCACGGCCAGCAGCGACTTGACCGCGCCGGTCGTCTGCTCCGAGGTGACCGCCTGCTGGGGGATCGGCGCGTCGGGCCGGTAACCGGCGCGTGCCTGCGTCACGCGCTCCAGGACGCTCTGCTCGAAGCCCATCAGGCCGCGGACGGCCTGCACCAGGTTGGGCAGCTCGTCGTAGCGCTGTTTGAGGGCGACGTCGATGTTGGCCCACGCCTTGTCGATGCGCTGGGCCAGGCCCACGATCTCGTTGTACGTGCTGAGCACGATGAAGGCGAGGCCCAGGATGGCGACCGCGAGGACGATCGCCAGGACGAAGCCGGCGGCGTTCAGGACTGCACCCCCAGGGCGACGACCAGGAGGATGGCCGCCAGGACCATCACGCCCACGCCGAGCCCGGCCTGCAGCATGCCGCCCGAGGCGGTCGTGGTGGCGGCCTCCGGGGTGCCGGCGTACACGGTCAGCGGCGACCCGGGGGTGGAGGCCAGCACCAGCGCGTCGTCGGGGATCTCGAAGAGGGCCGTTGCGGCGGCCGTGGCCGCGGGCGCGTTGGCCACGACCGTCTCGACGTTGGCCTGCGGATCGAGCACCGGAGCACGGGTCGGCTGGCCGATGCCGAAGCCGGGGATGGCGGCGTTGCCCCAGGCCTTGGCGGGGTCCGTCTCGAGATGGCCGCTGGCCTGGGCCGCGGCGAGGTCGGCCGCGATCTCCGGGTCGGCCAGGGCGACGTCCGGGTCGAAGCGGTCGGCGGTGGCCGGGTCGGCCACGTCGCGGTAGGGGAGGGCCGTGCCCACGATCGTCACGGTGTCGCCCACCGCCAGCCGCGCTTCCTCGTAGTAGCGCCGGCCGCCCATCAGGCCGCCGACGGTGCCGCCGAGCAGCCCGCCCCCGCCGCCGAGCAGGGCCTCGTCGGCCGACGGATCCGGCGGGTGCACCGTCAGCAGCGCCTCGGCCTGCTGGGCCGGCGTGAGGGCCGAGGCCATCGTCGCGCCGGCCCCGATGTCGAGGCCGATCGGGTCGTCGCCGAGCATGCTGCTGTTCTCCTGCCACGCGGGCGGCACGCGCCAGGTCGCGCCCCGCGGCAGGACCTTGATCGTGCCGCTGCCGTCGGTGAGGGTGAAGCCCACGGCGCGCTCGGCGGAGAAGATCGTGCGCCGCTCGTTGCGGCCCTCGTCCTGCCGCACGCGCGAGCGGTAGTAGAGGCACTCCATGCTCTGCAGCGGCGAGCGCAGGGTCAGGGCGAGTGGCTGGATCGTGCCGGCCAGGCGCGCCTCACCGGCCGCCAGCGAGCTGACCGACGAGGTGCCGATGTCGTCGACCGCCTCGATATCGCGCCACGCGAGGAGGCCGCGGACGAGCAGCCAGCCGCCCGCCCCAAGGCCGACGACGGCGCCGGCCGCCAGCTCCAGCTCGAGCCCCCCAATGGCCATCAGGCCCCGCCCGCTGCACCGGCCGTGGGAGCGCCGACGAAGGCGAGCACCCGCCGCCAGGCGTCGGCCGAGGCCGCCGCGTACTCGGTCGCCTTGCGGTCGAAGAAGCTGTGCGGCGCCTCGGGGTAGGTGACCAGCTCGTGGCGCACGCCGACGCCCTGGAGGGCGTGGTCGAACGCCTCGATCTGCTCGGCCGGGATGCCCTGATCGGCCCCGCCGAAGAGGCCCAGCACCGGACAGGTGAACCGGGCCGCCGACTCGATCGGCTGGGGCGTGGTGTGGCGGCTCGGGCCGGGCGGGCCGTAGAAGCCGATGACGCCGGCGAATCCCGGCTCGGTCAGCGTGGCCGACAGGAAGCTGGCCCGGCCCCCGAAGCAGAAGCCGATGGTGTAGACGGGCCGGGTTCCGCCGGTCTGCAGGGCCTTGCCCCCCGCCTCGATGTCGGCGGACAGGCCCGCCCAGGTCGTCTGGACGGTGTGTTGCATGTAGTCGAAGGAATCGTCCCGTCGGCCGGCGCCGGCGGTACGCCCGAAGTAGTCGATCACCAGGGCGTCCACCCCGGCCTCGGCGAAGCGCTCGGCGAGGGCCTCGTAGAACGGGTGCAGACCGCGCACATCGGGCAGGATGAGCACCGCGTGCGGCGAGGGCCGGTCGCCGGTCCGTGCGACGAACGCGGCCAGGTGGTTGCCGTCGGCGGCGACGAGCTCCAGCTGGTCGGTCTCCACGCTGCCGCCGGCCATGGGGGCGATCGGCGGGCGGTCGCTCGGTTCGTAGCACACGGCGGCGGCTCCTTTCAGACGGCTGTCGCGACGGTAGCGGCCACCGCGGCCTCGAGGGCCTGGGCCAGGCGATCGACCACGGCCTCTGTCTCCTCGCGGCTGATGACGAAGGGCGGGCCCAGCAGCACGGCGTCGCCCTGCACGCCGTCGGCCATGCCGGTCCCCGAGTAGAGCAGCAGGCCGCGCTCGCGGGCCGCGGCGAGCACCCGCTCGGCGAGCCGCTGGGAGCGGGGGAACGGGGCGCGGGTGGCGCGATCGGCGACCAGCTCGAGGGCGGCGAAGAGGCCCTGCCCACGGATGTCACCGACATGGGGATGGCCGCCCAGGCGCTCGTGGAGCAGGCCAAGGAGATGGCTGCCCTTGGCGGCACTGGCCTCCACCAGCCGCTCGTCCTGCAGGATGCGCAGCACCTCGCGGGCCACGGCCGCGCCGACCGGGCTGTGGCTGAAGGTGAAGCCGTGGGTGAAGGCGCCGCCCGCCCGGATCGTGTCGAAGACCTCGCCGCTGGCGGCCGCGAAGCCGAAGGGTGCGTAGCCGGAGGTGGCGCCTTTGGCGGCCACGAGGATGTCCGGCTGGACGCCGAACTGGTCCATGGCGAACCAGTGGCCGGTGCGGCCGAAGCCGGTCATGACCTCGTCGGCCACCAGCAGCACCCCGTGGCGGTGGCAGACCTCGGCGATGGCGGGCCAGTAGCCGGGTGGCGGCTCGACCGCCCCGAGCGTGGCGCCCACGATCGGCTCGGCCACGAAGGCGGCCACGCTGCCGGGCTCGGCCCGCTCCAGGACCGCGTCCAGTTCCGCGGCCGCGGCGTCGGCGGTGCCAAGCGCCCGGGCGTCGGGATCGGCGGCGCGATAGGGATAGGCGGCGCTCACGTGCTGGAACCGGCCCAGCCAGGCCTCGTACGGGCGCCGCAGCGGCTTGCGCCCGGACAGGTCGAGCGCCCCGAGGGTGTTGCCGTGGTAGCTGCCCCAGCGGGCGATGACCACCCAGCGGTCCGGCTGGCCGCGCGCGATGTGATAGGCGCGGGCCATCTTGAGGGCCGTCTCCATGGCCTCCGATCCGCCGCTCACCGGGTAGATCGCCGGCTCGTGCATCGGCAGGTGGGGCCCGAGCTCCGCTGCGTACGCCTCCAGCGGCTCGCTCGTGAAGGCCGTGCCGTGGGCGTAGGCAAGGCGCCCGGCCTGCTCGGCCATCACGCGGGCGACCGACTCGCGCCCGTGGCCGATGCCCACGACGATGGCCCCGCCGGCGGCATCCAGGTACGAGCGGCCGTCGGCATCCCAGATCGTGCTGCCCTCCGCCCGCACGGCGACGGGCGGCTCGCGGTCGAGCACCCGCCGGAAGACACGACCGCTGGTCACGCCGCCGATCGTAGCGGAGTCGTCAGGCGAGGTCACGGTCGACCGACAGGCGGCGCGGGTCGGTCCGCAGGTGGACCAGCGTCACACCGGGGTCGGCCAGGGCCGCCTCGATGGCCGGGGCGACGTCCGCGTCGCGATCCACCCGCCACGCGCGAGCCCCGCAGGCCTCGGCCACGGCGGCGAAGTCGAGCGGGCCCAGCTCGGTGGCGATGACGCGGCCGGGGAAGGCACGCTCCTGGTCCATGCGGATCGTCCCGTAGCGCTGGTTGTCGTGGACGATGGCGGTCACGTGCGCCCCTGCCCGCACGCCCGTCTCCAGCTCGGCCATCAGCATGGCGAAGCCACCGTCGCCGGCCAGCGCCACGACCGGGCGGCCGGGTTCGGCGACGCTCGCTCCGATGGCCGCAGGCAGGGCGTAGCCCATCGCGCCGGAGGTGGGGCCGAGGAAGCGCTGACCAGCCGCGAAGCGCAGGCCGCGGGCGTACCAGCCGGCAAAGTTGCCGGCGTCGGTGGTCACGATGGCGTCGCGGGGGAGCGCGGCGGCAAGGGCGTGCACGGCGACGGCCGGATCCACCCGGTCACCGCCCGTCCCGGGCGCGCGCCCGCGGAGCGTCGTGGCGGCCAGGTAGGCGGCGCGATCGACGGCGACGGCGGCCCGGCGAGCGGCGAGGGCCGCCGCGTCGGGCAGGGGGGCGTCCGGGACGGCCAGCACGGCCTCCAGGAAGCGGCGGGTGTCGGCCATGAGCGTCAGGTCCGGCCGGCGGCGGTCGCCCGCGAAGCCCGGTGCCGCGTCCACCTGGATGAGGCGTGTGCCCGCGGCCGGCAGGGCGTACCCGAAGGTCGTCATCTGGTTGAGCCGCGTCCCCAGCGCCAGCACGAGGTCGGCGGCGGCGAAGCGCTCCCGCACGGTCGGCGGTGAGGCCAGCCCGGTCATGCCGATATAGAACGGATGTTCGTTCGGGATCACATCCGGCCGGCGCCAGCTGGCCACGACCGGGACGGCGAACCGCTCGGCGAAGGCGACCAGCGCCTCCGTCGCGCCCGACCGCAGGACGCCCGCGCCGGCCACGATCAGCGGTGCGGATGCCGCCGCGAGCTCGCCAAGGACCCGGCGGAGGGTCGCGGGGTCCGGCGGAAGGACGGGCGCCTCGGGGGGCGCAGCGTCCGTAGCGACGGCCGGCGCCTCGGACTCGACGACGTCCTCGGGCACCGCGAGCAGGACCGGCCCGGGCCTGCCGCTGCGGCTGACGGCCAGCAGACGGGCCGTTTCGACGGCCAGCCGCCGGGGGTCGTCGACCTCCACCGCCGCTTTGCAGAGGCTCCCGAACGTCGCCACCTGGTCGACCTCCTGGAAGGCCCCACGCCCGCGGAATGCGCGCGGCACCTGGCCGATCACGGCCAGCAGGGGGGTCGAGTCGGCGGTGGCGGTGTGGAGGCCGATGGACAGGTTCGCCGCGCCGACGGCGCGGGTGGCGAGGCAGACCGCCGGCCGGCCGGTCAGCTGGCCGTAGCCCTCGGCCATGAACGCGGCGCCGCCCTCGTGCCGCGTGGCGACGGTCCGGATCGGCGCGTCGTGCAGGGCATCGAGGACGCCCAGGAAGGATTCGCCCGGCACGGTGAAGGCGTGCCGGATGCCGCCCTCGACGAGGGCGCCGACGAGCGCGCGCCCGGCGGTCGCGGCCGGGGTCACGCCGAGCGGCGGACGGACGAGAGGATCAGGGCGGCGCCGATGACGACCAGGATGAGGGGCCAGAAGCGACCGATGTCCAGGTCCGGCACGAACTCCTGGGCCAGGAAGGCGAGGCCGAGCAGCACCAGGATGAGGCCGCCAACGATCGCGCCGCGGCGTTCGTCGTGCTGGTGGCGTGCCTGCCAACCCGGCTGCCACCCGGGCTGCCAGCCGGCCTGGCCGGCGGGTGGACCCTGGGGCGGCTGCTGGCCCTGGGCCGGGGCGGCCGGATCGGCCGGGGGAGGGGTGCTTGGGCTGGTCATCCGCAGGTACCTCGTGTGATGCTGAGCGAGCCGAACGACGTGGACAGGTGCAGGTCGGCGCGTTGGGTGGCCGTGGCGTAGTCGGCGGTCTGCCAGCCGTCCCCGACCTTGTCGAACCCCTCGCCGACGTCGACCGAGCCAAGGCCGGAGTGCGCCGTGACGTGGACCGCGACGCCGGGCGGGGCGCACACGTCGAGGCTGCCGAAGCTCGACGAGAGGGTCCCGCTGTATGACCCACCGGCCAGGATGACCGTCCCGGAGCCGAAGCTGAAGCTCCCGTCGAGCGTGCCACTGAGGGTCGCGCCGGTCAGGTCGAGGACGCCGCTGCCCAGGGAGACATCGGCCTGCAGGCCGCTCAGATGGGCTCCCGGCAGGGCGACCGACAGGTCGCCGAGGCCGGACTTCAGGTGCAGGTCCAGCTGCGGATCGGTGGGCAGGGCCACCGTCAGGGTGTCCCGGCCGCGGAAGATATCGCCGCGGGCGGTGATCGTCCAGTTCTGGCCGTCAGCCACGACCATGGGGTCGTCACCGGTTTGCCACGTGGTGCCCGGCTGAGCCGTGACGTGGAGGTCGCCGCAGCCGCCCTGGATCGTGACGGTCGTGCCGCTCGTGAGGGTGCCGCCGTGGCCCGTGCCGCGGGTGGTGCCGGGCGCGCAGGCGCCGCCGGCCAGGGCGCCGCCACCGGCCCCGGCAAGCAGGCCGCCCGCGGCGAGCCCCAGCGAGATCGAGACGACAAGGGTGCTGACGAGGGCGCCGCGCGCCCGGCCGAGGAGGACGCCCACCCCAACGCCGATCAGGACGAGCGGCCACAGCTGCCAGGCCTGGCGGACGGTGCTGCCATCGAGCACGTTGGCCGCCACGCCGAGCGGCACCAGCCCCAGCAGCACCAGGAAGAGCCCCCAGCCCAAGCGGCTCCGATCCACCTGCATGACGCCAGCATAGCCCGTGGTAGGGTTCTGATGATGCGGCTGAGCGAGTGGCAGAAGACGACCCAGGGCGCCAAGGTCATGACCGCCAAGGTGGCGGCGGCCTTCGAGCCCGCCCTGCGCGGCGTGGGGGCCATGCGCGATCCCGTGGCCTACGTCGTGTGGGGCGACGACCCCGGCGTGCGCTACACCATCCTCGCCGCCACGGACGCCGGCCTGGGCGTCTGCAACGTCCGCGTCAACGTGCCGCAGGAAGGCCCGCGCGCCACTGCCAAGCTGATCCGGTGGAACCGGGTGACCATCGGCGACCTCAATGTGGAGGCCCACCACGGCCATCGCTACGTCATGGTGCAGGTGGAGGGGATCGTGCTCCAGGGCGTCGACGATGCCGCTGACGGCATCACCACCTGGATCGCCCATCTCTTCGCCCGCATCGACGGCCGCGTGGCCTCGGACCACGTGAGTGGCCTGCTTGGCTCGGGGACCGCCACCGAGCAACCCGCCGCCACGGGCGACCCCGTCGCGTGACCCCGGCCCTGGCTACCATGACCCCATGAGCGAGACCGGCCTGTCGCCCGACCCACAGGAGTACCGCCGCCGGCTGGACGGCCAGCCCGACGCGCAGGTGGACGCCTGGGCCATCGAGCTGATGCGCGACGTGTCCATCAGCCGGGGTGTCCGCCGGGTCCTGGCCGACTTCCGCAAGGCGACCGGGCTGAGCGACCGAGAGCTCGAGCGGGTCTACGCCGCCGGCGGGGGACCGCCGGCCACCGTGGGTCGCACCGACGAGGGCGAGATGATGGTGCCGGCCATCACGCTGCACTGCCTGGTCCCGGGCCTCCGGGCACAGGTCAAGGACGCGCGCGCGCGCCTCATCGACTACCTCGTCGAAAACTTCAACGAGCTCGTCTACACCTGATCAGGGGGTCAGCCGCCCCTCGAGCCGGCCGGCTCCCAGGCGGTGGCTCCGCGCGGTGCGTCTCATCCATCCGTTTCCCAGCCTGCTCGACGCTGGCGCGACGGCGGCCTTCGTCCTCCTGGCGGGGGGCGCGGCCCTCACCGCGGCGGCCCTTGCCGTGGCGATGTTCTGTCTCCAGGCGTCGATCGGCTCGACCAACGACGTGGTGGATGCGGCGGCCGACCGGCAGGCCAAGCCCGCCAAGCCGATCCCCGCGGGCCTGGTCCAGCGGCGGACGGCGATCGGCGTGGCGCTCGTCGGGGGGCTCGCCGGCCTGGCCCTGGCCGGTCTCTTCGGGCCGGCCGTGCTGTTCGTCGCGATCATGGGCTACGGCCTTGGCCTGGGGTATGACCTCCGCCTGAAACGGACGGCCTGGTCGTGGCTGGCGTACGCGCTGGCCCTGCCGCTCGTGCCGGCGTTCGCCTGGCTCGGGGCCGGGGCGGGGCTGCCACCGCGGTTCCCGATCCTGTCGGCCCTGGCCCTGCTGGCCGGCACGGCCCTTGCCGTCGCCAACGGCCTGGTCGACCTGGAGGGGGACGAGGCGACCGGCACGGCCGGCCTGGCCGGCGTCCTCGGCCGGCGTCGTGCGCTTGGTGTCATCGTCGCGTGCGATAGCGCGGTCGTCGCGCTGGCCGCGGTGACGGCCTGGTCGCCCGCTTCACCGGTGTCGGCCGCGTGGCTTGCGGTGGTCCTGGGCGCCGGCGTGTGCGCGACGGGGGCGCGGCTATCGGCCAGCCGGGTCGACTGGCACCGGCGGCTGGGGTGGGAGCTGCAGGCCGTCGCGGTCGCACTTGTCGCGGTCGGCTGGTTCGCCCTGCAGTAGTTGACCCTGGGCCGAGCCGTGTGGGCTCGTCCTCGGGTGGTGGTCAGCTTTTGGGCTCGCCGGCGCGCACGACGGCGATGGCGTTCTCCAGCCGCAGCTTCACGATCGTGAGGTACTTGGCCAGGTTGGCCCGGTCGACCCCGCCGATCTCGCCCAGGGCCTTGGGATCCTCCAGGACCTGCACCAGTTCCTCGAGCGCCTCGGCGAAGTGGCCCTTGGCGTCGACGAGCGAATCGTCGGTCAGCGCCTTGGCGGGCCGCACGCCGGTCCAGGCCGCGGTGGCCTCGTCGACAGGTGCCGTGTCCTCCGCGGGGGCGGCCGGCTCGGCACCTGGCTTGGCTCGCGTGGAGCGTCGGCCCTCAACGCGGTCACGGAGCTTGACCAGGCTCAGCTCGCCGCGGGCCACCTGCTCGGCCAGACGGCGCCGCTTGCGCGGGTCCTCCACCTTGAGCAGCTCGTAGGCATGTGACAGGGTGTCTTTGCGCAAAGACACCAGCTGCTGGACCTCCGGCGGGGCATCGGCCAGGCGCAGGCGATTCTCGATGTAGCCCTTGTCCTTGCCCAGCTTCTGGGCCAGCTTGCGGACGCTGTAGCCGTGGTCCGCCGTCATGCGCTCGAACATGAGCGCCTCGTCGAGCGGCGACAGATCCTCCCGCTGGAGGTTCTCGATGATGGCGATCTCCAAGGCCGTGTCGTCATCGATCTCTTCGATCATGGCTGGCACGGTCTGCAGGCCGGCCCGCTTGGCGGCTCGCCAGCGGC
This sequence comes from Candidatus Limnocylindrales bacterium, assembly GCA_036561685.1. GTDB lineage: Bacteria > Chloroflexota > Limnocylindria > Limnocylindrales > CSP1-4 > DASPUH01. The sequence continues at coordinate 10,274 of DATBOX010000046.1, read as the reverse complement.
GCTCGCCGGCCACGAGCTGGTAGCGGCCGCCGTCGCGCGGGCGGACCAGCACCGGCTGGAGGACGCCGTGCTCGCGGATCGACGCGGCGAGGTCGTCCAGTGCCGCTTCGTCCCATGTCTGGCGCGGCTGGTCGGGATTAGCGTCGATGCGGTCGACCGGCACGAGGCGGCTGCTCGTGGCCTTGGTCCGGCCCTCGGGCGAGAGCAGGCTGATGATGGTAGGGGAGAGCTCGCGCTCCTCCGAGAGTCGGCGTGCGGCCGTCCCGCGGAAGTCAGGCCTGGCCAAGATCGATCACCTCCCGGGCAAGCTCGCGGAACGAGCGTGCCGCTTCCGATGAACTGGCGTACGCCGTGACTGGCCGGCCGGTCAGGGGAGCCTCGCCGAGTTTGACCGTCTGCCGGATGATGCTGCTGAAGACGTGGTGGTCGCCCAGCTCGCGCAGCTCGTCGAGCATCTCGCGGCCCAGGATGGTGCGGCCATCGTAGAAGGTGGGCAGCAGGCCCATCACGCGCAGGTCCCGATTGAGGCCCTTGGCGCGGATCTGGTTGATGACCTTGAGGAGCGCGGTCAGGCCCTTCAGGGCGTAGTACTGCGTCTGTACCGGGATGATCACGCTGTCGGCGGCCACCAGACCGTTGATCGTCAGCAGGCCGAGCGTGGGCGGGCAGTCGACGAGGATGTAGTCGTACTGGTTCTGGGCCCAACCTCCGAGCGCCTCGCGCAGGGCCTGCTCGCGTCCGATGGCGGTGAAGAGTTCCACCTCCGTGGAGGCCAGCTCGAGCGTGGACGGCGCGACGTCGATGCCCGGCGTCTGCGTCGGCAGCACGACCTCGTCCATCGTGGCGCGCGAATCGGCGAGCACGTCGGCCATCGATCGCTCGACCGTGCCCAGATTGATGCCGAGTCCGACCGTCAGGTTGGCCTGGGCATCCATGTCCACGCACAGCAGGCGGTAGCCCTGCTCGGCGAGCGCGCCGGCCAGGTTGATGGCCGTGGTGGTCTTGCCCACGCCGCCTTTCTGGTTCGCGATGGCGATCACATCGGCCACGGGTGCGTCACCTCATTCGGATCAGGGGTGCGGAATCTACTCCACTCAGGGCCATCACGACACAACTGGTTATCCACAACTGCGGCGAGTTGTTCACCATGGTTGTGGATATCTCACGCGGCCGCGCTACGATGGCGCGGCCAGTCCCCGCGCCCGCGAACCGTGGAGGTGCCCGTGTCGACCAACCGCGACCGCCTTGCGGAGTTGCGCCAGATGCGCGCGGCGGCCCGTGCCGGCGGCGGCCCGGAGCGCGTGGCGGCCCAACATGCGCGCGGCAAGCTGACGGCGCATGAGCGCGTGGAGCTGTTGCTGGACCCAGGCTCGTTCGTCGAGCTGGACGCGTTCGTCACCGGCCGCGTCGGCGATCACGAAGGAGCGGGCGAGCGCTACCTGACCGACGGTGTCGTCACCGGCCACGGCCTGATCGACGGCCGGCCCGTCTTCGTCTTCAGCCAGGACTTCACGATCTACGGTGGCTCACTGTCCGAGGCTCACGCCGGCAAGATCTGCAAAGTGATGGACCTGGCCATGAAGGTCGGGGCGCCGGTCGTGGGCCTCAACGATTCCGGCGGGGCGCGCATCCAGGAGGGCGTCGTTTCGCTCGGCGCGTATGCCGACATCTTCCTGCGCAACACGCTCGCTTCCGGCGTCATCCCGCAGGTGTCGGTCATCCTTGGCCCGTGCGCCGGTGGCGCGGTGTATTCGCCGGCCATCACCGACCTGATCGTGATGGTCGAGGGCACGAGCCACATGTTCGTGACCGGCCCCGACGTGGTGCGCGCCGTGACCCACGAGGAAGTGGACTTCGAACGCCTGGGCGGCGCGCAGACGCACGCCACGATCAGCGGTGTGGCGCACCTCGCCGAACCCGATGAGGCCACCGCGCTGGCGACCGCGCGCACACTGCTCGGCTTCCTGCCGCAGAACAACCTGGGCGACGCGCCGCTGCGGGCGACCGATGACCCCACCTCGCGGTCCGACGCGGCGCTTGACGCGATCGTGCCGGACGATCCGAGTCAGCCCTACGACATGCACGAGGTCATCACCCGCCTCGTCGATGACGGCGAGTTCGTGGAACTGCAGCCCGGCTTCGCCGGCAACATCCTGATCGGCTTCGCCCATCTCGGCGGCCGCAGCGTCGGTGTGGTGGCGCAGCAGCCGGCGGTGCTCGCCGGGGCGCTCGACATCGATGCCTCGGACAAGGCGGCCCGCTTCGTCCGGATGTGCGACGCGTTCAATGTCCCGCTGCTGACCCTGGAGGACGTGCCCGGATTCCTGCCCGGTGTCCAGCAGGAACACGGCGGCATCATCCGCCACGGCGCCAAACTGCTGTACGCCTACTGCGAAGCGACCGTGCCCAAGGTCACCGTCATCACCCGCAAGGCCTACGGCGGCGCGTACGACGTCATGAGCAGCAAGCACATCCGCGGCGATATCAACCTGGCCTGGCCGACGGCCCAGATCGCGGTGATGGGGGCGGAAGGCGCCGTCAACATCCTGCACCGCGCCGAGCTGGCAGCGAGCGACGATCCGGCCGCGCTGCGGGCGCAGCTCACCGCCGACTACGAAGCCCGCCACGCCAACCCGTGGATCGCCGCCTCACGCGGCTACGTCGATGACGTCATCGAACCGTCGTCGACCCGGCCGCGCATCGTGGCGGCCTTCGAGCTGCTGGCGACCAAGCGCGACCGCAACCCGCCGCGCAAGCACGGCAACATCCCGCTCTGAAAGCCCGAGTCACCGGCCGCGGTGTCTTTGCGCAAAGACACCTGCCGCGGATCGGTCAGCCGGCGGCGCGCTCCAGGGCCAGGCGCTGCAGGCCGATCATGGTCAGCGCGTCGGTGATCTCGCCCTGCTCGACCATCTGCAGCGCTTCGCTCAGGGCGACCCAGCGCTGGTCCAGCTCCTCGGTCGGGTCGGGTGCCGCGTCACCCTGGACCAGGCCGGTCGCGACGTACAGCACGCCGGCCTCGTCCATCAGCGAGTTCGATGTGTGGAGGGTCGCCAGCTCCCGCCACATCGTGGCCCGGTAGCCGGTCTCTTCGGCGAGTTCGCGCTGGGCGCCGAGCAGCGGGGCCTCATCGCGCGGCGCGCCGCCCTCCGGGATCTCCCACGAATAGCGGTCCAGCGTGTAGCGGTACTGGCCCACCAGCAGGATGCGCCCCATGTCGTCCACGGCCACGACGCCCACCGCCAGGTTGCGCGGATGGACGACCCCGTAGATGCCCGGCTGGCCGTCGGGGCGCGTCACCTCGTCGTGCCACACGACGAGCCATTCGTTCTCGTAGGCCACGGTGCGGCGCCGGCGCACCCATGGTCCATGGTGTGAGGGGAGGGTCGGGTCGTCCATCGGTCTGCGTATCGTAGGCTGGTTAGACTGCCCACGCGGCCGACCGGCCGCCTGATGGAGGGACGATGCCGCGCACTTCGGCCAAGGCGGGTCGCTTCACCGAATCGGTCATCCGCGACATGACGCGGTTCGCCCTGCGCCACGACGCGGTGAACCTGGCCCAGGGCTTCCCCGACTTCGCCTGCCCCGGGGAGCTCAAGGCGGCCGCCATCGCCGCCATCGAGGGCGACGTCAACCAGTACGCCATCACGTGGGGTGCGCCGGCGTTTCGGGCCGCCATCGCCGCCAAGACCGGCCACTGGTACCCGGCCTGGCCGGTGGACCCCGACACGGAGGTGACCGTCACCTGCGGCGCGACGGAAGGCATGATCGCCTCCATGCTGGCCCTGCTCGACCCGGGCGACGAGGTCGTCGTATTCGAGCCGTTCTACGAGAACTACGGCCCGGACGCGATCCTGTCGGGGGCCACGGCGCGGTTCGTGACCCTCCATGAGCCGGACTGGTCGATCGACGAGGCGGAGCTCCGGGCGGCCTTCGGGCCGCGGACCCGTGGCATCGTGGTGACGTCGCCCCACAACCCCACCGGCAAGGTCTTCACGCGCGCCGAGCTCGAGCTCATCGCCGAGCTGTGTCGCGAGCATGACGCGGTGGCCTTCACCGATGAGATCTACGAGCACCTGGTCTACGACGGGGAGCACATCCCCCTGGCCACGCTGCCCGGCATGGCCGAGCGCACGGTCGCTGTCAACTCGCTGTCCAAGACCTACTCGGTCACGGGATGGCGGGTCGGCTGGGTCATCGCCGCGCCGCCCCTGACCGCCGCGATCCGCAAGGTCCACGACTTCCTGACCGTTGGCGCGGCCGCCCCGCTCCAGGCTGCGGGCACGGTCGCCCTGGGGCTGCCCGACCCGTACTACGCCGCCCTGCTGGCCGAGTACCGCGAGCGGCGGGCCATCCTCGTGGGCGCCCTCGAGGCCGCCGGCTTCGGCGTCTCCCGGCCCGCCGGCGCCTACTACGTCATGACCGACATCGGCCGCCTGGCCCGGCCCGGCGAGGACGACACCGCCTTCTGCCGCCGCCTGGTGGCCGACCCTGGGGTGGCCGCGGTGCCCGGCTCATCCTTCTACTCCGATCCCGCATTGGGCCACACTCGGGTCCGCTTCGCCTTCCCCAAGCAGCGCGCCACGCTCGAGGCGGCGGCGGCGCGCCTCGCTCGCCTGGAGGCTCGCCCGGCGTGAGCCCGCAGGCCAGGTCGGCCAGCCCAGCGTGGCCCTTCTCGCGGGTGCTCATCGCCAACCGCGGCGAGATCGCCGTCCGGCTCGTTCGGGCCTGCCGGGAGCTGGGCCTCGAGAGCGTCGCCGTGTACAGCGATGCCGATGCGGGCGCCCCGCATGTCCGGGCCGCCGACCAGGCCATCCGGCTGGGCCCCACGCCGCCGACCGAGAGCTACCTCCGCGCCGACCGCATCGTCGCGGCCGCCCTGGCCACGGGGGCCCAGGCGGTCCATCCCGGCTACGGCTTCCTGGCCGAGCAGGCCGCCTTCGCCGAGGCGTGCCTTGCCGCCGGCCTGGTCTTCGTCGGGCCCGGCCCCGCCACGCTGGCCGGCCTCGGCGACAAGCTTGCCGCGCGCCGCGCCGCGCGGGACGCGGGGGTGCCGGTGGTACCCGGCACGCTCGAGCCGGCCCGCTTCGACCGGGCGGCGGCGCGGGCCCACATGGCGGCCGTGGCGGACGACGTGGGCTGGCCGCTGCTCGTGAAGGCCGCCGCTGGTGGCGGCGGCCGGGGCATGCGGCGCGTGGACCACCGGGCCGAGCTGCAGGCCGCGCTGGCCTCAGCCGCCCACGAGGCAGAGGCGGCCTTCGGGGACGGATCCCTCTACCTGGAGCGCTTCGTCCAGGACGGGCGGCACATCGAGGTCCAGCTGCTGGGCGACGCCCACGGGACGGTGGTGGCCCTTGGCGAGCGCGACTGCTCGGCCCAACGTCGCCATCAGAAGCTGCTCGAGGAGGCGCCCGCGCCCGGGCTCAGCCCCGCGGAGCGCAAGCACCTGGGTGAGCTCGCCGTGCGCGTCGCGCGGGCGGTCGGCCTCCAGGGCGCCGCGACCTGCGAGTTCCTGCGCGGCCCGGACGGGGCGGTCTGGTTCCTGGAGGTCAACGTCCGCCTGCAGGTGGAGCACGGCGTGACCGAGCTGGTGACCGGCCTCGACCTCGTCCATGAGCAGTTCCGCATCGCCGCCGGCGAGCCGCTCTCCCGCCGCGTCCTGGCCGCCGCGGCGCGGGCGGCCTCGCCCGAGCGGCATGCCATCGAGATGCGCATCTCGGCGGAGGATCCGGCCGCCGACTTCTCCCCCCAGCCGGGCCGGGTCACCCACTGGCGCGAGCCGGCCGGTCCGGGCGTGCGGGTCGACGGCTGGGTGGGGGAGGGCACCGTCGTCTCGGAGGCCTACGACCCCCTCCTGGCCAAGATCCTGGTGGTCGCCGAGGACCGGCCGGCGGCCCTCGCCCGGGCCGCCCGGGCGCTCGACGAGACGGAGATCGGCGGCCTCCAGACGACGCTGCCGTTCCACCGCTGGCTGGTCCGCGAGCCCGCCTTCCGGGCCGGCGGCATCAGCACCGAGTTCGTGGCTCACGCCTGGGACGGCGCCGTCCAGCGCGAGACGGCCACGACCGTGGCACTCCTCGCGGCGCTGGCCGCGGACGGGACCCTGCTCGGGGCGAACGGGTCGCCCGAGGCCGCCCCGGCAGCGGACCTCCCCGTGACCACCGAGTGGGCCGCGGCGGGTCGTCGTGAGGCGCTCGAGGCCTGGCCGCGATGACGGCCACGGACGGCCAACGGTCTCGCCGCGCGGTGCTCGCGGAGGCCGGCACGGCCCTGGACCGGGCACCCGATGCGGCAGGCGCCGAGCTCGAGGGGGCCCGGGACCGGTTGGCCCTGCCGAGACCGGTCGTGCTGCGCCTCCCCGGTTCCCCGGCCGAGCGAGCCGCGGGCCAGGTCCGCCGGGAGGTCGTGGCCGGTGGCTGGCGGTTCGAGGTCACGGTGGAGGACGCCGCCCGTGCCGCACTGCGGGAGCGGGCCGGCCGGGTCGAAGGCGACGTCGCGGGCCCGACGCGGCTGGTCGTGCGGGCCCAGATCCCCGGCCGCGTCGTCAGCGTCGGTGTGCGCGACGGCCAGTCGGTCGAGGCCGGCCAGCGGCTACTCTCCGTGGAAGCGATGAAGATGGAGAACGAGATCCGGGCCCAGCGCGCCGGCCGCGTGGAGCGGGTGACGGTCAAGCCGGGTCAGCGGGTCGAGCGTGGCGACGAACTGGCGGTGCTGGCATGACCGCCGACGACCCCGGCCGCGAGGCCTGGCGGAACGGCCTGCGGGCCAAGGCGCTGGCCGAGCAACCGGAACGCCAGGCCGAGTTCCGTACCACGAGCGACCTCGTCATCGCCGACCTCTACACGCCGGCCGACACGGCGGGCCTGGACGAGGAGCGCGACCTGGGCCGCCCCGGGGAGTACCCCTTCACGCGCGGCGTCCAGCCCACGATGTACCGCGGGCGGCTGTGGACGATGCGCCAGTACGCCGGCTTCTCCACCGCGGCCGACACCAACCAGCGCTTCCGCTACCTCCTGGAGCAAGGCCAGACCGGCCTCTCGGTGGCCTTCGACCTGCCGACCCAGATGGGCTACGACTCCGACGCCGCGCCGGCCAGCGGCGAGGTCGGCCGGGTGGGCGTGCCCATCGCCTCGCTGGCCGACATGGAGTCCCTCCTCGACGGGCTGCCCCTGGCCGACATCTCGACCTCGATGACCATCAACAGCACGGCCGCCATCCTGCTGGCCTTCTACGTCGTGGTCGCCGAGGGTCGCGGCATCCCCCGGGCGGCCCTCTCGGGCACCGTCCAGAACGACATCCTCAAGGAGTACGTCGCGCGCGGGACCTATATCTACCCGCCCAAGGCGTCGATGCGCCTGGTGACCGATATCTTCGAGTTCTGCAGCCGCGAGATGCCGCGCTGGAACACCATCTCGATCTCCGGCTACCACATGCGCGAGGCCGGCGCCACGGCGGCCCAGGAGCTGGCCTTCACCCTGGCCCACGCCATCGGCTACGTCGAGGCGGCGGTCGCGCGCGGCCTCGACGTGGACCGCTTCGCCGGGCGCCTCAGCTTCTTCTTCGCCGCCTGGAGCGAGCTCTTCGAGGAGGTCGCCAAGTTCCGCGCCGCGAGGCGCATGTGGGCCCGCCTCATGCGCGAGCGGTTCGGGGCCCGCAGCGAGAAGTCGTGGATGTGCCGCTTCCACGTCCAGACGGCCGGCTCCAGCCTGACCGCGGTGTCGGTCGACAACAATGTCGTGCGGACTACCGTGCAGGCCCTCTCCGCGGTGCTCGGTGGGGCCCAGAGCCTCCACACCAACTCGCGCGACGAGGCCCTGGCGCTGCCGACCGAGGAGGCCGCCCGGCTGGCTCTGCGGACGCAGCAGATCCTGGCCTACGAGTCGGGCGTGACCGAGACGCCCGACCCCCTCGCCGGCAGCTACTACGTGGAGACGCTGACCGACCAGCTGGAGGCCGCCGCCACCGCCCTCCTCGCGGAGATCGACGCGCTCGGCGGCCCGCTGGCGGCGGTCGAAACGGGCTTCCAGCAGCGCCAGATCCAGGAGTCGGCCTATCGCTACCAGCGCGAGGTGGAGTCCCAGGCGCGGGTGGTGGTGGGTGTCAACCGTTTCGTCGACGAGGCGACCCATGCCCCGCCGCTGCAGCGCATCGATCCGGCCGCCGAGCGGGCCCAGGTAGCCCGCCTGCAGCAGGTGCGGGCGGAGCGTGACGGCGCCGCCTGGTCGGCCGCCCTCGCGGCCCTCGCCGAAGCGGCGCGCGGCACGGCCAACCTGCTGCCGCCGATCATCGACGCCGTGCGGGCGCAGGCGACGTTGGGCGAGATCAGCGACACCCTGCGGACTGCCTGGGGCGAGCACCGCGAGCTGATCACCGTCTAGGCCACGGGCCGCTCCCTGACCGGGGGTCCCGGTGTCACCGGTACCTGTGGCGCATAGTCAACACGGGACCATCGCCATACGGTTCCGGGGCCGATGGCTCGAGCCCGCCGCGATCCCAGTCCGCCTCCCGTCGAGCGCCCCGAGGTGGTGCGTTCGCGACCGACCGCGCCCGCCGCCGCCCCGCCGCCCCGACGCCTCGCCGCGACCGAGGTGGAGCTGCTGGACGACCTCTTCGGCTATGCCCGCCGGCGGGTCGCCGACCGCGCGACGGCGGAGGATCTGACGGTCGCCGCGCTCCTCGCGGCCGGCTGCGGCACGGGCCAGCGGGTCGACCGGGCGGGAGCGTTCCGGGTCCTCGCGCGAGCCCTCGCGGAGCTGCCTCACAGCCTCGCCGACGATCCCGATGGGCCGGCCATGGCCCTCTTCGCGCAGGCCCTGGAGCCGGGGCTGCTGGACGGCTTCCAGCGCCTCGACCTGGAGCGCCGACGCGTCCTGACGCTGCACTACCTGGACCGGCTCGGGCCGGCCGAGATGGCGGCCGTGCTGGGCACGCGCGCCGCGGCCGTCCAGTCGCGCCTCGCCGCTGCCCTGCGGGACCTCCAGCGGCCGGCCCCGACCGGCACCCGCGGCGGTTCACGCCGGCCTGATAGCACCGACGAGGCCATCAGTGCCGCCTGAGCTGATCGGCGCGCCGGGGTCCGGTGACCTGCCCGAGCTCAGCGGCCCCGTCGACCTCGAGACGCGCCTGGCCGAGGCCGCGGCGCGAGCGAGGGCCAGGCGTGCCGTCGGCGGCAGCCTCTCACCCCGGGCCGCCCGTGACCTGCGGGCGCGTCTCCTCGAGGCCGCGTCGGCCGCCCCCGCGCCCCAGGAACCAGTGGCTCCTCCGGAGGCCGACCCCGAGCCCGCCGGCCCGGACGTCGCGCCCGTCCCCGCGAGCGGTGCCCGCCGGGCCGCGGTCCGCATCGAGCGACGTCGCTGGGCGCGCGAGGCCGAGCCGGCCCTCGAGGCAGTGCCGGCACCGGTCGCCGTCCCGGTCACCGTCACACCCGCCCCGTCGCGGCCGCGCACGAGCCGGGGACGCGTCTGGCGGACGCTCGTGCGGCTGGTGGCGCTACTGGTGGTCGTGGCCATCCTGGTCGGCGCGACCGCGTTCGCCTCCGGTCGCCTGATGCCGCCGGACACCTTGGCCGCGACCGTCGTGGCGGCGTCGGGGGCCACCGCCACGCGTCTGGGCGAGCCGATGGTGCTCGCGCCGGGCACGGCGCTCCAGGGCGGCGACACGGTCACCGTGTCGTCGCAGGGTTCCGCGGTCCTGGGGCTCGGCGACAGCCGCGTTCGTCTTGCCGGCGGTTCCGCGGTCCACCTGGATCGCGTCGACGCCGCTGGCGTCAGCGTGGCGCAGCTCGCGGGGCGCGCCTACTACCGTGACGTCTCGGCGGCGCACGTGCCATTCGTGGTCACGACCGGACCGGTGACCTGGACGGCCACCGGCACGGCCTTCGATAGCGACCGTGAGCCGGTCGCCGCGGGCCAGGGCTCGGGGCAGGAACGGGTCACGCTCCTGGCGATCCAGGATGGGGTGACCGCCTCCGGCCCCGGCTTCGACACGTCCGTGCCGCAGGGCGACCGGGCGGTCGTCTACATCGGCGCAGCGACGCCGACGGCGGCGCCTGCCCTCGACGCCGTCCCCGATTCGGCGCTCGCCGACCCGTGGGTCCAGGCCAACGGCGCGGCCGATCTCGCGGCGGGCTACCCCTTGGGCATCCTGGACGGCCACCTGCAGGTGGCGCTCGCCTCACCCACCGCGAGCACCAGCACGACGCCCTTCGAGACGCCGTCCCTGGAGCCCACCGAGACGCCCTCGCCGACCGCCTTCGAGACGCCGACCCCGACCCC